>JAHHSK010000069.1 GCA_020025255.1 Ruthenibacterium sp. | reverse complement strand
AATGATGCCGTCCGGCTTTATAATTCCAGCGGCCGCAAGGCGTATCCATGGCAGGAGCTGCTTTTATACGATATGCTTGCCGTCAATGATGACGGCTTGTGGCTGCACACAAAATTCGGGTATGCCGTGCCGCGCCGAAACGGCAAAAACGAAGTAGTTGTCATGCGCGAAATGATCGGCCTTAAGCGCGGGGAAAAAATCATGCACACCGCGCACCGAACTACCACAAGCCACGCCGCGTGGGAACGTCTGTGCGAACGGCTGCAGAAAGCGCACATCAGCTATGATGCGCTGAAAGCCAACGGGCGCGAAAGTATCACCCTGCCGGACAGCGCAGGCGGCGGGCGCATTGAATTCCGCACCCGTTCTTCCAAAGGCGGCTTGGGCGAAGGCTACGACTTGCTGGTAATTGACGAAGCACAGGAATATCAGGATGCCGAAGAAACCGCACTGAAATATGTGGTTTCCGACAGTGATAACCCGCAGACTGTTTTTTGCGGCACACCGCCGACGCCGGTTTCTTCCGGCACGGTGTTTCTGCACCTGCGCAACGATGCGCTGCGCGGCGACAAGAAAAATACCGGCTGGGCAGAATGGAGCGTGCCGCACAAAACCGATCCGCAGGATCGGGATGCATGGTATGAAACAAATCCGTCCCTTGGCACGAAGCTGACGGAGCGGAAAATTGCGGATGAAATCGGAAGCGATGATATTGATTTCAACATCCAGCGTTTGGGGCTGTGGCTGCAATACAATCTGCAATCCGTCATCAGCCGCGCGGAATGGGATGAACTGAAATGCACCGCCCTGCCGAAACTGCGCGGCAAGCTGTGTGCCGGTATAAAATTCGGGCATGACGGCGAAGGTGCTGCGCTTTCGATCGCGGTATGCACAAGCGATGACAGAATCTTTGTGGAAACCATTGATTGCCGTCCGATGCGCGACGGCTTCGGCTGGATTTTATCTTTTCTGCGCAAAGCGGAGCTGCAATCAATCGTGATTGACGGCGCAAACGGGCAGCAGCTTTTGTATGATGCCATGCAGCGCGCCCATATCAAAAAGCCGATCCTGCCGACGGTGAAGGAAATCATCGTGGCAAACGCAATGTTTGAACAGGAACTTTACGCAAAGCGGCTGTGCCACATGGGGCAGCCCAGTTTAGTGCAAGCTGTAACCAACTGTGATAAGCGCACAATCGGCACAGGCGGCGGCTTTGGGTATCGTGCAATTAAAGAGGGCATCAAAATTGAAATTATGGAAAGCATGATCCTTGCGGTCTGGCAGCGAAAAGAATGCAAAACGCGCCGGCCGCCGAAAATCAGTTACTGACCGGATGCTGCATCCGGCTGTAAATAAAATACCGACACCAACGGGAAATTGGGAGGAAAAACAAAAAATGGCAGAGTTTAAACCGATCACAACACAGGAAGAATTTGACGCCGCAATCAGCGAACGGCTCAAACGGGAAAGAAGCACGCTTGCAAAGCAGTACGAGGGCTTTCTTTCGCCGCAGGATGCCGCAAAGCAGTATGCGGGCTTTCTTTCGCCGCAGGATGTGAATGAAAAGTACAAAGAATATCTGTCCCCGGAAGAAAAGGCAAAGCTGGATGCGAAAATCAAGGGGTACGAGACCGCCTTTGTAAAAACGCGCATCGCCCACGAAGAAGGCATCCCGTTCGAACTGGTCGAGCGTCTTTCCGGCGATGATGAAGACAGTATCCGCCGGGATGCGCAGACGCTGGCAGGCTTCCTTGCACAAAAAACCACACCGGGCGCGCCGCTGGGTTCCACGGAACCGCAGGGCATTGGCGGCAAAGATGCTGCCTATAAAAATATGGCGGCAGCCCTTACAAAAGGAGAATGATTTATTATGGCAGATGTATTGAATAAAGGCACACTTTTCCCCGAAGAACTGATCCCGGAGCTGATCCAGAAAACAAAGGGGCATTCCGCCCTTGCCAATCTGTGCGCAGCACGGCCGATCCCGTTCAACGGCCAGAAGGAATTTACCTTCCAGCTGGATAAGGAAATCGACGTTGTTGCAGAAAGCGGCGCAAAATCCAAAGGCGGCATGACAGTCGAGCCGGTTACGGTCGTCCCCATTAAAGTGGAATACGGCGCGCGCGTTTCGGAAGAATTTATGACGGCATCCGAAGAAAGAAAAATCGAAGTGCTGAAAGCGTTTTCGGAAGGCTTTGCGCGCAAGGTGGCAAAGGGGCTGGATCTTATGGCACTGCACGGCTGGAACCCGCGCAAGGCGGCGGCATCGGATGTGATCGGCAGCAATCATTTCGACAGCAAGGTGACGCAGGCAATTACGATCAGCGGCGCGGAAATCACCGCACCGGATGAAAATATGCAAGCGGCAATCGACCTTGTGACCGGTGCGGAAAATGAAGTGAACGGCGCGATCTTTTCACCGAAATTCAAATCCGCGCTGGCAAAGCTGAAAAACGGCGACGGCAGCAAGCTGTATCCCGAACTTGCGTGGGGCAACAATCCCGGTACGCTCAACGGGCTGCGGGTTGAAACATCGAACGGAATGGCGCCGTCCGGCATCAAAGACGTGGCCCTTTGCGGCGATTTTGAAAACGCCTTTAAATGGGGCTATGCAAAGCAGATCCCGCTGGAAGTCATCCCCTACGGCAATCCGGACAATGATCCGACCCTGGGCGATCTGAAAGGGCACAATCAGGTGTATCTGCGCGCCGAAGCCTATATCGGGTGGGGCATCCTGAACCCGGCGGCATTTGCATTCATCAAAACATCGGCGTAAAGGAGGATGCACAATGCGGGAATATACCAATACCAAAACAGGGGCATGTGTGCAGGTGGGCGATGATGTGCACATCAGCGGGGAAAATTGGCAGGAAGCCGGCAAAGCCGAACCCGAAACAGAAGCCGAACCCGAAACAGAAAAGGGGAAATCCGCAGATACTGCCGCAAAAGAAAGCGCGTGCACCAAGGGCAGAAAACGCACAAGCGGGGTGCAGGCATGAACGCCTACGCATCGGTAAACGATCTTTCGGTGCTGTGGCGCAAAATGACAGCACCCGAGCAGCAGCGGGCGGCGGAGCTGCTGGATCTTGTTTCCTCTTGCCTTCGCGTGGAAGCGCGGAAAGTGGGCAAGGATCTGGATGCGATGCTGCAAGCGGATGCCGATCTTGCCGCCGTGGCTCGCAGTGTGGTGTGCGATGTGACAGCGCGCATGCTGATGACATCGACGGACAGCGAGCCGATGACGCAGTATAGTGAAAGTGCCGGGGGCTATTCTGCAGCCGGCACTTTCCTTGTTCCGGGCGGCGGGCTGTTTATCAAAAAATCCGAGCTTGCGCGCCTGGGTCTGCGCCGGCAGAAGGTGGGGGTGATCGATTTTTATGGCATGGATCCGGGGCACGGCAGTCACTCTGTTTGAAAAGCGGCAGACCGGAGAGGATGCCTTTGGCGCACCGGTGTATACGCAGGTGCCTGTCCGCGTGGAAAATGTGCTGATCTCGCCGCTTTCAGCGCAAGCCGCTGCCCAGACAGAGCAGCTTTTCGCGCGAAAGGCGGTGTATGAGCTGCACATCCCGAAAGGCGATGCCCATGCATGGGAAGGATGCCGCGTCGATTTCATGGGCCGCAGCTGGCGCGTGTGCACACCTCCCCTGCTTTGGCAAGAGGATGAAATCCCGTTGCGCTGGAAAGGAAAGGTACAGGTGGAACGCTATGAGCAGTGAAGTGATCATCCGGCTGAATCCTTCCGGCGTGCGTGAGCTTTTGCGCAGTGAAGAAATGCAGTTGGCTTGCGAAAATCAGGCGGAAATCATTGCCCGAAAATGCGGCGAGGGTTATGAAATCAGTGCTTATTCCGGCAAAACCCGCGTGAATGTAAGCGTGCGCCCGAAAACCGCAAAGGCAAAGCGGGATAATGCCGAAAACAATACACTCTGGAAAGCGCTTAGCCCGTGAAAGGAAAATGCAGATGCTTGAAATCACACTGAAAAATTATCTTGAAAAAGTGCTGTCGGTGCCCTGTAAGCTGGAAGTGCCGCAAGATCTGCCGGAAAAGCTGATTCGCATCGAACGGCTTTCGGCGCAATACCCGTGCCCCGGTATGAGCACTGTTCGTATAGCGGTACAGTCATACGCGCAGACATTGTACGGCGCGGCATTGCTGAATGAAATCATCAAAGCGGCCATGGAAGATTTTGATACGCTCGCGGACATCAGCGCCGCAAAGCTTTTGAACGATCATCCCTTCCCGGATACGGGCACAAAGCGCTACCGCTGGCAGGCGGTGTACGATATTACCTATTATCCAAAAACGAAAGGAGCAGAAAATGACTGATGCAAAAAATGTAAGCGCAGGCAAGCCGAAAAAAGGCGGGGCGATCTATGCCGCGCCGCTGGGCACCAGGCTGCCGACGGATGCCGTTTCGTCCCTGGACGGAGCCTTTAAATCGCTGGGCTATATCAGCGAAGACGGGCTGAAAAACAAAAATACGCCCGAGACGCAAACAGTAAAAGCCTGGGGCGGCGATGTGGTGCTGAACACCGTCAAAGAAAAGGCGGATCATTTCAGCTTCACCATGATCGAATGCACCAATCCGGAAGTGCTGAAAATGGTATATGGGGACAGCAATGTATCCGGTACGCTGGCTGCGGGAATCACGATCAAAGTAAACAGCAGCCCCACGCAGGAACGGGTGCTTGTGGTCGAAATGGTGCTGAAAGGCGGCATAGCAAAGCGTGTGGTAGTGCCGCAGGCGGCCGTGACCGAAGTGGGCGAAATCGTCTATAAGGACGACGGCGCGATCGGCTATGAAACGACTGTGGCGGCATCGGCCGACGCCGAAGGCAACACGCATTATGAATACATTAAGGGGGCAGGAGCATGATCACCGGAAAAACAAGCTGCGGCTTTGAATACAAAATCGAAGATGCCGTGCTGGACGATATGGAGCTGGTCGATGCGCTGGCAAATCTGGAAGAAAGCCCGACCGAGATTTCCAAAATCGTTCGGCTGCTGTTGGGCGAAGACCAGAAAAAGGTGCTGTATGATACGGTGCGAACCCCCGAAGGGCGCGTGCCGGTAAAGGCCGTGATGCAGGCGGTCGAAGAAATTTTTTCGGCAAAAAACAGCACGGTAAAAAAATAATGGCCCTTGCCGCGATGCTTTCTGCCGACCGGGATGCCGTCCTCTGCGATATGGCAGAAACGTACGGTGTGCTGGAAATGGAAAAGCTTCCCTGCCGGCGGCTGGCTACTCTGGCGGCCGGCCTGCGGGCAGACAGCCGCATCATGCTGCGCCTGCGGCAAATGCCGCAGGACGACAGCGGGGAAATCATGGCATTTGATACGGCGCAAGATTTTATCGCGGCAAGGGCGGCGGCAATCGGAGGTGAGGAGTAATGGCTGACGAAAAAGGCCCGAAACTGGCACAAGCGTATGTACAGATCATGCCCTCGGCAAGGGGCATCGGCGCAAAGCTTGGGAAGGCGCTGGGAAAAGAACTGCCGGATGCCGGCAAATCTGCCGGAAAAAATTTGGGCAGCAGCCTTGTATCCACGCTGAAAGGGGTGCTGGTGACAGCGGGAATCGGCAAAGCGGTTTCCACATCTCTTTTTTCCGGTGCGGATCTGGAACAATCGATCGGCGGCGTTGAAACACTTTTCAAGGAATCGGCGCAAACCCTGCAAGCGCGCGCCGATGAAGCGTACCGCACAGCGGGGCTTTCGGCCAATGCATACATGGAGATCGCAACCGGCTTTTCCGCAAGCCTGCTGCAATCGCTTGGCGGCGATACACAAAAGGCGGCCGACATTGCGGATATGGCTATGGTCGATATGTCCGACAATGCAAACAAAATGGGCACGGATATGCGCTCGATCCAGGATGCGTATCAGGGCTTTGCAAAGCAGAACTATACGATGCTCGATAACTTAAAGCTGGGCTACGGCGGCACGAAAACAGAGATGCAGCGCCTTTTGGCCGATGCGGAAAAATTTTCCGGCGTCAAATACAATATCGATAATTTAAGCGATGTGTATCAGGCGATCCATGTGATCCAGGGCGAGCTGGATATTACCGGCACCACGGCACAGGAAGCTGCGACCACGTTTTCCGGCAGTCTTGCCGCGATGAAAGCGGCCTTAACCAATGTTTTTGGCAAGCTTTCGCTTGGGCAGGATGTGCGCCCGGCAATCAAGGCATTGGTGGAAACAAGCGTCACCTTTCTGCGGGATAATCTTCTTCCCGCGCTGGGAAATCTTTTTTCCGCCCTGCCCGGTGCAATCGGAACGTTTGCCGCGGGGATATTTCCGCAGCTGGTGCCGGTGGGGGCAGCTGTTTTGGAAAGCATCGTAAACGGCGTTTCCTCCGGCGTTCCGGAATTCTGTGCCAAGGCGGGGGAATCCCTTATATCATTCAGCGCAGCGATAGCGGAAAAATTTCCCCAGATGCTTCAGCGCGGCACGGAAATCATCAATCAGATCGTAAATGGCATTGTGCAATCGCTGCCTGTGCTGATTAACAGTGCGATGCAGTCACTTTCGGGTTTTATCCAAACGCTGGCCGACAACGCGCCGCAGATCATAACAGCGGGGGTAAACATCCTTTTGAATCTGGTAAACGGCCTGCGGCAAAGTCTGCCGAGCATGCTTACAGGCGCCGCAGATGCCGTGCTGACGATGATATCCGGGATCATCAACAATTTTCCGCAGCTCATCGCAACGGGATATGAAATGCTCGGAAGGCTGATTGCGGGGATCCTCAATGCATTTCCGGATCTCATCCAAGCCGCGCTGCAGATCGTGCAGAAAATATGGAATACGATCACCGAAACCGACTGGCTGCAGCTGGGCAAAGATATCATTCAGGGCATCATCAACGGCATCGGAGCCATGGCGGGCATGCTGTGGGATGCTGCCAAAAATGTGGCACGCAATGTGCTGGACAGCATCAAGGGCGCGCTGGGCATCCATTCTCCGTCCCGTGTGATGCGCGACGAAGTGGGCAAATGGATCCCGGCCGGTATGGCACAGGGCATCGAACAAAACACACAGCCGCTGCGCCGTGCCATGCATCGTGCGGCAGCACAAGTGACGGGTGCATTCGATGTGCCGTTTGCCGCCGTGCAGGGCAGTGCCTTCGCGCCGCGCGGATATGCACCGGCTGGGACGGCCGCAGCACCGAAATACACGGTGATGTTCAATCAGACGATCCACACGCATGATGCACTTAGTCCGCGTGAACTTACACGCGAAGCGCAGGATATGCTGAACCGCGCAAAATGGGGGCTGCCATGAATCGTTTTACAAAAATAACATATGAAAATAAGGCCGGCAGCATCGTTTTTGATGCTGCCGGTGATTTTTGGATCGATTCCGTTGAAGGAATGGAAACCAATGTCGAAATTGACAGCATGCAGAATACCGGGCAGATCGGCGCATCGATCGGCGGGCAAAGCGTGCTGCCGAAAGAGATCACAGTCAACGGCACGATCGTGCGCAGCGTCGAAGCGCGCCGCCGTCAGATGCTGGATGTGCTGGTGCCGCTGGCGGCCGCACGGCTGATTTTCGGGCTGGAAAACGGCGAAGAGTGGTATCTGGCGGGCTGTTTAAAGCAGCTTCCGATTTTAAGTGACGGATTGCGTCCGCAGTCCTTCCAGTTTCGTTTTTTCGCGCCGTATCCGTATTTCAGAAGCATCCGGCAGCGCAGCTATGCACTCGCCGGTCTGCGGGCACTGTGGCATACGCCGTTCACGGTGGCACAGCACTCGATTTCCCGATACAGCAATGAAAAATTTGTGCGCGTGGAAAACATGGGGAATATCGCACAGGCGTTTGTGATCCGGCTTTTTGCAAAAGCCAAGCTGCGCGATCCGGTGGTGTGGCTTGTTGAAGAAAATAAAAAAATTTCCGTAAAAAAGGAAATGCAGCAGGGGGAGGAAATCATCATCAGCACACATGATGCGGATAAAGATGACGGTACCGCGGTACAGTATCGAAATGCGTCCGGGCAGATCGGCAACGGATACCGCTTTCTTTCGCCGGAAAGCGATCTTTCCATGCGTATCCCGCCCGGCGGCTGCACCTTTGCGGCAGATGCAGCAGAAAACCGGCAGAATCTCATCTGCACGGTAATAGCAGCAAAGGGGGAACGCCATGGAATATAAGCTGCTTTGCTGGAAAAACGGCGAATGTCTCGGAGAGATCCGAAAAATCAAAAGCCTGCAATGGCAGGAAAAATATGCAGACGCAGGGGAAGCAAAGCTGGTGTGCGCGGCAACGGAAGCAAACCTTGCACTGCTGCAAAGCGGAAATCTTTTGCAGAATACCGATCGGCCGCATCTGCGGGCGATCATCCGGCAGATTGAAATCGAGGACGACTTAAAAAATCCGCAGGTGACGGTGCGCGCCCGAATGACGGCAGACCGCCTTGCGGAGCGTGTGGTGATGTACACCGAACCGATCGGCGCGGCAGAAACGGGCATGCGTGCCGTCGTGCAGAAAAACTTGCGCGGACTGCCGCTTGCAGCTGCTCCAGAAAGCGGCTTTCCGGAACGCTTTGACGGCCAAATATCGTGGGGCAGTGTGTTGGATGCACAAAAAAAGATTGCCGCCGTATCCGGCCTTGGCTTTTGTGTGACAGCGGACGAAGCGCAGAAAGAAACCTTCCGCGTTTATAAAGGAAAAGACCGCACGGATCCGGCATCGCCGGAATACATCGGCTTTTTGGGCGATACCTCCGGCACGCTTGCCGGCATCCGGCTTGTGGAGGATGATGCCGATACCAAAAATATCGCGATCGTATGCGGCAAAGGCCAAGGCGGCGGGCGCATCGTGGAAACGGTGGATCTTTCCGCCGGGATGCCGCGAAAGGAACTGTATGTGGATGCAGACGATATTGCCAGGGAATATCAGGATGCAGACGGCACACAGCACACATGGACCGACACGGAATACCGTGCATTGCTGCATGCGCGTGGCATGGAAAAGCTGATACAGCACCGCGGCGGCCTTTCGTTTGCGGCCCAGCTTCGCCAGACGATGCTGCAATTCGCAAAGGATTATGATTTGGGCGATATCCTGCCGCTTGCCGTACAGAAATACGGCATCCGGGCAAAGGTGCGTGTGCAGGAAGCGGTAATCACATATGAGGAAAGAAAAACGATAGATGCCGTATTGGAGGTGATTTTATGATGCAGGCATGGCCGCTTGACGGACATGAATATACCGCTGCGCCGATCGGTGCGTACACCGGCACGCGAACGCGCGGCGTTTTTTCGGCGCAGGATTGCTTTGCTGTAACGGCAGCGGGCGGGCGAAACATTCGGGTTTCCGGCGGGCTTGCATGGCTCAAGCCCGAACCGTTCTGGGGCGTTGCGGCATATGACAAGGACGCCGTAACGCTGACAGTGGATGTAGCGTCCGGCGCGCTGTCGCGCTGGGTCGGCGTTGCGATATCTTATGATAAAACAGCCAATACAATGCCGCGGGTGATCCTGCGGTACGGCGATTATGCGCAAAGCCCGGTCAAACCTGTGCCGCGGCAGGATGAAGCGTATGAGGAAATCATCGTTGCAAGCATTTTGCAGCGCGCAGCAAGCGTCGAAATTGCACCGGATGATATCGAGGACGAACGGCTGAACGATGAAATGTGCGGGATCATGCGTGACGGGGTGACGGGTATCCCGACCTCGACGCTGCAAAATCAGGCATCGGCGTTGATCGCAAAGCTGAAAGCACAGCTGGAACGGGTCATAACCGGTTCGGATGTGATGCTCAAATCCGTGTACGACAAAGACAATAACGGCGCGGCAGATCTGTACGGCGAAGAATACTAGGGGGGCACTATGACATACACGATCGCACAAAGCGGCACG
>JAHHSK010000068.1 GCA_020025255.1 Ruthenibacterium sp. | reverse complement strand
GTTTTCGTCACTCGTTTTGCATTGCTGATTCGTATCATGATCTTTCCTCCTATATTTCATGCAGTTTTTCATCGGCAGGAATACCGCATAGAATGTGCATTCCTGTTTTTCGCTCTATTGGGTATTGGGTGCTTGTTTCCGGTTTTGCGCTTGACAAAATCTTCCGTTCGGGAAATAATGAAAGCGTTGCTTTCCTTCAAATCAAGAATCCGGAGGTGCCCTTCACATGTGGAAAAAGCTGTCTTTCAACGTGAAGCTGTTGAGTGTTTTTGCATTGACAGTCGCCCTTTTGTCTGCTGTACATCTTATTACTTACATGCATCTTCTGGGCGAAATGCGCAAAGAGATCATCGTGACCAATACGCATCATCTTAGCAGTGCAGCTTCTCATTTGGATCATGCCCTTTCCGCCATTGATGCACAATATCAATCGCTGCGCAATGCAAATATCTATCGCCTGCTCAGCCGTTCCGGTTCTCCGGATGGATATGATTTTACGGAATTTTCACTTAAAATGAACGAAGCCATGCAGTCAGCACCGCACGTTTCCGGCTGGGTGGTGTTTTTCAAAAACAGTCCCGGCACAATCAGTAACGGCGGCTATTATCTGGCGGAAGATGTAACCCGTCTGCGCTATGTTGCACCCGGCTTCGATTCCCAATTCTGGCTCGATCAGATGCAGGAACCGTTTTCCCGCCGTTTTTATCCGGAAACGGAATTTTCTTTGCTTTCCCCAAGCGGCCTTCATTATACCTGTGATTTGATGCCCACTGCGTTTAAGTCCTATTGGAACAGCAATTTGCTCTCCGTTTTGTTTTTGGATATCCGCAGCCTGTGCAAGCAGGCCGATTCCTATCTGACCAAGGGCTTTTCCATATTCAGCCCAGAGGGTTCTCTTTTGTATTCTTCCGATGCCACACCGGTGGTCACTTCTCTGGAACAGGCCGATTCCCTGCCGGATGACTTCCGCGGACATCTTTTTCGCTGCCCTTCCTCCGAAGGGCTGATCTATCTGAAGTATCTGCCGGAAAGTGCCGCAACGGAACAGCTGCTGCGCAACGTGCGGTTCACTGTATATCTTTCTTTTGGTTCGCTGATCCTGATTCTTTTTGCAGCACTTACCTCCCTGCGTCATCTGCTGGATCCGATCAATAAGCTTTTCCGCATGATCCAGCAGCATTCCTCCGCTTTGGATGCCACCCCGCAGAATATCTGCCGTGAAGTCGAATCCATTTTGGAGCGCCAGCACCGGCAGGCACAGGAGCTTGCCTTGAAGGACCGTGAACTTTCGGAATATTTCCTGCGGCTTCAGCTGAAAAACATCTATGTGCGTACCGGTTCAGCCGAACCGGTCGAAGGTGTTTTTTCGTTTTTGTATATACGCATCCATTATCGAAGCGATATCGGCACGCTTTGCTCTATGCCGGTGTGCGCTTTGGAACGCCAGCTGCAGGAACTTCTGGAGCTTTCCCTCAAGTCCCTGTTCGATTCCACGCTTGTATTCCAACTGGACCCCGGACGCTTCATCGCCCGCGTAAGTGCTGTGCCCAGCACCGGCAGCATGGACGAAACCCTTTCCCGCTTTATGACGCAGCTGGAAAATGAAAAAGAGCACGCTTTTTTCACCGTGATCCAAAGCGTCCCAACTCAATCGTCTGATGATCTTTCCAAACTGTATTCGCAGCTGCTGGACGCCGAGCAATATGCTCTTGTGCAGGATTCCTCCCAACTGCTGCGCCTGCCGGTTTCGTCATCCAGTGTAAAGCACTACCAGTTTTCTCTGTCCGCTCAGGCACATCTGCGCAGTCTGATCGTTGCGGGCTGCCCGCAGGATGCCGCAGATTATGCGCGCAGCATCCTGCTTGAAAACCGCGATGCCGGCACAAGCCGCGCTCAATTCATCCTGCTGTGTATTTCGGTCGTAAATACGGCGGTGTACGCCCTTGCCCTTACGGGGATGCGTTCCGAACAGCTTTCCTCCGCCAGCAATATTTATGAACAGCTCAATCACTGCGCCATGTTTGAAGATTATGTTCAGGTCGTGAATCGCTTTATTGAATCTCTTTGTGCGGGAATGGATACTTACGCTATGGATGACCCGCTGCTGCAAAAGGCATATGATTATATCGGAATCAATTTTTCCCGCGAATTTTCCATTGAGGAAATGGCACAGGCGCTTCATGTTTCACGCAGTCATCTGAGTTCCTATTTCAAAAGCAAGACCCAAATGAACCTGAGCGATGCCATTGGCAGTCTGCGCATGCGCAAAGCGATCGATCTGCTGCATGATCCCGATATCCGCATTGCCGATATCGGGCCGCAGGTTGGCATCGAAAACAGCAATACGTTCCTGCGCCAGTTCAAAAAATTCACCGGTCTTTCTCCCAACGAATATCGAAAAAAGAATCTTTTCTGATCCGGCATTCCGGTTTTTTGCGGAGCACAGCTTTTTATGCTGTGTTCCGCTTTTTTTAATTATGCCGTGAATAAGCCCCATGTCAAGCTTCATTTTGTTACCCACCCATCAATTTGTCTTTTTTTGTATTGTGCATTGCATTTTCCCAACAAAATGAAGCCTTTGCAACAGATTGGGAATTGAAAAAGGATTCTGTATTCGATACACTTGGGGCAGATCAAAAAACATTGCAATGTTGGTTTTGGCTCTTTGATTGCAGTGGAAAAACGTATTCCGCTGCATCCCTGAAACATGAAATGAACGCAAGAATTTTGAAAAGAGGTTATTGCAAGTGAAAAAGGTTTCCATGAAAACCCTGATGCAGACGATTGCCCTCACGCTCAGCGTCAGCATCCTGGCAGGCTGCGGTGCTGCTTCCAGTTCTTCCGGCAGTTCTGTTCCGGATTCCGATCCGCAATCGGCCGTCGAAACGGGCAGCCGTCTGTTTGATGAACCTGTTACCATCAGCATGATGATTCCCAGTCATGATAGTTTCCCATATAATCCTGATTGGTATGTATTGGATGCTATCAATCGTGCAACCAATGTCACCTTTGATGCCACCCCGATCCCCAGTGGCGACTATGCCAAAAAAGTGCAGCTGCAGATTGCTTCCGGCAAACTTCCTGATTTGATGTATCTTATCAAAGTATCGCCTGCTTTTGAATACGGGCCTCAGGGTGCATTCGTCAACCTGCTGGATCATCTGGATGAGATGCCGAATTTCAAAGCCTGGATGGATGCCAACCCCTCTCGTGTTGCACAATTCATCTCTGCTGACGGCGCCTTATATATTGCTCCGGAACACGGTGTAGAAGATACGAACCGCCGCGGTTGGCTGTTCCGTGAAGATATTCTGAAAGAACTGAACTTGGAAGTTCCGACCAACCAGGATGAATTTTATAACATGCTGGTCAAAATGAAAGAAGCTTATCCGGACAGTTATCCCTTGGCGTTCCGTTCTTTCACCAGCGGCATGCGTCAGCTGCAGCAGCTTGCAGCGAACTTTGGCACCCGCTTTATGGACCCCAACGATAATATGCTGTACTATTCGTATGACTACGATACTAAGGAATGGTTCTTCGGTGCAACCAGCGATGAATTTAAGGAGCTTATCACCTTCTACAATAAACTGTACGAAGAAGGTCTGCTTCTGCCAAGCTTTATGACAGTGGATACCGCCGGCTGGGTCGAAGCTATGGCAAGCGGCACTTCCTTTGTCACCTATGATTACCTTAACCGCATCACAAGCTTGACGAAAGCGGGTTCGGAAACGGACAGCGATTTCAGCATCAATTACATGCCTCCCCCCTCTATGGGTTCCAACGGCGAGCCTGTTACTACGTTCTCTGCCAATGGCAAATACGGCTTTGTTGTTTCCGCATTAAGCAAAAACCTCGATCAGATTCTTAAATATATCGACTGGCTGTACACTGACGAAGCAATGGAACTGGTAAGTTGGGGCGAAGACGGTGTTTATGCCGATAAACAGGCCGATGGCACATGGAAGTGGCATGACGATGTTCTTGCAGCGGGTTATGATATCCGTCGTGAACTTGGCATGCAGAATTACGGCACATATCTGCGCTTTGATTCACAATCCCAGATCAGCCAGTTCGAAGTTTCCAGCCCGAATCTTGCACATGCTTATGAAGCCACTCCCTCGCACGAACTGCCGGACCAGCCTTCTTTGAGCTATACGGAAGAAGAACGCAAAATATTTGATACCGTTGGTTCCAACGTCGGCACCCATGTTTCCGAAGAACTTTCCAAATTCCTGCTTGGAAAACGGGATATGTCCGAATGGGACGAGTATGTTGCCGAGATCGAAGCCATGGGACTGGAAAAGCTGAAAGATATTCAGATTTCCGCTTATGCACGGCTGCAGGAAGTTCTGAACCAATAATCGGCTTTCCGGCACAATTTAATCCGCTTATTTCCCACTGCCATGCAAGGTTATGCGCATCCTTGCATGGCAGTTTCTAAAGGAGGAATCCGCGTGTTCCGTGTTGGAATGATCGGCGCGGGGCTGATTGCTCCGCGTCATATTTCCGCAGTAAATGCACATCCCGATACGATCCTGACCGCCGTTGCCGATCTGTGCGAAGACCGCGCCCGCGCTGCGGCCGCGCCCTGCGGTGCTGCCGCGTACCGAGATTATCTCACCCTGCTCGATCAGGAAAAGCCGGATATCGTCATCATCAATCTGCCCCATGCTCTGCACGAATCTTGTGTTGCCGCATGTGCGCAACGGGGTATTCATATCCTATTGGAAAAACCGATGTCGATTTCTTACGCCTCGTGCCAACGCATGATATCGGTTTGCAGGGCAAACCGCGTTCTATTGCAAATTGGTCACATCCAGCGTTACATGCCGCATAACCGCGCTGCCAAAAGGTTGATTGAAAGCGGACGCTTGGGGCATCTTGTCATGCTGTGCGATCACCGCACCATTTCCTACTTTGTTCCCTCGCGCCCTGCTTGGTTCTTCCGGCAGGAAACAGCCGGCGGCGGAATCTGGCTGAACTACGGCGCACATTCACTTGATAAATTATGCTACCTGACAAACAGCCGCATTGCCTCTGTCACGGGAAGCTGCACTTACTATGCAGAAAATGCCGATGTGGACGCAAGCGCGCAGGTGCTTGCCCGCACCGAAAACGGCATAAGTGAAGCTGTTACGCTGTGCGGATATTCCGTTGTGCCGCAGGATGAAACCATGATCTACCTTACCAACGGTTCGCTGCGGCTGCATACCGGACGGGGACTCTGGCTTTCGCAGGGCGGCGACTATGTTCCCGTCGAAATCGACCGCGATCTTCTTCCCTTCCACGCCCAGTGGAACGACTTTATCGAAGGGATTCGGCAAGGCTTTATTCTGCATTGCAGCGGCGAATATGCCGCAGATATTATTCGACACATTGAATCTATATGGACATAAACTGGGGGTCATCTTTTGACAAACATAAAAAAGAAAAAACAGCCGCCTTCAAACGCGCTGTCTGCCCGCAAAAAGAAATCGCTTGGCGAACGCATCTGGCGTGACCGCTATCTTCTTTTGCTTTTTCTGCCGTGCCTGATTTACTATATTCTGTTCAAGTATGTTCCGATGTACGGCGCACTGGTTGCCTTCAAGGATTTCAAACCCTTCATCGGCTTTATGGGCAGCCCGTGGGTGGGTTTGGAACACTTCCGCACATTCTTTGCATCCCCGGATGCATGGCGCCTGATCCGCAACACGCTGCTGCTCGGCCTGTATACTCTTCTTTGGAGCTTCCCGCTTCCTATCATCTTTGCGCTTGCGCTCAACGAGATTCACAACGCAAAATTCAAAAAAGTCGTCCAAACTGTCAGCTACATGCCGCACTTCCTTTCTGCTGTTGTGGTGTGCGGCATGGTCACCAGCTTCCTTGATCCGGTTCGCGGTGCTGTGAACCTGTTGATTAAAGCCTTTGGCGGCAATGCGCTGAATTTTCTTGCTGAACCGGCCTACTTCCGCACAATTTACGTTATTTCGGAAGTGTGGCAGACTCTTGGGTGGAGCGGCATCGTCTATCTTGCCGCTATTTCCGGCGTCGATCCCGGATATTATGAAGCCGCCACGCTGGACGGTGCATCCCGTCTGCGTCAGATCTGGTCTATTACACTGCCCAGCATTGCCCCCACGGTGGTTACTATGCTGATTCTTCGCGTCGGACATGTCATGAATATGAATCTGGAAAAGGTTCTTCTTTTGCAGTCTCCTGTTACATATGAAGTTTCGGATGTCATCACAACATTTGTATACCGAAGTGGTATTTCCAACGGGCAAATCAGCTATTCCACAGCCGTAGGCCTGTTCAGTTCAGTTGTTAACCTGATATTACTGGTGATTGCCAACACAGCCTCAAAGCGAATTGCCGATACCGGCATCTTTTGATCAGGAGGGTTCAGAACATGGTTACAAAAAAACAGCGTTTTCACATCATGGATATCATCCTTGGTATTTTCATGATTCTTGTCATGGGTGCGATTCTGATTCCCTTCATTCACATGATCGCCGTCTCTCTTTCTTCCAACGGGCCGGTCATGCGCGGCGAAGTTTCGCTGTGGCCCAAGGGCTTTACATTAGATATGTATAAGCACATCATGAACGACAACAAATTCTTCACCGCTTATTCCAATACGATTCAGTACACTCTGATCGGCACAACCATTTCTCTTGTCATCACTGCAATGGGTGCTTATGCTTTGAGCCGCAAGGAAATGGTCGGCAATAAGCTGTTCTCAATTATGATCACCATTACGATGTTCTTCGGCGGCGGCATGATCCCCACATATCTCGTTGTTAAAAACTACGGTCTTCTGGATACGATGTGGGCCGTGGTCCTGCCCGGCGCTGTGACAACCTGGAACCTGATTGTGATGCGCAGCTTCTTTGATGCCTTCCCGAAAGAAATCGTAGAATCCGGTATGGTGGACGGTCTGAACGATGCCGGCGTTTTCTTCCGTCTGGTTCTGCCCACCTCAAAAGCCGTCCTTGCGACCATCGGGCTTTATTATGCTGTCAGCCTTTGGAACGCGTACTTCATCCCGTTCATTTATCTGAATTCCCCGGATTTGTATCCGCTGCAAGTGATCCTTCAGCAGATGCTGACAGCCGGAATATCCGAAGCAAGCGCAGTGGAAGACACGATGATTGTTGCCGAAACGCTAAAATACGCATCGGTTATTGTAGCAATCACCCCAATCATGTGTGTATATCCATTCCTGCAGAAATACTTTGTAAAAGGCGTGCTTGTCGGCTCTGTCAAGGGCTGATGCACCACAAACGAAAGGATCTTTACTATGAAAACATTCCGCAAAGACGAATTGACCGTTAAAATTTATGATACCCGTGCCCAATCCGGTTTGGATGCTGCACGCGACGCTGCTGATCTGCTGCGCCGCCTGCTGAAAGAAAAAGAAAGCCTTCGCTGCATTTTTGCAGCCGCCCCCTCCCAGAACGAATTTCTGGCTTCGCTTTGCAGCGAAGAAGGCATCGACTGGAGCCGCGTCACCGCGTTCCACATGGACGAGTATGTCAATCTGGACGCTGCCGCGCCCCAGGGCTTCGGCAACTTCCTGCGCCGCCACATTTTTGATCTTCTGCCCTTTGCTGAAGTAAACTTCCTTGACGGCAATGCCGAGGATATCGAAGCGGAATGTGCCCGCTACTCCGCTTTGCTGAACGAAGCTCCGATCGATATCGTTTTTATGGGCATCGGTGAAAACGGGCATATCGCCTTCAATGATCCCCCCGTTGCCGATTTTAACGACAAGGCCGCCGTCAAGGTCGTAAAGCTGGATGAGATCTGCCGCAACCAGCAGGTTCACGATGGCTGCTTTGCCCAGCTTGAGGATGTGCCCACACATGCCCTGACTCTGACTGTGCCGACCCTTGCAAAGCCAGCGCATCAATTCTGCATCGTTCCTGCCGCAACCAAGGCAAAGGCTGTATATGACACTCTGAACGGGCCGATTGCCGAAACCTGCCCGGCTTCGATCCTGCGCAGATGCCCCGGTGCTGTCCTGTATCTGGATGCCGACAGTGCTTCGCTGCTGTGATTTTGCAAGCGAAAGGAGTGATTCTATGTCGATCTGTCTGATCCCCACGCCGCAGCGATGCACAATGCTTTCTTCGGATACCTGCATCAGCGAAAACACGCCGATGATTTTACAGATGCCTGATATGGATACACGTCTGCTTGCTGCTGCAAAAAAGCTGTTTACTGATGTGGAAATCCGCACCGGCAGCTATGCGCTGTATTCCGCAAACTTCTTTGCGGCCCGCTATGAATTCGGGCGCAGGGAAGGCTATCTTCTGTGGATCCGCAAGGATACCCTTTCCCTTTGCGCAGATGATGCCCGCGGGCTTTTTTACGGCATGCAGACCATTCGCCAGTGGATGCGTATTCCCGAGCGGCCCGCCGTTGAAATCTGCGATTGGCCGGAACTTTCTTTGCGCTCTGATTACCTTGATATGCGCGGCATTTTCCCGAAATTTGAAAACGTGCTGCATTACATCGAAGAAATGGCTGAATACAAATTCAATACGCTTGTGGTGGAATATGAAGACAAGCTGCCCCGCGCGCGAAGCGAATTTGTTGCTGCACATGGCGCGCTTACGCCGGAACAGCACTGCCGGATGATGCAGACCGCACAGGAAAACTTTATTGACATCATTCCGCTGCAGCAGACCTTTGGACATCTGGAGTACGCGCTGAAACTGCCCGAATATCAGTATCTGCGTGAAGACCCCGCCGCACCCGGCGAACTGTGCCCGCTGCGCAAAGGTTCCTTTGAGCTTGCCTGTTCCCTGATCGAGGAGACAGCGGCAATGCATCCCGAATGTCAGTACCTGCATTTGGGCTGTGACGAAGTGTGGAGCCTTGGACACAGCGCGGAATGCCGCGAAAGCGGAAAAAACCGAAGCGAGCTTGCGGTGGAATACATCAACCGTCTTGCAGAAAAAGTGCTTTCACTGGGAAAAACACCGATCGTATGGCACGATATGTTTGCCAGCACGCGCAAAAACGGGACCATGGCAGCTTCCGACGATCTTTCCGTGCTTTCCAAACTGAACCGAAACGTCATCGTTGCTCTGTGGCTGTATTCGCCCGCGCGTGTCAACTCGATTGCTCCCGCAGTGATCGAAACACTCAATTCGCTGGGCATCCGCACCCTTCCGTGCTCGGCCACGCGTGCAGCTGACGGCAGTGTGTATCAAAACTATCCATGCGTGGAGCAGCGTTTGCGCAATATCGACGTGTGGTGTGATGTGATCGGACATTCCCGCTGCACGGGCATGATCAACACCAACTGGTGCAGCACATTTTCGCTTGGCAACCCCTATGGCCTGTTTGAAACCAGCCGTTATACCGCATATTATGCTGCCGAACGCTGCTGGAACATGGCTGCTGATACCTCCGATTTTCTCGGACGCTTTCTCAGCGTTTATCACGGTGTGGAAAATCCGAAGATCATCACCGGTGCCGAAAGCCGCTATGACTACTATTCATCCATGAACCGCTTTTTGCCGCAGGTGATGCGCAATGTGCAGACTGCACGTCTCATCTCGCTGATGTACCGTCTGGAGCATGCTGTGCCGGTCAATGCTATGGTGTTCCGCGGTGATTTCTTTGCCGGAAGTGAAGTGGAGCTTTGCAGCCTGCGGGAACGCGCCGAAAAGAATTACGGTGCTTTAAGCAGCATCGAGCAGGAATTGAAAGAGATCCTGCCCGAATTCCTTACTTCGGAGGACGCAGCACTGTTCTACGAATCGCGCTGCTATGAAAACCGTCTGCACCGCCGCGAGCTGGAACGTATTCTCGGCGCGCCGCTTACCTGATGAAGCGATCCTCTTCCATCTGCTTATGTCTGCGTTTTATACTGCTCTTACTTTTTCCAAACGCGCAGCGGCTCGGTCTGCTTTTCAGTCCGGGCCGCTGCGCGCTTGCGTCTTGCATCTCCTTGCAATCTGTGGTACAGTGCTTTTATACGTTTTTATAGTACCCT
>JAHHSK010000067.1 GCA_020025255.1 Ruthenibacterium sp. | reverse complement strand
AAGAAACACGTTGACTTTATTTTGTCGCTCTTGTATAATTTAGCAAATTGATCCCCGCCCCCGTTTCCCCGGCGGCCTTGGAAGCCGCGGTGTTTTTTTGATTTTGTTCAAAAGGGAGTGTTCCAAATGAAACAGGTATCGATCGATCCGCAAAATCTTCCGCAGGAGCTGTGCGCCGGAGTGCAGGAGCTGTGCGCGCACGAGGGCTTTTGCCAAAGCGAAACCGGGGTGCGCATCCTTGCCGCACGCGGACAGAAGTTTTGCGCCCGATCCGATGGCAGAACGCTGCAGGTGGAATATACCGCCCCGTGCCAGTTTTTCCGCGCGCTGTCGTATCTGAAAACTTCGGCATGCTTTTCCATTGCGCGTGCGCCCGCGTTCGAACACAACGGCGCTATGATCGATTGTTCCCGCAATGCGGTTCCCACCGTGGAAGCCGTGGAAGGCATCCTTCGCAAAATGGCTCTTATGGGGCTGGATACTCTGATGCTGTATACCGAGGACACCTACGAAATCCCGGAATATCCGTATTTCGGCTATCTGCGCGGACGCTTTTCCCCCGCAGAGCTGCGCCGTCTGGACCGCTATGCCCTCGGGCTTGGCGTTGAGCTTGTTCCGTGCATCCAGACCCTTGCGCATCTGGAACGCGCGCTTCACTGGACGCAGGTGGATCCCGATCTGCGCGATACCAACGATATTTTAATGGTGGGGGAAGAAAAAACCTATGAGCTGATCGACCGGATGTTCGGTGCGCTGCACGGATGCTTTACCACAAAGCGCATCCACATCGGCATGGATGAAGCCTTCCTGCTCGGTCACGGGAACTTCCGCTTTAAAAACAAGATCGTTCCCCCGCATGAGCTTATGGCGCGCCATCTTTCGCGCGTGTGTGAAATTGCACGCAGATACGGGATGCAGCCCATGATCTGGAGCGATATGTATCTGCGCGCCGCATCGCCCAGCGGGCTGTATTATGATGTGCCGGAAACGATCCCTCCGGCGATCCTGGACGCTGCACCGCCGGATGTTCCGCTCGTCTACTGGGATTATTCCCACAACGAGTATGACGATTACGCACGGCTGATCCGCGCCCACCGGCAGTTCCGCTCCGAGATCCTGTTTGCCGGCGGGCTTTGGACTTGGGTCGGCCCTGCCCCGTGCTATTCCAAAATGCGCACCGCCTCTGCCAGTGCCCTGCGCGCGTGTGAAGATTACGGCATCCGTTCGGTGTTTGCCACGGCATGGGGCGATAACGGCGGCGAAACCAGCCCGCTTGCCGCATTGTACGGCATGCAGCTGTATGCGGAATATGACTATGCCGCCGATATATCACAAGCTTGGCTTGCCGAACGCTTTGCCGCATGCACCGGCGAAAACCCCGATGCCTTTGCCGCACTGGATGCCTTCAACACCGTGGAAGGCATCCAGGCGCGCAAAACCCCGCCGTATCCGGCCAACAGCGCGAAATTCCTGCTGTATCAGGATCCGCTTGTGCCCCTTTTCGCTGCGGATACCGCACACCTTACGCTTTCCCGGCATTATGATGCGCTTTGCGAATTTTATGCCGGAATTTCCAGCGATACCCCCTGTTTTGAAGCAATGTACCGTTTCTACGAACAGCTGGCCCGGCTGCTTGCCGTAAAGTGCCGCTGGCACGAACAGGCCCCTGCCGGCACACCGCAGACCGCAAAGGCACTTGCCGCGCTTGCCGTGCGCTGCGCGCAGGAGGCGCGCGCATGCAAAACCGCATGGGAGACCCTGTGGATGTCCACCAACAAGCCCTATGGATTTGAAGTTCTGGATCTGCGTATGTCGGCTCTGGCCGGACGCTTTGAAACCGCTGCCCGGCAAATGGAAAAGCTGGCGCGCGGGGAAGAAAATTCGCTGGAAACGCTTTTCTGCCCAAAGCTGCGCTGCCTTTCCGATGATGAGGGCAAATTCAACATCTGTGTTTCGTGGAGCGACTGCGTTTCGGCCTGCAATGTCTGATGCGCCCTTTGCCTATCCCGTTCTTTCGGCCGCGCGGTGCAGTCTTTTTCTGCCCGCGCGGTTTTTCGGTGGCGGAAAGTTGCGATCCGTTGTATAATGAATGCGGGCTTGCGCTGCGCAGCCCCACCCGTTCAGGAAGGAAAAGGAGAGCCTTGCATGAGCACGCACACGAATACGATCAAGGAAAAAAAGCTAAAATATATCCGGGTCTATGATCGGCTTTACGAAATGATCCAAAACCGCATCTACCCGCCGGGAAGCCAGCTTCCCTCGGAAAAGGAACTGGCCGAGCAAATGGACGTCAGCCGCATGACTTTGCGCAAGGCGCTTGCCCTTTTGCAGGAGGATAACCTCATCACAAACCGTTCGGGCATCGGCAGCTTTGTGAACGAAGAAAATGCGCATGCGCCCTCCTCCGGCATGGAAACGATCGGGCATCCTGTGCGCAAATGCTGCATGGAAACACTGGACGATGTGGAAATCGCCCTGCGCATCGAGCCGCCCACCGGTGCGATCACCAAGATGCTTTTTCAAAAATCCGCCGCCGTTGTCATTGTCGATCGCTGGTACCGCCACGGCAGCACGCCGTGCGCTTATTCGCTGAGCTTTGTTCCCGTGGAAGTCATCAGCAGGGAAGGCATCGACCTGAATCATCCCGAAAGCCTGCTGGATTTTCTGGAGGAGGGCATCTACGCGCGGCGCATCACAACCGAATGTAAGCTTTCGCATTCCTCTGCGGGCAATTTCACCGCCGCACAGTACACGATTTCCGAATCCTCGTCCTTTATCCTGATTCAGGAAACGATCCGCTGTGAAGGCGGCAGCGTTTTGGCGGCATCCAAGCACTATGTGCCGATCGATCGGTTCAAAATGGAACTTTCCCTTTCCAAATAAGCCCGCCTGCCGCCGCTTTGTTCGGGCTGCACCGGCGCGGCTTTTGCGAATTTTTATCCAGAAGCCGGTTTTGTTTTTTGTATAACTTGAAGCTTGCAATCCCACGAGCCGGCGTGTAAAATATATACAGGTATAAAACACACACTGTACAAGTATAAAGGAGCGAGGAACGATGCAAAACTATTCCGGAGAGATCGGGCTGCAGTATCATTTGCAGCTTCGCAAAGGCGATGTTGGGCGCTATGTGCTTTTGCCCGGCGACCCCAAGCGCTGCAAAAAAATCGCAGAATATTTTGAAGATGCACAGCTTGTGGCAGACAGCCGCGAATACGTCACCTATACCGGCTATCTTGACGGGGAAAAGGTAAGCGTCACCTCCACAGGCATCGGCGGGCCTTCGGCCTCCATTGCTATGGAAGAGCTTGTCCGCTGCGGTGCCGATACGTTCATCCGCGTGGGCACCTGCGGCGGCATGGAGCTGGATGTCGTGGGCGGCGATATCGTCATTGCCACCGGCGCGATCCGCATGGAGGGCACAAGCAAGGAATACGCCCCGATCGAATTTCCCGCCGTGGCGGATCTTGAGGTGACGAACGCACTGGTCGCTTCGGGCAAAGAGCTTGGATACACCTGCCATACCGGCATTGTGGAATGCAAGGATGCCTTTTACGGCCAGCATGAGCCGGAACGCATGCCGGTAAGCTATGAGCTGATGAATAAATGGGAAGCATGGAAGCGGCTGGGCTGCAAGGCATCCGAAATGGAATCGGCTGCCCTGTTCATTGCTGCAAGCCATCTGCGCGTGCGCTGCGGCTCGGATTTTCTGGTTGTCGCCAATCAGGAACGGCAGGCTGCCGGGCTGGAAAATCCGATCGTACACGACACGGACGCTGCCATCAAGGTTGCCGTCGGCGCACTGCGCAGGCTGATTGCCGCCGACCGCAAGTAAGGGAAATGCTATGAAAAAATATAAACGAATCTTTGTAATCGTTCTGGATTCCCTTGGCATCGGTGCCATGGCGGATTCCGAACAATACGGCGATGTCGGCGTGGATACCTTCGGGCATATTGCACAGCATGCCCGGACGCTGCACATCCCGAATCTGCAAAAACTGGGCATCGGCAACCTGAAAGAGCTGCGCGGCGTTGCCCCGGCGGAACATCCGCTTGCCAAATACGCCCCCCTGTGCGAAAAAAGCCGCGGCAAGGATACCATGACCGGCCACTGGGAAATGATGGGGCTTCACATCACCACCCCATTCCGGACCTTTACGCAGACGGGCTTCCCGCAGGAGCTGATCGATGAGCTTTCCCGCAGAACGGGGCGCACGATCATCGGCAACAAAAGTGCCAGCGGCACCGAGATTTTGGACGAGCTTGCCGAAGAAGAGATCGCAACGGGTCATCTGATCGTTTACACCTCTGCGGATTCCGTTTTGCAGATCTGCGGCAACGAAGAAACCATGGGGCTTGAAAACCTGTACCGTTACTGCGAGATCGCGCGCGAACTTACCATGCGCGATGAATGGAAAGTAGGCCGCGTCATCGCCCGCCCGTACACCGGCAGGAAAAAAGGCGAATTTGTGCGCACGGCAAACCGGCATGATTATGCGCTCAAGCCTTACGGCCGCACGGTGCTCAATGCGCTGAAGGACAGCGGCCTCGATGTGATCTCTGTGGGCAAGATCTATGATATCTTCGATGGCGAAGGGCTGACGGATTCCCACAAATCGAAGTCCTCCGTGCACGGCATGGAGCAGACGATCGAGCTGGCACAAACCGAGTTCGAGGGGCTGTGCTTCACCAATCTGGTCGATTTCGATGCTCTTTGGGGGCACCGGCGCAATGTACAGGGCTATGCCGATGAAATCGAACGCTTTGATGCAAAGCTGGGCGAGCTGATGCCGGTTCTTGGCGCAGACGATCTGCTGATCCTGACAGCCGACCACGGCAACGACCCCACTTATACCGGAACCGACCACACCCGCGAAAAGGTGCCCTTCCTTGCGTGGTCCCCTTCGATGCAGCAGGGCGGCGCTGTGCCCGAACAGGATACCTTTGCTGTCATCGGCGCAACGATTGCGGATAACTTTGATATCACAATGCCGGAAAACTGCATCGGCACTTCGCTGCTGCCAATGCTTTAACTGCAAACAGAAAGGAATACAACATCATGGATCAATTTGAAATTTTGAGCAAAGTCGATCACACGCTGCTGAACCAGACCGCCACATGGGAGGAGATCCGCAAAACCTGCGATGACGCCATGGAATATCACTGCGCCAGTGCCTGCATCCCCGCAAGCTATGTAAAACAGGCTGCGGAATATGTAAACGGCAAGCTGCCGATCTGCACCGTGATCGGTTTTCCCAACGGCTATGATACCACCGCCGCCAAGTGCTTCATGACGCAGGATGCCGTAAAAAACGGCGCTTCGGAAATCGATATGGTCATCAACCTCGGCTGGGTGAAGGACGGCAAATGGGAAAACCTCCTGCATGAGATCAAAGCCGTGAAGGAGGCTTGCGCCGGCAAGCTGCTGAAGGTCATCATCGAAACCTGCCTGCTGACGGAAGAGGAAAAAATCAAGATGTGCGAAATCGTCACCGCTTCCGGTGCCGATTACATCAAAACCTCCACGGGCTTTGGCGGTGCCGGCGCAACGCGTGAGGACATCGCGCTGTTTTCCCGTCATGTCGGCCCGGATGTCAAGATCAAAGCCGCGGGCGGCATCGCCGGATTTGAAGACGCCGAGGATTTTCTGCATCTGGGTGCCGATCGTCTGGGCACAAGCCGTTTGGTCAAGGCCATGAAGGGCTGATTTTCACCGCTCTGCACACAAAAATACGCCGCCGGGTTCTGCTCCGGCGGCCTTTGTATATCGGCAGGAGGATGATTCCATGTCTGTGTTTTACCACGAAAAAAGCCGCGAGTTTCATTTGACAAACGGCAGGATCAGCTATATCCTATCCATTTTGGATAACGGCGAGCCGGGGCACATCTATTTCGGAAAGGCCGTTCATGACAGACCCTCTTTCGCACATCGGATCGAATACCGCTGCCGCGAAATGTCGCCCTACTGCTTCCCTGACCGCCCCGAATTTTCGATGAATCATCTGCAGCAGGAATACCCGAACTTCGGCCACGGCGATCTGCGCGAACCCGCCTATGTCGTGCGCCGCGGCACGGGAAGCACGATTTGCGAATTCCGCTTTCGCGCATACCGCATTTCCCGGGGAAAGCCCCCGCTGCCCGGGCTGCCTTCCACCTATACCGAATCGGATGACGAAGCCGACACGCTGGAATTGGAGCTGTTTGATGAACGCATGCAGGCTTCGCTCACGCTTACCTATACGATCTTCCGCGATTTTGACGCCGTTGCACGCAGTGTGCGGTTTGAAAACCACAGCACAGAGCCCTTGGTTTTGGAGCGCGCGATGAGTGCATCGATCGATTTCCCCGACCGGGATTTTGAAATGATCCGCCTGACCGGCACCTGGGCGCGCGAACGCGCCGTACAGCGCACCGCGCTTTCGAACGGCATCCAGCGCATCTACAGCCGCCGCGGCTGTTCGGGTGCGGTGCACAACCCCTTCCTTGCTTTGGTGCGCCCGGATACCACCGAACATTCCGGCGAAGCCTACGGCTTCAGTCTGGTTTACAGCGGAAACTTTCTTGCGCAGACCGAGGTGGATGCTTTCGATGTCAGCCGCGTGATGCTCGGCATCCATCCGGACGGCTTTTCGTGGCCGCTGCGCCCGGGCGAACGCTTCACCACGCCCGAAGCCGTGGCCGTCTATTCCGACAGCGGGCTTTCGGGCATGAGCGGCGTGTTTCATCCTTTGTATCGGTCGCGCCTTGCGCGCGGCACATGGCGCGACCGTCCGCGCCCGATCCTCATCAACAGCTGGGAAGCCGCCTATTTCGATTTCGACGAAGAAAAGCTCATGGCTCTTGCCCGCAAGGCCGCCGATGTCGGCATCGAGCTGTTTGTTCTGGACGACGGCTGGTTCAGCACACGCACGAACGATCACTCCGGGCTGGGCGATTGGTGGTACAACAAGGAACGTTTTCCCAACGGCCTTGGCGGGTTTGCCCGCCGTCTCAAGCAGCTGGGGCTGGATTTCGGCTTTTGGATCGAACCGGAAATGGTGAACGCCGACAGCGAGCTGTACCGCGCCCACCCCGATTGGATCCTGCGGGACCCCGACCGCTTTGCCAGCCTTACGCGCAATCAGTATGTGCTGGATTATTCCCGCCCCGAGGTCGTGACGTATATCGGCGATCTCATCTGTGCCGCACTGCGCGAAAGCGGTGCCGTTTATATCAAATGGGATATGAACCGCTGCATCACCGAATGTTTCAGCTCCGCACTGGGGCCGGAGGATCAGGGTACGGTCTATCACCGCTACATTCTGGGGGTGTATGCGCTGTATGAACGCCTGACGCGTGAATTCCCGCATGTGCTGTTTGAAAGCTGTGCGTCCGGGGGTGCCCGGTTTGACCCCGGCATGCTGTATTATGCCCCGCAATGCTGGACAAGCGATAATACCGATGCCATGCAGCGCGTGGAGATCCAGTACGGCACCTCGTTTGTCTATCCTATTTCCTGTATGGGCGCGCATGTATCGGCTTCGCCCAATCATCAGCTCAACCGGCACAGCAGCCTTTCGGCGCGTGCTGATGCTGCCATATTCGGAACCTTTGGATACGAACTCGATCTGACGCGCCTGCCGCAGGAAGATCTGGACGAAATTGCCCGGCAGGTGGCTTGGATGAAGCAGCACCGCGCTTTGATGCAGTTCGGTGATTTTTACCGTCTGCGCAGCCCGTTTGAATGTGACGATGCCGCATGGATGGTCGTATCGCCCGATGCAAGCGAGGCCGTGGTGGGCTGGTATCGCTTCCGCCAGCCGGCAAGCCCGGCTTTTTCGCGCGTGCGCCTGCGCGGGCTTGACCCCGACGCCGATTATATCGTGCAGCCCCTGGGGCTTATTCTCGGCGGGGATGAGCTGATGCACATGGGGCTTTCCACTTCCGATCTGCCGGATGACACTCCCTGCGACAGCAAAACAAAGCGGTTTTATCTTTCCATGCAAAAATAACATGCGCGGCGGTGCTTTCCTGCTTCCTTGCCGCGCAAAAAGGGCTGTGAGAAATTCTCACAGCCCTTTTTGATTTCTTTTTTATCGCTTTTTCTGCAAGCCCTGCATCAGCCCTTCAGGCCGCTTGTTGCGATGCCTTCGACGAAGAAGCGCTGCAGGCATACAAACAGGATGAACACCGGGATCAGCGATACGACCGAAGCCGCCATGACAAGCTGATAATCCGCAGAGTACATACCGATGAACAGGCGCAGGCCCAGCTGCAATGTCTTTTTGCTGTCGGTCGAAAGATAGATCAGCGGACCCATGAAGTCGTTCCATTCCGTAACGAAGGTGGTAATGCACAGCGTTGCGATCGCCGGTTTGGAAAGCGGCAGCATAATGCGCATCCAGATGCCGTATTCGGAAAGTCCATCGATGCGCGCGGCTTCCAAAAGCTCGTTCGGGATACCGATATAGAACTGCCGGATCAAAAATACGCCGAACGCCGTAAACGAATGCATCAGTATCATGCCGAACAGGGAATCCGTCAGGCCGAATTTGCCCATCATGATGTACTGCGGCACCATGTATACCTGCCAGGGGATCGCAATGGTGGTAACATACATCAAAAACAGCGCATCGCGTCCCTTGAACTGCATTTTTGCAAATGCATAGGCCGCAAAGCTGGAAGTGATGAGCTGAATGATCGTGATCACAACCGTGAGAAATGCGGTGTTTTTAAAATAAGTAAGCAGCGGGATCTGCTCCCAGATGATCGAATAGTTTTCCCAGTGAAATTCATCCGGTATCCACCGGATCGGGAATTCAAAAACATCCTGCTGCAGCTTCACCGATGCGGAAAGCATCCACAAAAACGGCAGCAGCATAATGGCGGCGGCAAACAGCAGCGCCCCATACAGAAGAATACGGCTTATCCAATACAGCGCGGGGTTGCGTTTGCGAAGCAGCTTTGATGATTCCATATTGCTTTCCTCCCGTCTTTATAAATAATCCGTAAACTTCTTTTCCACACGGAACTGGATCAGGGTAACCACCAGAACAATCGCAAACAGGATCATCGCCAGTGCACTTGCATAGCCGTATTCCTGACTGATAAACGCCTTGTTGTAAATGTGGTACACCAGCACCTGCGTGCTTCGGCCCGGGCCGCCCTGCGTTGTGATATACATGATATCGAACACCTTGAACGTGAAGATCGTCAGCATGACAACCACAAAGAAGGTGGTTGGCGTGACCATAGGCCATGTGATGTTTTTAAAGCGCTGCCACGCGCTGGCACCGTCAATGCGCGATGCTTCATACAGTTCCTTGGGCACGCCCTGCAGTGCCGCCAGATACACAATGGTATAGTATCCCACGTTTTTCCAGATCGTAAGCAGGATCAGTGTGGGCATGGCCCATGTAGTGGAAGCCGCCCAGCGCGGCAGGTTCTGCACGCCAAGCGCGGCGAGGATCTGGTTGACCGGGCCGTTGCTTGGGTGGAACAGCGCGTTCCACACAACGCCCACAGCCACCAGCGAAGCAACATACGGGAAGAAAACCACGGCACGGAAAAATGTGCGCCCCTTGATGTTGCAGTTCAGCAGCATTGCGATCAGCAGTGAAAGGATCATGGTTGCCGGCACAACGCCGATCGTATAAATAAAGGTGTTTTTCGTTGCGATTTTGAACGTTGGATCATTTGCCATTGCACGGAAATTTTCAAGCCCAACAAACGTGACTGTCGATGCATTGCCTGCATCCCATTCGCACACGCTCAGAATGAACGAAAATACGATCGGAATAAATGTCAGGCACAAAAAGCCGATAAAGTTCGGCAGGATAAACGAATAGGCAATCAGGTTTTGCTTGAGGGAATATTTCATTTTCGGCTTTTGGCGGCTTTTCACTGCTTTTTCGGCCATTGTATTTCCTCCCTTTTTTTAAAAAATGATGCCCCGTTTGACCGGGGCATCATCTGAAGACTGCATTTTATTTCTTCAGCTCGGCAAGACGATCGTTCCACTCGCTCAGGCCATCCTCCAG
>JAHHSK010000066.1 GCA_020025255.1 Ruthenibacterium sp. | reverse complement strand
TCATTTTATATTCCTCCAAATCGTAAAGGTTGATAAATACAGAAAACTCCCGTTTGAATCACATCACTGTGAAACAAACGGGAGTTTCGTATGCACCCGAAATCCGTTGGCTGACAGTTGATAAGTGAATTAGTTCCTTATCACTGTTAAGGCAAGGTTTACAGGCTTTTTCTTTTTATCTGATGAAACACTAAGCTGTACACTTTTCCCTACGCAGCCAAACGCCGGCCGTAATCAGACGGTTGTGCCGCCTGTTCCCAGCCGCATGCACAAAAGAAGCGGCCGCTTTCTGTGCATGGGCGGCCGGTATTCCGCTTTGCCTGTTCGGGTTGGCTCGATGATTGGAAAATCGGCAAGCAGGAAATTATAGTGCTATCTTTTTCCACTTTCTTATTTTCGTTCGGAACGTTCCAAACGGTGCCACCGTATTTACATGGATAAACTTATAGACTTCCCATACCGCTGTTTTTGTTGCTTCATCGGCCCATTTTCTCATATGGGGGTGAAACAATTCTTCTTCGCTTAGCAAGTCAATCATTGCGCATATCGCATTGACATTTTCATGTAATTTTATTTTCAACTCTTGCAGAGATAACGGAGCGTAGGTATCGGTAAACCATTGATATAACTGCCCTAATTGATTCCACTTGAATTTTTCCGATGGAGTGCTTACCGTAAGTCCGTTTTTTTCATCCTCTTCCCATGTAAGAAGCAGTGTTGTCCAGCCAACTTGATAGGCAAGGTTTTCTGCCGGGGTTCGATCCACTGACTCAACTCTTTTATCTTTGAGCGATTCCGGAATCGCATCAAATTCCATAATATATTTTTCAAACGTCTTATTTATTTCGGCTTTCAATTCCTCTTTATTTGCATAACTTCGCATAAGTCCCCTCAAAAATGAAAATTTATATTTTGTCTTCGCAGGAACAAACGGACACAGCTTCCCCCATACCCTATTTTAATAACCGATACAGTTCCGCCATGGTTCCTGCCTTTTTATACCATTTAACATATTTATGCCATAATTTCCCCACGACAAATTGAGATATTATGAGCCAAAACATGTAAAAGAAAATAAAAAATACGGCACCGAACAAAAGCATTGTTTCCCTCATACTCGCATGGCCGTAGGGAACTTCTTGCGCCGGAACAAATAAAAACACGCAAAGAATCCCCACAGCAAACAAAATCCAAGGAATCGCTTGAAATATTACTAAGTTTCTTCTTGACCTATATAATTTATCAAAATGTTCTTTTGATAAATTTCCCCTTGCATAATCCAGCTGTGCTTTGCTTTCAAGCACATGCCCTACGGCAAGCATAAATCGAGTGGTGTACAGCATATCGATTCTCCTTTTCATTGAATGTGCTTTTATCTTCAGGCCGGAAGCAACGCTGCAACTGTGTCTGACCGCTTATGTTTGCTTCGGTGCCGGGAACATTTTTCGAATCTGCCCGGTGCGAAACAGCATTCCCACTGCCATATCGTCGCGGCTTCCCTCTTTCGAAAGAAGCGGCAGATACTGCGCTAGCTGCTGCGCTGCCTGTTCGGGTTCCATTTCTGCAATACCGCTTACAATAGTGTTATAAAATTTATAGAGGGCTTTATCATCGACGAAACTGTTATCGATTCCATCCGTACCAACAAACACCGCCACGGGAAGCGATTGGCTGGTATACACTCGAAATTTTTCCCTTGCCTGCGGGTCGCACAATGAAGTTGTAATGTTTTTGAAGCAAGCCGTATCGTGCGCAATCGGCTGGATATACTCTCCCTGTTGGGTCAATGCAACACATGTTCCATCTCCGATCTGAATGCCAAAGCAGCAGTTCTGCACCACAACAAATCCGATCAGAGTTGTTCCATAAGCAATTCGACGCCATTGTGCATGCCTGTAAAATTCCGTCATTTGAGGGGAGGTTTCCTTCATTTCTTCTGGCTGAAATGGCTGATTTGCAATATCGGCATCAACGTATCGGTTCCACTCCTCTATGATTTGCTGCACCAGCTGATCAACGGAAGGCATCGGGTTATCTTCCCGGATTCCACGGGCAATATTTACAATGTTTCGTCCCCTTGCGATTACTCGTTTGAAAGACGCAACCGCAAATTGGCTTCCCCGATCCGAACGAAAATAATCGTTACCGCCGTGTCCATCGCTTACTGCTGCATAAGATAGAACCACATTTGTTCCGCTTGCTGCCGCATCCTGACAGACTTTCCCCATTTCCAGATGAGCTGTGCCGATGGAAACCGCATGGAACACCTCCCATTCTGATTTCATTGTGCTTCCCCCGTTTCGTTTCGATCCCTGAAATCCTGCCCTTTTAATAAATAATATCAGAAATACCGCAGGATGCAAGCCCCGTTTTCTTTTGCGGCTGCTTCGTTTTTTTTGTTTTCTGCGCCTTACATTCTTTGCAGCAATACGTCAGGCTCTTTGGAAAAGATTTTAACACCCATGACAAAAGACATCCGTATATGGTATCATAGAAAAAGATATGGAATCAATACGGAGGTTACTATGCTTTTATCTGCGGAACATCTTTGCATCAATTTCGGCATGCGTCAACTGCTGTCCGATGTGAATTTTTATTTGAATCAAGGTGACAAAATCGGCATCATCGGAATCAACGGCACCGGAAAATCCACGTTTCTTAAAGTGCTTGCCGGTATGGTCGAAGAAGACAGCGGTACGATCGCTCGCAATTCGGCGGCACAAATCAGCTATTTGCCGCAGAATCCGGTTATGCAGGATGATGCCTCCGTTTTGGAGCAGGTTTTTATGCACCTTTCCTCAGAGTTTCAGCGTGTTAATGAATACGAAGCGAAATCCATGCTCCATCAGCTTGGCATTTCTGATTTTTCACAGCAAATCGGAACTCTTTCCGGCGGCCAGCGAAAACGCGTTGCCTTGGCTGCTGCCTTGATCCGCCCTGCTGAAATTTTGATTTTGGATGAACCGACCAATCATCTGGATTCCGAAATGACGCAGTGGCTTGAAAATCGGCTGCGTCGTTTCAAGGGCGGATTGATTATGGTAACGCACGACCGCTATTTTTTGGAGCGAGTTGCCAATCGCATCACCGAACTTTCGCACGGCAAACTATATCATTATGAAGCAAATTATTCCAAATATCTGGAATTAAAAGAGCAGCGTCAGGAAATGATGCAGGCAAGCGAGCGCAAACGGCAATCCATTCTTCGGATCGAACGGGAATGGATTTTGCGCGGATGCAAGGCGCGTTCGACCAAATCCCGGGAGCGCATCCAGCGTTATGAAAATCTGCTCAATCAGGACACGCCCAAGCAGGAGGAATCGATTCAACTCCATACAGCATACAGCCGTCTTGGAAAAAAGCTGATCGAATTGAATCAGGTGTGCAAATCTTTCGATGGCCGTCCGGTCATCAACCAATTCAGCTACCATCTGCTGCGGGATGACCGCATTGGCATCGTTGGGCATAATGGTGCCGGAAAAACAACACTGCTGAATCTGTTTGCCGGGATTCTTGCACCGGATTCCGGATCGGTTGAAATCGGTTCTACGGTCAAAATCGGCTATTTCACCCAAGAAGGCCGCGAAATGGATCCCAATCAACGGGTTTACGATTTTATCCATGATATTTCCGGTGAGATCCGTACAAATGAGGGAACCTTCTCTGCAAAACAGATGCTGGAACGGTTCCTGTTTTCCGGTGATATGCAGTCTGTTCCTATCGGGCGGCTTTCCGGCGGCGAACGCAGACGTCTATATCTGCTTTCGATTCTTATGGAAGCTCCGAACATCCTATTTCTGGATGAGCCGACAAACGATCTGGATATCCTGACTCTTTCCATTCTGGAAGATTACCTGCAAAGCTTTCCCGGCCCGATTTTGACCGTTTCGCACGACCGCTTCTTTCTGGACAAAATAGCCAGCACTCTATTTGAGGTGTGCGGCGACGGACAGGTGCTTGAATATTCCGGCAACTGGTCAGACTGGGCAGCCAAACGCAAAGAAGCCCCGATGCCGCCCAAAATGCCTAAAAAGACTTATGCCGAACGCCCACGTTCCCAAAAGCTGAAGTTTTCGTTTAAAGAACAGCGCGAATTTGAATCGATCGATGAGGATATCGCTGCGCTTGAACAGCAGATTGCGGATTGTGAAGCAGAGCAAGCCCGATGCAGCAGCGATTATGTAAAGCTTCAGGAACTGACACAGCAATGCGCCGAACTGAAAGCAAAGCTGGATCAAAAAACGGAACGCTGGCTTTATCTGACGGAGTTGAAAGAAAAAATTGACGCCCAATAAAAAGAGTTTACGAAACATATCGCTTTATGGGCAAATTTCCCTTTATGGAAGAAGATGAGTAAAATGCGCATTGCAATCTGTGATGACAGCATCCCCGACGCACAATTTACAAAAGATATCGTAAGCAGCTGGGCATCCAGCAGAAATTTTGTTTTGGACGTGCTTGTTTTTTCCTCCGCTGAAAGTTTTTTATTTCATTATGCGCAGGACAAAGACTTCGACCTTTTGCTGCTGGATGTTGAGATGAATCGCATGGACGGCATCACCATGGCACGGCAGATCCGGCAGGACAACGAAACCATTCAAATCGTATTCCTTACGGGATATTCCGATTATATTGCCGAAGGCTATGAGGTTGCCGCACTGCATTATTTGATAAAACCGATCAGCCCGGAGAAGCTCTGCACCGTACTGAACCGTGCAGCTGACCGAATTGCACAGAACGAAATGAATCTGATACTATGCACTTGCGGCGAAACCATTCGGATTCCCCTGCATGAAATACGATACCTGGATGTGGAAAAGAACTATGTTACCGTTCATGCAAAACAGGATCATACCGTAAAGTGTCCGTTGACAGAACTGGAAAAGCGGCTGGATGAACGCTTCTGCCGTGTGGGAAGAAGTCTGGTTGTGAACCTTAAATACATCCGACGAGTGACCAAAACACAGGTTTTCCTGTTGGATCGTACGATCCTTCCTCTGCCCCGCGGTGCTTACGAAGCACTGAACCGCTCTATTATTCAATATGCATAACCAAAGAAGGAACCCCCTATGTCACTGCTTTCGAAACGAATCGATAAACAAATCGCCGCGTATCAGCGAGAGCTGATGGATACCCATTATCAGGAAGTGGACAACATGTATCGCCAGATCCGCGGCTGGCGGCACGATTACCGCAATCATATCCAGACGATGAAAGTTCTGGCCGCAAACGGTGATATCCAAGGAATCCAAACATATCTGGATGAGCTTGACACCGATCTGCGTACGGTCGATACCGTTGTAAAAACCGGAAATCCTATGGCAGATGCCATTCTTAACAGTAAAATTTCACTTGCGCGATCCAAGCATATCCCGATACAGGTAGACGCACACATTCCCGTACAGCTTAAAATGTCAGAGCTGGATCTGTGCTGCATTATCGGCAATCTTTTTGATAATGCCATGGAGGCAAGCCTTTTTCTACCGGAAGAAAAACGCATGATCCGTGTTTACATGGATATGAAAGGCACACAGCTTTACATCTCTTTTACCAATTATACCGCCGAAAAAAAGCGGATCAAATCAGGAAAGCTCTTTCGCTCCACCAAGGGCAGCGGGCACGGCCTCGGCCTTATCCGCATAGACAATATCATTGAACGGTTGGATGGATATTTGAGCCGGAACAGTGAGGATGGTGCCTTTACCACCGAAATTTTGATCCCACAGTTATAACCCTTCGGATTTCCAAATTCCTTTTTGTGAACGGACAATGCATTTCGTCCCCCATAAAAAACAATTCGTCCCCGAATTGATGCGGGGACGAATTTTTATGTTATGCTAAACTTCACGAGGTGAGAAATATGGATAAAAACGAAAAGCCCCAATACAGCATGCTCCAAAGCATTGGATTCATGCTTCGCACAGCGTGGAGCACACACAAGAGCGTACCGGTCGTATGTGTTTTCTACGCCGCTTTGCAGCTTGCTGTCAATCTGGTACAGCTGTTCATTGCACCGAGCGTTCTGCACAAGGTGGAATCGGCTTCTCCTCTGCCGCAGCTGCTTTCCACAATCGCAATTTTTTCTCTATGTCTGATGCTTTTGAACGGTCTGCGGGAATATGTGCACACCAATATGATATTCGGTCAGATCGACACCCGCAGCAGTATTATCAAACAAATCAATCATAAAGCCTGCGTTACATCGTATCCCAATACGCGCGACCCGCACACCTTAAAAATGCAGGAAAATGCAATGAACAGCTGTTCAGGGAACGACGAGCCGGCAGAACATATCTGGACAACGATGACCTCCCTGCTTTTGAATCTTTCCGGTTTTCTAATCTATTTTTCTCTGCTGTCGCATCTGAACATCGGCCTTAGCCTTGTTGTGGTGCTGACGTCGGCTGCCGGTTTTGCAGTAAGCAACCGCGTTACCCAATGGGAATACCGTCATCGGGAGGAAGAATCCGAATACTACAAGCGCATGTCCTATATCCGCAAAAAGACGGAATCCGTCCCCCTTGCAAAGGATATCCGCATTTTCGGGCTGGGGCCGTGGCTGAACTCCATTTATGAAAGCGCGGTAAATCTGTATGACGCCTTTGTGCTTCGCCGCGAAAAAAAGTATATTGCCGCCTGTGTTTTCGATGTGGTGCTTGGCTTGTGCCGAAACGGCATCGCATACTTCTATCTGATTCATCTGGCACTGACCGAAAATCTGCCCGCATCCGATTTTCTGTTGTACTTTACTGCGTTCAGTGGATTTTCGTCATGGGTAACCGGAATCTTGAACGAATGTGCCGTTCTGCACAAGGAATGTGCCGGTATTTCGATGATTCTGGAATATCTGAATCTGCCGGAAATGTTCCGCTTTACAGGCGGGGCGGCAATTCCCCAGGCCGAAGCATATGAGCTTCGGCTGGAAAACGTATCCTTCCGGTATCCCGGTTCGGATAAACCGATCGTGAACGGCATAAATCTGACGCTTCACCCCGACGAAAAACTGGCTGTCGTAGGGCTGAACGGTGCAGGCAAATCCACGCTGGTCAAGCTGATGTGCGGATTTTATGATCCCGATGAAGGCCGTGTCCTTCTGAACGGAATGGATGTGCGTTCCTTCAACCGCAGCGAATACTACCGCTTGTTTTCGGCTGTGTTCCAAGAATTTTCCGAGCTTGACGTTACCGTTTCCGAAGCCGTTTCGCAGTCTGTTTCGGATATCGACACCCAGCGCGTCAAAGAATGTATTGAAAAGGCCGGGCTGACGCAAACCGTTCTGAATTTTCCGCAAGGGTATGACACGCATCTGGGGAAAACGGTGTTCCTTGATGGGATTCAGCTTTCCGGCGGACAGACACAGCGTTTGATGCTGGCACGCGCCTTGTACAAAAACGGCCCCTTTCTGATTCTGGATGAGCCGACCGCCGCGCTTGATCCGATTGCTGAAAATGATATCTACACCAAATACAGCGCAATCACATCGGGCAAATCCTCTGTCTTTATTTCCCATAGATTGGCATCTACACGGTTTTGCGACCGCATCCTGTTTCTGAAAAACGGTGTGATCGCAGAAGAAGGAACACACAGTGCCCTGATGCAGCTGGGCGGCGAATATGCCCGCCTGTTTGAGGTTCAAGCACGCTATTATCAGGAAGGATGGGATCGCGATGGCAACACAGACTGAAAAGGTCACATTTCAGGAAACATTCCGCATTCACGCTAGAGCGTTTCAGGATATCCGCAAATACTGCCCCGGTGTGTTTTGGGTTACGGCCTGCCATTCTGTGATCAGTGCCTTAAGCCCATATATTACAATATATTTTTCCGCGCAGATCATCAACGAACTGGCGGATTCCCGCAATCCGGATATTCTTTGGCCGCTGGTTTTTCTTACGATTGGAAGCACGGCACTGCTTGCATTGCTGACCGGAATTCTTGCCCGCTATAAAGAAGCCAAGCGCAAACAATATGCCGTGCGCAAAAACTATATTTTCGCAGATAAAATGATGTCCATGGATTTTGCCGACATCGATAACGCCGCCACGCACGATACCCTGTCTCAAATCAAACAAAACGAGCAATGGACGGGCTGGGGGCTGAATATGCTCTTCAACTTTTACGCTGACTTTCTGCAAAGCGTCTTCGGCATCTTCGGTGCCGTTGCTCTGACAGCAAGCTTATTTATCCGTTCCGTACCGGAAACCGCCGGAACCCTGACGATTCTGAATCATCCGATTTTCATTTTGGTGATCCTTTCCCTGCTCGCATTGGCAAGTGCCCTTGGCCCCATGTGCCGGAATAAGGCATTGGATTACGAGGTAACTTGTGCAGAAAATGCCCGCTTCGGCAACCGGATTTTCGGTGCATTCGGGTTTTTACCCGGCGATGCGTCCCGCGCACAGGATATTCGGATGTATAATCAGCAGGCCATTGCACGCCACTATATGGACATGGATAAAACGTTCAGCGTCGGCGGGATCATGTCAAAGCTTGCGGCAGGGCCTGTCGGTGCATGGAACGCCGCTTCCGGATGCATCGGTGCCGTTCTGACCGGTATTGTCTATGTGTTTGTCTGTTTGAAAGCATGGGCCGGAGCATTCGGTGTCGGTTCGGTAACGCAGTATGTGGGTGCTGTTACTGCGCTTTTCTCCAATGTTTCCCTGATGATCGAAACGATTGGCACAATGCGCGGCAATGTCCCCTTCCTTCATACCGTCTACGACTTTCTGGATATTCCAAACAACATGTATCAGGGAAGCCTGACGACAGAAAAACGCAGTGACCGGCAGTACGATGTGGAATTCCGGGATGTTTCCTTTCGGTATCCCGGCGCCTCGGATTGGTCGCTGCGGCATGTAAGCATAAAGTTCAAAGTCGGCAGCCGCCTTGCGGTAGTGGGCGAAAACGGTTCCGGCAAATCCACCTTCATCAAGCTGCTGTGCCGCCTTTATGACCCGCAAGAAGGACAGATCCTTCTCAATGGAATTGACATCCGCAAATACCGCTATGATGACTACACAAAAATCTTTTCTGTCGTGTTTCAGGATTTTCAGCTGCTTTCCCAGCCCTTGGGCGCAAACGTGGCCGGATGTAAGGAATATGATCCCGTCCGGGTGAAAAAAGCGCTGACGGATGCCGGTTTCGGTGAACGGCTTGCCTCAATGCCGCAGGGGCTTGATACCTATCTGTTCCGCGATATTGAAAAGGACGGCGTTGATGTTTCCGGCGGCGAAGCACAAAAGATCGCCATTGCCCGCGCGCTTTATAAAGATGCCCCCTTCATCATTTTAGACGAACCGACTGCGGCTCTCGATCCGATTGCGGAAGCTGAAATCTATGCTAAATTCAATGAAATATCGGGAGATCGAACCGCAATCTATATCAGCCACCGCTTATCTTCCTGCAAGTTTTGTGATGAAATTGTCGTTTTTGAAAACGGAGCTGTGATCCAGCAAGGGACACATGAACAGCTGCTTGCCGATGCCGACGGGAAATATTGCAAACTCTGGTCTGCACAGGCACAATATTATACGAACCCTTCGGAAAGCGATGCATATTAAAACACTTTATCAAACGATGATGCAGCTCTTTTTTCTGCATCATCGTTTTTTGTTTTCTCTTTTGCGCCTTATTCTTGATTGCCCTATACTGCAAAGCCTTTATTCCCAAGATTTCTTTTCCGGCTTACACAAAGTGCATGTAATTCCATTGAATTTCATATAGCCGCTGTGAGTTCTGGGCGCTGAGTAGACCCGTTGGAATCATTGGAAGATGTTTAACCCTTGCTTAAAGACCCAAAACATAAAATCCGTTATACTGAGTACCCTGCTCCAACCAATTCAACAGAGGCTGGTAATCCTTCGGCTTTTCTTCTCGAAGTCGTTTAATAATCCACTGCATTTGTTCAGGAGAAAAATAGTTGATTCCGCACCAATCCAGATAACCTTTTTCAAGGTTTGCATAGGTGCCGTTGGTGATAATCTCCCCATAAGCATCACAAAACTCGTTCCAATCATCTCCGCAAAGATACAGGGATGAA
>JAHHSK010000065.1 GCA_020025255.1 Ruthenibacterium sp. | reverse complement strand
CCATTTGGTGGAGATGACGGGAGTCGAACCCGTGTCCGAAAAGAAGTCCACGCTAGTATCTTCGGGTGAAGTTTACCTACAGGATTCCCCCAACAGCAAGCCGGTAAACGGGCTGCCGTGTCGGTAGCTTCATCAGTTCATGGCAGCAAACAAAGCTTGATGCTGCTCACGTGCACCGCTAAATGATGCCTTGACCCCGGTGCGCGGTAAACCGGGCAAGACAGCTGCCTTTAATTAGGCAGCGACTGCTAATTTATTATTGTTAGCTATTTTTTTGGAGGAGTTTAAAGTGCGTCCCCCGAGCACTACCCGCTGCTCTCGCTTTCCTCTCCCCGTCGAAACCTTTACATCCCCATAATAAAGCGGCCTTTCGGCGCGCGTTATCGACGTTGTTCTTTTAATGCGCGATCAATGTCGCGCTTTGCATCCCGTGCCGCTATGGTTGCACGCTTATCATACAGCTTTTTGCCTTTACACACACCAAGTTCCATTTTGACCTTACCATGTTTAAAGTAAAGCTGCAACGGAATCAATGTATAGCCCTGAAGCTTCTGCTGCTCTTGCAGGTGACGGATTTCCTTTTTATGCACAAGAAGTTTTCTTTTTCGCACCGGATCCCGGTTAAAAATGTTTCCCTTTTCGTAAGGACTGATATGCATGCCTAAAACATACAACTCGCCATTTTCAATTTCGACCCATGAATCTTTTAAATTCACCGCTCCGGTACGGATGCTTTTTACTTCGGTGCCGACCAACTCGATCCCCGTTTCCATAGCTTCCATGACAAAATAGTCATGTCGAGCTTTTCGATTTGCAGCAATCACTTTATTCTGTTCTTGTCCGGCCATTTTGTCACCTCACAGTCGTGATAATATATCATATCCAATTCCGACTTATTTGTCAAGAGGAGCCGACAAATGTTTTTACAATTCGCCACGATTGGCAAGTGAACGCCCCAGTGTAACCTCATCGGCATATTCCAGGTTACTGCCAACCGGCAACCCATACGCAAGGCGTGTGGCTTTTACCCCAAGCGGTTTTACAAGCTTCGCGATATACATAGCAGTTGCTTCCCCCTCAACGGTCGGGTTTGTTGCCATAATGATTTCATTCACCCCACCGTTGCGGATGCGCAGCAGCAATTCCTTGATGCACAGCTGTTCCGCGCCGATGCCATCCATAGGAGAAATCAAACCGTGAAGGACGTGATATACCCCTCGAAACTCTCGGGTTCGTTCAAAAGCGGTGACGTCCCGTGGATTTTCTACAACGCATATCACGCTGTGATCACGCGATGCACTGCTGCAAATCGGACAAATTTCCTGTTCTGTGAAATTTTGGCAGACTTTGCAGCGGTGAATCTTTGTGTGAGCGTCTTCGATTGCATGGGCGAATTCCATTGCTTCTTCCCTATCCATACTTAAAACCTGATATGCAAGACGGGTGGCGCCTTTTCGTCCAATGCCCGGCAGCTTGGCAAATTGTTCAATCAGCCGTTCCAACGGCGCCGCATTATACCCCATGAATTCGTTCCGCTCCTTTAATTTAAATTACAGCCCCAAGCCGGGAATGTTCAAGCCTCCGGTCAGGGAATTCATAGCTTCGTCAGAAGCTTCATCAACCACACGAACCGCTTCGTTAACAGCGGCGGCAATCAAATCTTCCAGCATTTCAACGTCATCTTTTTCGACTACATCCGGATTGATTTTGATGCTGGTAACTTCATGCTTGCCTGTCATCTTCAGTTCCACCATTCCGCCCCCGGAGGTGACACTGTATTCTGTACTTTCCAGTTCTTCCTGCTTTTTCTGCATCGTTTCCTGCATCTTCTGAACCTGCTGCATCAGCTGCTGCTGGCTCTGTTTGCCGTAACCCTGCGGTAATCTTGCTTTCATAATAAAATCTCCTTTATTCACTCATCTTCAAAAATCACAGAGACGCCCTGCTGCGCAAGCTGTTCCAAAACCGCATCCGCATTTTGCACGGCCTCATCCGTTTTTTTCTTTTTTTTGTACGGCCCTATGCCATAATGCACACCGGTTACTTCCTCGATCGTCTCTTTTATCAGCTGGGAAGAATATTCATTTTGGCGCATATATTCAAGGAATAGGTCGCTTCCATCAATCAGGATGCGTCTGCCATCGTAATAAGCTTTTGAGTTGTTTAAATTCACATATAAAAGCTTATCCTTTTTTTCCATTGCCGCAACGACCTGATTCCATTGTTCAAACGGCTGTATGGATATCCCTTCCGGAAGGGTCGGCAGCTGGGAAGAATCCCGTTTTGCCGATCCTTGTGCATTTTCTGGTGATTGTGTCACATTCGCAAGCTCGGGTTGAATCTTCACCGGAGAGTCGGCATCAGGCTGAACTGCGGGCGAGGATTCTTGTACCGGCTGTATTGCCGGAGCCGCCGGCTGCATGATCGGCGCACTCGTAAAGGGAAGCGGTGCGGCCGGTGAAATAGGCACTGCCGCCTGCGGTGCACTGTACGCAGAAGGAGCGATCTCCGGTTCCGATTCACACATTTTAAAAAGTGCAACCTCCAACTCGATTTGCGGATCGGTTGATTTTCCCATTTTATCCAATGCCGAACACAGGATTTTAATGGCTCGAACCACATCCTTCTGTCGGTATTTCGGTGCAGATTCCACAAATCGCTGCTCTTCCCCCGGACTTACGCCCACAAGCAATGCCCTTCCATTCGGCACACCGGCAAGAAGCAGGTTTCGATAATGCAAAATCAGTTCGTCACAAAGACGCTTGATATCAATGGATTTTTCCCGAAGCTGTGCCACCAGGCAGAGCGCGGAAACGGCATCCTGTGCAGCAATCGCATCCGAAAGTTCAAACAGATAGCTTTTATCGGTCACCCCTGCCATTCGGCGCACGATGCTTTCATCCACACAGTCCGTTATTCCGGCACAAGTATCCAGAATGGAAAGCGCATCGCGCATGGCACCATCTGCCAGCCGTGCAATCAAGCCAGCTGCTTCCTGTGTCAGCGAAATCGCTTCCTGCCCTGCAACATATAAAAGACGATCTTCAATATCTTTTGGGGAAATCCGTGTAAAATCATATCGCTGGCAGCGGGAAAGAATCGTTGCAGGAACTTTATGGATCTCGGTTGTTGCTAAAATGAAAATGATATGGCTGGGCGGTTCTTCCATAATTTTCAAAAGTGCATTGAATGCTGCATTGGTCAGCATGTGCACCTCATCAATAATATATACCTTATAGGTGCAGGTGCTGGGGGTATAAGCGGTTTCATCGCGCAAATCACGGATATTATCCACACCATTGTTCGATGCCGCATCGATTTCCACAACATCCATGATGCTGCCGCTGTCGATCCCCGTGCAGATTGCACATTCCCCGCACGGATCCGCCCCATTGGGATGCTGGCAGTTGACGGCTTTGGCAAAAAGCTTAGCACAGGTTGTTTTGCCTGTGCCGCGAGTACCTGTAAAAATATATGCGTGGCCGACTTTGTTATGGGAGATCTGATTCATAAGAGCCGTTGTAATATCCGCCTGTCCTACAACATCTGCAAAGGACTTCGGACGCCATTTACGATACAATGCACGATACATTTGGCTCAGCTCCCCCTTTTATAAATAAAAAAACAGGACAGGACGCGGCGCTAAACGCCCATTATGCTTTTCGGTATACAGAGGACAGGTGGGCTGCGGCGCACAAAGCAAACCACTTAATGCTGCTCGGTTCCCCGCCTGACATGGTTCATGGGGCTTTGTCGCACAGGACCCGCCCTCTGTATACCGAACAGCACAAATTATCGCCCTGTCCGATTAGTCAGCTTATATATTATACAACACTTTTTTTGAAAATGCAAGAAAAACAGGGAACAGAAAAACTGTCCCCTGTTTTGAAGCCAAAGCAATTTTTATTTCACGATTTCTCCGCTGCTGGGGCCGCCTGCTGCATTGCTTTCATCGGTATCAATGTGCATTGCAGTCGCAAATTTGTCGCTTACACGAATCACAACGTCATCGAAAACAACTTTGCGGCCATTCGCGCCGGTTGCAACTTTCACAATTTCTTTATCAGCAACACCAGCAGATGCAGCATCTTCCGGCGTCATGTGAATATGGCGCTTTGCTGCAATTACGCCTTCGCTGATTTCAACTTCCCCGGCAGGGCCAACCAATTTGCAGGCAGCGGAACCGGCAATATCACCGGATTCGCGTACGGGAGCGCTGATGCCGATCGAACGTGCGTCCGTAAGGCTGAGCTCAACCTGTGTCGCGTTGCGAACCGGGCCAAGAATCGAAACGTTGGCGAGTTCTCTTTTCGGGCCGACAACGGTAACGCGTTCGTTGGAAGCAAACTGTCCCGGCTGCGACAGCTCTTTCTTCACGGTAAGCTTATAGCCTTTTCCAAACAGCGTTTCCAGATCGGATTCCGTTACATGTACGTGACGTGCAGATGTTTCTACAAGAATATTCATGGGAATATCCTCCTTTCAAAGTTCAATACTATTGTAACAACCAGTCTTTCATTCCGCAAGAGAAATGTGCTATAATTGAAAAAATTAAGCAATAAAAGGTGATTTAAATGGATTTTGAGCAATTAAAGCAAGCTTGTCTTGCCTGCGAAAAATGCGATTTGTGCCGTACCCGAACGCAGGTGGTATTCGGGGAGGGTAATCCGAACGCAGAGGTTTTATTTATAGGTGAAGCACCGGGGAAAAGCGAAGACGAACAGGGGCTTCCGTTTGTTGGCCGCAGCGGACAGCTGCTCGATCAATATTTAAAAGCAATTCATCTGGACCGCAAAAAAAACATATTTATCACAAATATTGTCAAATGCCGTCCACCGGAAAACCGCGACCCTGCACCGAATGAATGGGATAGCTGCCTTCCCTATTTACGCTTGCAGTTCAAAATGATCCAGCCGAAAATCGTGGTATGTCTGGGGCGGATCGCAGCACAGCGGATCATCCGTCCTGATTTCAGTGTGATGAAGGAACATGGGCAATGGACAGAAAAGAACGGTGTATTTTTTACCGCAACACTTCATCCGGCGGCCTTACTGCGAAACCCGAACAATAAGCCGCTGAGCTATGCAGATTATGTTGCCATCCGCGAAAAGATCGAACAGGTATGCACCCACACTTACGAATGAGGGCCGGAGCATCCACAAGTCTGTTTTTTTGCAGACTTTTGGGTGCTCCGGCCAAAGTTTTTGCATACGATAGCAGTAAAGGAGTGTGAGGAATCATGGATCTGCGCAGACTGGATTTCTTTTTGGAATCGATGTCCCCTTTTGGATTTTCTGAATATTTTTCCAAGGTTCAGGCAAATGAAAAAAATCAGACGGTTATTTTATTAAAAACGTGGCACGGTTATGGGAAATCCAGCCTTTTAAGGAGGGTTTCGGATTACCTTTTGTCTCAGGGCGATGCCGTGGAGAATATTCATTGCGCTGCCGATCCGAACCTGCTGGATGCGGTTCTCTGCGAATCCCGCCGTATTTCAATCTTTGATGCCACCGCACCGCATGCTGATGCTGCGCAAGCACAAATGAAATCGTTTGCTGTGCAGCCGAAAGCTTTCCTGCTTCCGGTTTTGACCCCAATTTGTGGGGGGGTCAGACATTCCAATAAATCGTGATTTTCTGCGGTTCGCTTTTTCGGTGCTCCCCTACTTGTATCTTTCGGATAAACAATGCGCAGATTTCATGATTCAGATGTGTAAGGTGCAGAATCGATTCGATTGCTTTTGCTTTGTTATCGCGCGCTGGCTCGGTATACCCTTCCGTCTTGGATGCCTCCACATGAAGCTGCAGGGATTCTTTCTGCTTTCGATAGGAGCGGTAAAGCTCCTGAAAATCGTCTTCTTGCAGAATACCTCTTATTCGATCATCATACAGTTTCGATAAACTCTGCTCACACAAAAGAAGTTTATGCGCTATCTGTCGGTTCCACTTGGCCGTGGCAGTCGAAGCCGCATCGTTTTCGCAAAACAATTTGATGATGTCATCCGCGGCTTCCTGCAAAAAGCTGCGGATTTTTTGAGCGATGATATCCTCCAGTACATTCAGCCGGATACTGTGATTCGTACACCGCCCCGGATTCTGCTCATGCAGTTTGCAGCGAAGATAGCTGTAAGCGGCGCCTTTTGCCCCGCTTGTGCTTTTTTGCATCGTGCTGCCGCATGCAGCGCAATGCACCATGCCTGCTAAAGGGTGCGTTGTCCCCGTATCTGTTTCCCGCGTGCGTGCCTTTATCATCCGCTGTGCGGTTTCAAATACTTGCGGACATATGATTGCCTCATGGGTGTTGGGAACAACGATCCATTTCTCTTGCGGCACATCACGTATTTTTTCCGATTTATAGCTGATCTTCTGCCGTTTTCCCTGCACAAGATCCCCGATATACATCCGGTTTTTCAGGATGCGGCTTACTGTTGTCCTATTCCAAAGCACCGCCGATTCCCCGCATCCCCCATTCCTATATGTTTTGTAGTGCATCCTTTTGTATTCAGCGGGATTCGGGATCCCCGCCGAATTCAGGGTTCGGGCAATGCGCTTAGTTCCATACCCCGCCAGATACATACCAAAAATGGCGCGTACGACATCCGCAGCCTGGGGATCGATCCGAAGCTGATTTTTATCAGAAGGATCCTTGCAATACCCATAAAGTGCAAAGCTGCCAATGTGCTGCCCGATTTTGCGTTTATAATCCAATACTGCGCGGATATTTTCTGAAAGATCTTCCAGATACCATTCGTTGATCAAGCCGTTGATCTGACGCGCTTTTTTGTTTCCTTTGATTTCTGTATCCGCATGATCGACAGCAGCAACAAATCGAATACCCCATTCCTGGAATGCTCCGTGAATATACTTTTCAACCAGTTCCATATCTCTTGTAAACCGCGACTGTGTTTTCACCAATACGATATCAAACCGTTTTCTTCGCGCATCCGAAATCAATCGCATAAATTCCGGTCGATCCCGATCAATGCCCGAATAATCTTCATCACAGTAAATGTCAAAAACTTCCCAATTATTCTGTGCCGCATATTCTAAAAGCATGCTGCGCTGATTCTGGATACTTTCTGATTCGGTGTTTTTGAATTGATCTTCGCGGCTCAGCCGACAGTATATTGCCGCTTTCATGTATGGCTTTCGTCTCTTTTTTCGGCAGCAAAAGCTGCTGTGTCCCGTTGGGATTCCAACATCATCTCAACATATATCTTTGCTTGCTGCTGAATGTTCCGGATGCGTTTTTCCTGCGAATCTGATATAAAATGTTCCTGAATTTCGATGGAATACGCTTTCATGCAATCACCTCAGTGCAGTATATGCTGCGGATGCATGTCTGTATCGATCGCGAATAGCCTTTTATCGGATAGCTGCTTGCGATCTTCGTCCTTTCACAAGTATAAGAACCACTCTTTATTTTCATTTCGACACAAAACTGGGGCTTGAAAACGAATCGATTTGGCGTTATAATAAAAACATAGATTTTCGATTCCTTTCATGAGGGAGTAGTTCACGTTTCAAGCGGTTTTAAGTCAACAATCATGGTTCACTGCGAACCTGGCTTAAGAGTAAGAACGAGACTCATGTGCAGTGACCTTGTACTGCACATGAGTCTTTTTGTTTCCTAAAACTGTGTTTACCGCTTTGTTATGTGCGGTATCCTTTTTTCCTGATGAACGGATTTCAGAAAATACTATAGAAGAAAGGATGTTGTGTGTTGAAATTCTATTGTGAGGACACCGATTCTGTGCTTTCCGAACTTGGGAGTTCTGCAAATGGTTTGTCAGACGCTGAAGCGGCAAGCCGTTTGTCCGAAAAAGGCCCCAACAAGCTGGCAGAAGGTAAAAAAATCACGACACTGCAGCGGTTTTTACAGCAGCTGAGTGATCCCATGATCATCATTCTGCTTGTAGCCGCTGCGGTTTCCGGAGTGACTGCGGCATATTCCGGAGAAAGCTTTGCCGACGTGTTCATTATCCTTATTGTTGTTCTGATCAACGCAATTCTGGGTGTTTATCAGGAAAGCAAAGCGGAAAAAGCAATCGAAGCGTTACAGGAAATGACTGCTGCCACCAGCAAAGTAATTCGAAACGGCAAGCAAATCACACTGAAAAGCGAAGATCTTGTTCCGGGTGATATCGTTGTTTTGGAAGCGGGCGATGCCGTTCCTGCCGACGTTCGCATTTTGGAAAGTGCAAGTTTGAAAATGGAAGAGGCTGCACTTACCGGCGAAAGTGTTCCGGTGAATAAGATGATCGGGGCTCTGAATTTAAATGACGGTAAGGATATCCCGCTTGGCGACCGTAAGAACATGGCTTACATGGGCAGCACGGTTGTTTACGGCCGCGGCAGCGCCGTGGTTACCGGCACCGGAATGGATACGGAAATGGGCAAAATCGCCGGTGCTCTTGCACAGGCAGAAGAAGGCCAGACGCCGCTTCAGAAAAAGCTTGCACAGCTCAGCAAAACCTTGAGCTGGCTTGTTCTTGGCATCTGCGTCTTTATTTTCGCATTCAGCCTTCTGCGCGCCGGAGATTTCCACTTGGATGTGATCATCAGCACGTTCATGATTGCTGTAAGCCTTGCTGTTGCAGCAATTCCCGAAGGCCTTGCCACTGTTGTTACCATTGTTCTTTCCATTGGCGTTACGAATATGTCAAAGCGGAATGCTGTTATTCGCCGCCTGACAGCAGTTGAAACCCTTGGCTGTGCACAGGTTATCTGCACCGATAAAACCGGCACTCTGACCCAGAACAAAATGACGGTTGTAGAGCATGTGGGTGATGAGGCACAGCTTGCACGCGCCATGTCGCTGTGCAGCGATGCCAAACCCGACGATACCGGTGAAGCACAGGGCGAGCCCACGGAATGCGCCCTTGTCAATTACGCTACCAAAGTGGGTCTGCCGAAGGGCGAACTGGAAGCAGAAATGCCCCGTATCGGTGAAGCTCCCTTTGACAGCAGCCGTAAAATGATGAGCACAGTTCACAAGAACGGCTCCGGCTACACACAATTTACAAAAGGTGCTCCTGATGTAGTGCTCAGCCGCTGCACTTCGTATTTTAAAGATGGAAAAGTGCTTCCGATGACGGAAGAAGACCGCGCAGAGCTGCTGCATCTCAATAAGCAGATGGCAGATAAGGCACTTCGCGTTCTGTGTGCAGCAAAACGTGAATGGGAAGCAGTTCCCTCTGATTTTGAACCGGAAACTCTGGAACAGGAACTGACGTTCCTTGGCCTTACCGGTATGATCGACCCGATTCGTCCTGAAGTTAAAAGTGCAATCGCAGAATGCCGGGAAGCCGGGATCCGTCCGGTTATGATTACCGGCGACCACAAGGATACCGCAGTTGCAATCGCACTCCAGCTTGGAATTATCGAATCTGCGGATGAAGCCATGACCGGCGCAGATCTTGATGAGCTTTCGGATGAACGCTTTGAAGAAGTGATTGGCCGTTACAGCGTATATGCCCGTGTACAGCCCGAGCATAAAGTCCGTATCGTCAATGCATGGAGAAAGAATGGATTCATCACCGCTATGACGGGTGATGGCGTTAATGATGCTCCCAGTATCAAAGGCGCCGATATCGGCATCGGCATGGGCATTACCGGTACCGATGTCACAAAGAATGTGGCCGACATGGTGCTTGCAGACGACAACTTTGCAACGATTGTCAACGCTGTGGAGGAAGGACGTCGTATTTACGACAACATCCGCAAAGCAATTCAATTCCTGCTTGGCTCTAACATGAGCGAGGTTTTGAGCATCTTCTCCGCTACCATCATGGGATTCACTATTTTGGAACCGGTTCATCTTCTGTGGATCAACCTGATCACCGACTGTCTGCCGGCTCTCGCACTTGGCCTTGAAAAAGGCGAGCCCGGTTTGATGCGCCGTAAGCCGCGCGCATCTTCCGACGGTATCTTCTCCGGCGGTCTTGGCTTTGACGTTGCCTATCAGGGCATTTTGGTTACGCTTGTCACCCTTGCTGCGTACTTTATCGGTCACCGCATGGAATCCGGCGTATGGGAGATTGCTTCCAGCTCAGACGGCATCACTATGGCATTCCTGACTATGAGCATGGCGGAAATTTTCCATAGCTTCAACATGCGCAGCCAGCG
>JAHHSK010000064.1 GCA_020025255.1 Ruthenibacterium sp. | reverse complement strand
GGAGAGTTGTCCGAGTGGTCGAAGGTGCAGCACTCGAAATGCTGTGTGGGGAAACCCACCTAGGGTTCGAATCCCTAACTCTCCGCCAAAAGAGATGATCTTCGGGTCATCTCTTTTTTTGTGCAGAAAGACAGCATTGCGGAAGGTTGAAAGGCAGTGCTGTCTTTTTATAAAAAAACAGGCAAAATCTCTGGGGGAAATGTGCATTGGGTATTTGCAATGCACATGGTGAAAAGGTCTGTTTCAAAACAGTCCCTTTGAAAAAATGCAGAAAAATCGGCTGTCAAATGAAGCAGGACACTTCATTTGACAGCCGATTTTCATTGTTCCCTTTTGCGGTTGCCTGCCAAGGGCAACCGCGTTTTGATTCGGCAGCCGATCTTTTTTGGCGGCGGATCAAAGTATTTTAGACGATTGAAAAATGGGGCATGCGAACGTCATTTGCCCCGCAAGAGCAAATAACGGGGATGAAAACAAGCTTACTGTTTGCGATTCCGGTTTCGCTTGAGGATAAAGAAGAAAAGCGTACCCGATAGTGCCAGCAGAACGATCACAATACACCAAATAACCGGCTGATTGGATGAAGCGGTGTTTGCGCTTGCGGGAATATTTGCTTCAGAGGACGAGAACGAATCAGAAGGTTCGGTTGCCGAGGCTTGTGGATCGGAAGAAGCCGGAGCCTCTGATGCCTCATGGTCGGGTTTGCTTTCCGAATGGGGCTGCGCCGAAGAAGCAGAACCGGAGTTCGGAACTTTTGCGGCAGTACCGCTTATATTCTGTGTGGGCTTGGAGGGAAGCTGCGGAACGATCGGAGCGGAACTGGAATCGGGAGCCGCAGAAGAACTGCTGTCCGGTGTCGGCTCACTGCTGTCCGGCGTCGGCTCACTGCTGTCGGGCGTCGGCTCACTGCTGTCCGGTGTGGGCTCGCTGCTGTCCGGTGCGGGCTCTGCTTCGGTTTTCGGAAATGCATCATAGGTAAGGACACAGGTGGTGCCATCGGCTGCAATCAAAGCATCCGCAGCATTCCCGTTCAAAGCAAAGCGCGTGTCTTGGGTGAAGACGAAAGAATCCGCCGCCTGAAGTTCTATGGACACGCGGTACGCGGTATCCGGCTGGAATACCGTGTCTGCGGGCATCCATGTTGTCTGGATGATTTGATAATCGGCTTCGCTGGATTGTGCCGGCTGCGGTGTTTCCCCTTTGCGCGGAGCCGGGATCGTAAGGTTTACGCCGGGGATCGGAGTGTCCTGCTTTTGGGGCTGGATGGTGAGCGGTATATCGCAGAACGCACTGGAAATGCCGCTGGTTCTGCGGTTGATGTACTGTTCGTTGAACACCCGCAGCGTATAGGTGCCGCAGGCAAGCCCGGCGGGCAGGGAAAAGGAAAGCTCGTCATCCGTGCGCAGAGCAGGGGCAAGACGGCCGTAATAAAGCGGAGTGCTGCCATCGGCACTTGCAAGAATAACGGAAATAAATTCAGTATCGGTTTGTGAAATCTGTGCGCCCTGATAGCTCAGTGTGATCGCTTCGTCAGGGGACGCTGTAATTTCCTGTGGGGTCACGCAGAAATTACGGTTCGCATCCCGAAACACAAGACGGAAATCGCCGGTATTGATATCTTGAATGCGCTGCAATCCAAGCGATTCGGAGAAAACTCCGTCTGCCGCCGCAGCCGCATAAAGAAGCTGACTCGTGTCCAAATTGAAGGCGGGACGCGCCGCACGGGTTGTTATAACCGACTGGGTAAGCAGATCCCCCGTGGCACTTACCATGCCGGCATTCCCGTTTTGCGCGGGGGAACGCAGCCAGTAGCTGCCAAAGCCCTGTTGGTAGCGGGCAAGGCGGCTCTGTGCATCGTCAAGGCCATACTCTGCGGCACTGATTTCTTGCGCGGAGGGAAGGAATACCCGGTCCCCGGTCAGAATATCGGGCGCAAAGGCAAATTCGCTGCCGGCAGAAAACGGCTCATCCGTTTTGAAGGTGGAAAGAAGCATATCCCGTTCCAAGGCGGAAAAATTTTCGGCTTCGAAACTGCGGCACCAGCGGCGCGCGGAACTGGATGCATAGGCATTCGTATAAGGCTCGCGATCGGCAAAGTACAGGCCGCCATCGGCACCGGTGCCGTACAGCTTATCCGCAATAAGAAACAGACCTTGCGTACCAAGGTTGGTTTGGTTATCCAGAACGCGCCAAAGGATCGGTTCCGGCTGGCTCCAAGCGTCAGCACCGTGCTCCGTTCCGAACCAAATGTATTGAGAAGTGACGCCGAAGGGCTGGAATCCGTGCGTGCCGAAGCTGAGAGAGGCAACCGGACGGGAAGAAGAGGGGGAAGGCGTGGCCACACGATAAGGGCTGGGGGCGGATTCGCCCCCCGGCAAATGGCTTTCTGTTTGTTTTACACGAGCAAAAAAATAGTATTGATCCGGTTCAAGGTCAACAAAGCGGCTGTCCTGCTGCCAAAAAACAACATGTTCGGGATCGCGGTCATAGGAATAGCCGAATTCCAACCGGTGATTGCTGATATTGCTTACCTGAACCTGAACACTGCGGTCTTGCGGATCATAATAAACGGAATCAATGACTGCATCTGCCCCGGTGTAAGGAAGATTGGATTTTACAACTTCCGGTGCATACATCATAACGGAATCAAGGATGCGGGTGAATCGCTTGGAAGAACCGATCGGGGGATGATAAAAATAATTCACAAGCCGGATGCCGTCATTGTGCGGGCCGCGTTCGACATCAATGGAAAACAGGCCTACGGAACGCGAATCGTCGGAATCGGTCACATGAAGGCGTGTGATAAGGCCGGAGTTTACATCATAATCGACACCCCAAAGAGTGATTGCGTGCCCGGTTATGCCTTGGCCGACCTCCGGCAGAACCGAAAGGATGCTGGGGCCATAGTGCATCTGCCGCAGAACCTGTTCGGAAAAGCCTTCCAGTGTGGAAAAGGCTCCGTTTCCGCTGAGACCTCCCACTTCTTCGATATAAGGGAATTGGTTGTCGCAGGAACTGCCGTAAACGTTGAAAATTTCTTTCGGTTCCCAGGAAAACGAAACCTGAGACCAGCGTTCACAGGTGTTGTTGGGCAGATACGGGCGCAGATAGCCGCCCGGTTCGCGTCCCGTCAGAGTGGTGTCATTGTTGGGATTCGGGCGTCCGCTGGGGAAGCCGCCGGTAAAATACCAGCTCAGCGCTTCAATGGGATCCCCGCCCGTATCCGGGTCCCAGCCGTCACGGAAGCGATCGAAAATGCGTTCTTCGTTGGTTTCATACGGGTGAGAATCTTCGGGATGCTGCTGCTGATACCGCTCCAGATACCACGCAATCAGGTTGGAAGCAGAAGCGGCAAAGCATAAGCCGGAATCGCGCGTGCCCCATAATTTGGTGGCGTTTTTCCAACCGCTGGTGCGGGATACTCCGGGCGCAAACAAAGTCCCAATGGTCTGCTGGGAAGCATTTTCCGCAAAAGTCATGCGGCCCGTAAGCTCCGGCAGCTGCAAAGTGTAGCTGCCGTATTGTGATTTTTCCGGATACCAGGGGTCATACGGCTTAAAGTCTTCGTTGGATTGAAATTGGCCTGCATCGGGTGCAGATTTTGTTTTCAGGGCAGGATCGCGATTGCTTTCTGCCGCGAAAACCGGAAATGGCAGCAGCGTAAGGAATAGACAAAAGGCTGCAAGCCCGGCAAGGAAACGTTTTTTCATGGCTGATCTTCTTTCTGACAAAATATCGTATTTATTTACAAACATAAAAAATTATAGCACGGATTTTCCGGTCGATTCAAGCGTTTTGTTGTTTTTTATCTGCTTTGCGCTGCGGCAAAGTAATTTATATCTGATAGAGGAAAAGCTCTGCGGGCCGAAACATTTAGTCAAAACAAAAAATGCCCCCGGATACACATCCGGGAGCAGGAACATAAATGATTCTCGTTTAGGAAAATTGCACAAGGCACAGCGGAACAAGCGGATACAACACCCTATCATTTAATCCAGTTCGATTTTCAGTACGGTATCCCAAGGATCGGAAAGGGGATAGCTGAATACCGGATTTTCACCCAGAGCAACAAACGCTGTTTCGGAGTACAAGGCGGTATTCCAAGCTTCGCCGCGCTGCATTTCGGCACCACTGGAAAGCATACGGATGCTGCGGATGCGCTGGGGCGGGATATGATACAGGGGAAGAGCACCAAGCGGAGTTTCATAAATATGCGCGTATACGATATTTCCCTTTTGCGTATAACGACCCCATTCCGGTTTTTCGAATTCCGAAATACCACAGCCGTAAAGGCTTTCTCCGTTCTTTTCCAGCCAGCTGCCCACTGCCTGCATAAGCAGGCGGCTTTCCTGCGGTATGTTTCCGCGGGCATCAGGACCGGCGTTTAAAAGAAAGTTGCCGCCCTTGCTTACGCATTCCACAAGTTTACGAATGATCGTTTCGGGTGATTTGAAACAGTGATCGTGATAACAGTAACCCCAGTGATTATTCATCGTGGCACACAGTTCCCATGGCAGCGGATTTCCGTGAATATCACGCATGCCTTGAGGAGGTATGATCATTTCAGGGCTTGTGAAATCACCGCTGTAACTGGTGGGATGATCGGTAGTGATGCTGCCGTTTTTTTCGCCGGAGCCTTCCAAGCGATTATCGATAATGACCTGCGGCTGATATTGGCGCACCATGCGGATCAGCTTTTCGGCACGCCAGGTTTCAGCGCACATATCGTCATAGGAAAAATCGAACCAAAGAATATCGAGCTTTCCGTAGTTGGAAACAAGCTCTTTCACCTGTCCGTGCATGAAATCAAGATATCGGTCAAAGCATATTTCCTCATCCTGATAGGCTGGGTTTTGGCGCATGGGGTGGAAACGATCATTGTATTTTGGAAAATCCGGATGACTCCAGTCAATGAGAGAAAAATACAGTCCGACACGGATTCCTTCGGCGCGAAAGGCATCCAGAAATTCCCGGACCAGGTCGCGGCCTGCGGGCGTGTTGGTTGATTTATAGTCTGTCAGAGCAGAATCGAACAGGCAGAAGCCATCGTGATGCTTTGCGGTGAGTACGGCATACCGCATACCGGCTTTTTTGGCAAGCCGCGCCCATTCACGCGGATTGTAATCTGTGGGATCAAAACAGTGAAAATAACGCTGCCGATATTCTTCGGCAGACATCCGCTTTTCAGACATGACCCATTCGCCCAGTGCCGGGATAGCGTACAGCCCCCAGTGGATGAATAGGCCGAAGCGTTCGCTGCGAAACCATTCGGTGCGATTCCATATCTGCTGATTCATTTGCTTACCTCCTTGAGCTGGATGACGGCCCCGCCGCGCAGACGGCTTTCTTCTGCGGCCAAAGCCATCAGGTGGCTTTCAATGGATTCGGTGGCGGCACTTACACTTTTCTGTGTGCCGCCGCTGGCCACCAGCTGAACAAACTCTTTCATCATAAAAACATCACTGCCGCTGTGGGCGCCCTTGGCTGTTTTCACTTCAAAAGTGGTGCAGTTTCCGGTGGCAAAATCCTCCAAAGTGATTCGGTTTTCTTCCATATTACCGCGCAGCTGTCCTTTGGTACCCATAAGGTTGATAATTCGTTCGCACTTATTGGTAAAAGCACACATGGTCAGGCTGGCAGTCACACCGTTTTCAAATTCCATATTAACCAGCTGGTGGTCCACAACATCATTGTCGCAATGGTAGACACAGCGGCCGTAAGGGCTTTTCTTCAAAGCTTCGAGCAAAGAGGCACGGTCGGTATGGAGGCTTACGACTTTAGCAAAGGAGCCGTCGCGCTCTTCGACATCTTCCAGATAAAACCTCGGTGCATAGTACGGACATTCGTCTCGGTGTCTGCATCCATCCAAACAATACAGAGGGGCATCGGGCGGTGCGTTGTCCTTTTTAAAATGCATCAGATCCCCGAAGCTGCTCAGCCGGCGGCAATGGGAACCGACCAGCCAAAGCAGGATATCCATATCATGACAGCATTTTTGCAGGATCATAGGGCTGGTGAGGGATTTGCTGCGCCAATTCCCGCGCACAAAGCTGTGAGCCATATGCCAATAGCCCACACTTTCGATGTGCTGGATGCTGACAAGCTGCCCGATTGCACCGCTGTCCAGCAGCTGCTTGAGCTGACGGAAAAAAGGCGAATAGCGCAGCACATGACAGATGCTGATGACCTTGTCGTAGCTTTGTGCGATGCGGGCGATTTCCACAAGTTCATTCTGTACGGGCGAAATGGGCTTTTCGCACAGGATATGATAGCCGCGCTCCACCGCCAGCTGCAGGGCTTCGAAATGCATTTGATCCTGCGTACAGATCAGTACGCAATCGGCCATTCGGGGGCGCATGAGCAATTCCATATCGGTGCTGACCGAATTTTCAGGGGGGATCCCGTGTGCCTGTTCAAATTCCTGACGGCGGTCCTGCCGAGGTTCGGCTACACCGACAAATTTCAGCTCATCGGGATGATCGAGCGCATAGGAGGCATAGGCGCCTGCTCCGCGCTGTCCTGCGCCAAGCAGGATTGCAGTTACCTGTTTCATAGTGACACCATTATCCTTTCACGGCACCGCCGGACAGTGCTTCGATAAAATACTTGCTGAAGCAGCAGAACAGAATTACCGGGGGAATCAGAATTACGACGATTGCCGAAAACATTCCGTTATAGTTCGTAGAAAACGCAGTCTGAAACTGTGCCAGAATGGCGGGCACGGTTTTCAACTCTTTGGTTGTAAGCACCATGGAGGCCCAGTAATATTCATTCCAATAGTTCATGAAGGCCAGCATGGCAGCTGTCAGTACACCGGGGCGGGCGATAGGGAGCATGATTTTCCAAAAGGTGCCGAACAGGCCGCAGCCATCAATGCAGGCAGCCTCCTCAAGTTCCTTGGGGATCGTGAGAAAATAGTTGCGGATCACCATAAAGCTGATAGCGATACCGCTGCAGGTATAAATCAGGATAAGACCTGCGTGACTGTCGTTGACCTTAAAGCGGTTGATCAGATTGTACACCGGAAAGGTCATAGCGGTGGGGGGAATGAACAGAGTGGACATCAACAGAACACTGATGAAAGTTTTGAATCGAAACTCCATACGCGCTACGACATAAGCGGACATCGAAATCATTGCCATGCTGAACAGCACGGAAAGTCCGGCTACGATAAAGCTGTTTGCAAAGTATCGCAGGATGTGCATATCGCGGAAAACACTGATGTAGCCGCCGAAGTAAGCTTCGGTCGGCAGAGTGAAGCCGGGTTGTGCCAGGGGATCTGCTTTCAGTGAGGACAGAACCACCCACACGATCGGAAACAGTGAAATCAGGCACACCAGTGTCATTAGAATATAGGAAAGGATGCGCTGGCCTTTGCTGAGGCTGGCGGCGGCAGCACTATCCGAGGAGGCTCCAGATCGTTTCATTTGCTTGCGCTCCTTTCTTTCTTTTCATAGAACAGCAGATTGATCAGAAGAACCAGAACAAGGCCGCCCAGGATTTGAATGCTGCCAATGGCATTGGCACGAGCATATTGGGCGCGTGGGCTGACAACGGCGAGCTCGCGGATCAAAAAGCTGATACTCTTGGTGCCGGCTGCACCCTGTGTCAGGAAGAAAACCTCATTGTAGATCAAAAAGCCGGAAGAAACCGACAGGATGCTGATTGTTTTCAGAGTGTTGCGGATCAAAGGCAGGATGATGCGGCGGTTCAGAGTCCAGCCGGTTGCACCGTCCAAAAGGGCCGCTTCACGGATCTCGGCGGGAATGGCATTGATTTGACCAAGAACCATGATCATGTTTGTGCCGGCAAAAAAAATGTATGCACAGGTCAGTGCGATCATATTGACTTTTGGCATAAACAGGATGTTTTCGGCAAAATCCGGCTTGAACAGGCGGATGATCTGATTCACAACACCATAACGGGGATTATACAGCTGTAAAAAGACAAGCCCCATAGCGGCAGAAGAAATCACATTGGGGATGACATAGACGTTGCGGGTGAACTTCCAGCCGCGGCATTTATTCGAGATCACAAGGGCGACGGTCACGGCAATGGGAACCTGAATTACCAGACCACACAGAGCCCAAATGCAGGAATTGCGCAAGCCCTCCCAGAAATAGGGATACTGAGTAAAAATGTATTTATAGTTATCAAACAGATGCGGCAGAGAATAGAGTTCCATTTGGTTTAGATTGGTGTAATCCCATTTAGCAAAGGAACTAATCAGCACAGTAAGAATGGGGTAAAGATAGAAAATGCAAAAGCACACAAGGGTAGGAAGAAGAAAAAGAAAGATAAACAGATTTTTTTTCCAACCTTGATGTTTTCCGATTCGGTTCATGGTGTCCTCCTTTTATTGCACAATAGAAAACTGCTTTGAGGCGGACCCCAAAGCAGTTTTTGTCGGATTAACCGATCAGACCGAGCAGTTCGCTCTTCAATTCTTCAAATTTAGCATCGATATCGGTGCCGGATACTGTGGATTCGATCAGCTTGTTGCCGATTGCAGTTGCAATATCCGTGCCCCACTTGGCATCGAGAGTGGGAACAACATTTTCAGCAGAGTTTGCCTGTGCACAAGCCTGTGCAAGCAGAACGGTCTTTTCATCGGCACCTTCTGCCAGCTTGTTCAGATCCAGCGTGGTGGAGCAGGGGTTTGCACCAACCAGCGTAAAGATCTTGGTCTGAACCTCGTCGCTTGTCATATACTTGATGAATTCCAGCGCCAGTTCTTTTTTGGCGTCGCTCATGTTTTCTGCAATGGTCAGGCCGCCGCTTGCAGAGGAAAGTGCAACGCTGCCAGGGAAAACAGCGGGTTTGAAGTTGGTGGTATCCTCAAATCCACCGGCTGCCCATACGCCGTTGAAGAATACAGCGGAATTGCCTTTGTTGAAATCCGCTGCCCAGTCATTTGCGCCGTCCTTGGAAGAACTGCTGGCGTTTGCAGAGCCATTTGCCTGATCCATAGCGGCAACCTGCTTGAAGGCTTCTTCAAATTCTTTGGAATTGATCGTGTCGGCACTCAGCGGAGCGTTGATCATCTTCTGACCTTCCGGCGTCATACCCAGAATAGCATTGAGACATCTTGTAGAGCCCTGACCGGAACCGTAGGCGTAAATGTCGCCGCCATGGGCGCGCACTTTCTGCATAGCGTCTTCAAAGTCATCCCAGGTTTTCCATGTGTCGGGCAGCGAAGCACCGGCTTGGGTCAAAACCTGTTCGTTGTACCAGTAGCCCAGAGTCAGCAGCTGATCGTGCACGGTGTAGATTTTGCCATCCACATTATTCTGAGTGTAGTTGATGCCTACATTGTCCTGCAGACCTTCGGCGTCAATGTAGGGCTTCATATCCAGCACAAGACCCTGTGCAATGGCGGAAAGCGAAACGGTGCGGCCGGCAAGGTCGATCATATCGGGATAGGAGCCGCCGGCAACCTTGTTTTCGATGATACCATCGATATCCTCGGTGGGAATGGCTTTGAATTCAACCGGGCCGTCTGCGTGCTGCTTTGCAAATTCATCGTAGATATCGCGCATAGCTTTTGCAGGTGCCCATTCGGATTCATCGTGGAAGTATCCGTGATAGAACTCCAGAACTTCTTTTTCGCCGGATGTTCCGGTGGAGTCACCGCTCGGTGTGCTGCCTGTGGACTGTGTGCTGCTTGTAGCACCGCATCCGGTAAGAATAGTGGAGCCGGCCAGAGCGGCTGCCAACAGAACACAGGAAATTTTTTTGAACTTCATGATTCTTCCTCCTTTGAGTGAAAGCTTTTTTCGTTGACATCAGCATATCATGCCGGGATGAGTAAAAGCGATGGAAATAGTTTACACAAACTTGTTATTTTTGTACGTTTTTTATAAAAAGTGTGAAATCCTTGTAATTTATGAACCAAGAGAAGAAAAAAGGTTCATAAATTACATATACTTTTATTTCACTTACTGGTATGTATTTGTGTAATGTGTATATATAGGTATATGGATTAGAAAAGGGAAAGCGGCAGGGGTATGGAGCGGATACAGAGAAATATGGCAAAAGAATCCGGTTGGCCAGTGGAAAATCATTTTGTGCATCCCGATAAAAAAATGAGAAGGACTTACGTCAAAACGGAGAAGTTGGTTATAAATATCAAAGCTTTCGGATGTTCCATGGTATAATAACCTCAAAGCTGCCGCACAAAGCTGTGAGAACATTGAACCATGCAAAACCGCAGCGGGTGCGG
>JAHHSK010000063.1 GCA_020025255.1 Ruthenibacterium sp. | reverse complement strand
TGGTAAAAGGATTTATAATATTTAATATACGTGTAAAAATAGAAATTACGGCAATGACCGGACTAAATGAGCTTATTCGATGCGCACAGAAAGGGAATGCAGGGCTGAGACATTTCCGCATCAGGTTCACCGCCACCCGGAAAGCCTTTCGTGAAGAGCGGAACGTAGCTGCGGCGTTAACGCAGACAAAAGCGGCGTATGAAAATACGCAATTTGGGTGGTACCACGGATGCATGAAAGGCCTTCGTCCCTTTTTCAAGGGGCGAGGGCTATATTTTTTTACACGAAGAAAATGTCAATTAATTTTGTGAGGAGAATGACCCCGATGGAATGGACCGGCTTGAACGAACTTCGCGAAAAGTATCTTTCTTTCTTTGCAGAAAAAGGTCATCTGCGTCTGGACAGCTTTCCGCTTGTTCCAAACAACGATAAAAGCCTTCTGCTCATCAACTCCGGCATGGCGCCGATGAAAAAATGGTTTTTAGGGCAGGAAGAACCGCCCTGCCACCGCGTAACTACCTGCCAGAAGTGCATCCGCACGCCGGATATCGAACGCGTCGGCATCACTGCAAGGCATGGTACGTTCTTTGAAATGCTGGGCAACTTCAGCTTTCAGGATTATTTTAAACCGGAGGCAATCCGCTGGGCGTGGGAATTTTTGACCGGTACTTTGGAAATCCCCGCCGATTTGCTGTATATTTCGGTTTATGAAGAAGATGACGAAGCATATGACATCTGGACAAAGGAAATCGGCATTGCGCCGGATCATATGGTACGCTTCGGCAAAGAGGATAACTTCTGGGAACATGGTTCCGGCCCGTGCGGCCCGTGCAGTGAAATCTATTTTGACCGCGGGCCTGAATTCGGCTGCGGCAAGCCCGGCTGTAAAGTAGGCTGTGATTGTGACCGATACATGGAAGTGTGGAACCTTGTGTTCAGCCAGTTCGATTCGGACGGCAAGGGCACATATTCCCGTTTGGAACGCCCGAACATCGATACCGGCATGGGGCTGGAACGTCTGGCCTGTGTCATGCAGGGGGTCGGCAATCTGTTTGAGGTAGATACCGTCCATAATATTCTGAATCATGTGGAACGCATCACCGGCAAAAGCTATGGCAAGGATCACAGCACGGATGTTTCGATCCGCGTGATCACCGACCACATCCGGTCTACCGTGTTCATGGTAAGCGACGGCATCCTGCCTTCCAACGAAGGCCGGGGCTATGTTCTGCGCCGTCTGCTGCGCCGCGCGGCACGTCACGGACGGATGCTCGGCGTAACACGCCCGTTCCTGGCAGAATTGTGTGATACGGTCATCCGCGAAAACGGCGGTGCATATCCGGAGCTGGTTGAGCATGCGGATTATATCAAAAAAACCATTTCTGCGGAAGAAGAACGCTTTTCCCGCACGATCGATCAGGGGCTGAACATTCTGTCGAACCTGATCGAGGGAATCGAAAAAGCGGCGGCAGCGGGCAAACGCCGTGTGCTGGCTGGCATCGACGCATTTAAGCTGAACGATACCTTCGGCTTCCCGCTGGATCTTACCAAAGAGATCGCAGCTGAAAACGGCATTGAAGTGGATGAGGAAAGCTTCCACACGGAGATGCAAAAGCAGCGTGAAAAAGCAAGAAAGGATCGCATGAGCCGTGATATTTCCGGCTGGACAGCGGATCTTTTCGGTGCAGTCGATGCGAATGCAACCGAATTTCTCGGCTATGACGTACTGGAGGCAGAAGGTACGGTTGTGGCGCTTTCGGATGGAGAAGATCTGGCAGATGCCGTTTCCACAGATGACGGCGCAAAAGAAGGCGTACTGGTTGTGCTGGATCGCACTCCGTTCTATGCAGAAAGCGGCGGACAGGTTGCCGATGCCGGTGTGATCACCACGGCAGGCGGGGCACATCTTGCCGTTACTGCCTGCAAAAAGACGCCGAAGGGCTATTATGTTCATACCTGTACTCTGGAAGATGGCGTTGTGCACAAAGGGGAACGTGTGATCGCTTCGGTAGAGCGCGAACGCCGCCATGCAATTATGCGCAACCACACCGGTGCCCACCTGCTTCAGAAAGCATTGCGTGAAGTTTTGGGTGCGCATGTGCATCAGGCCGGTTCCTACGAGGATGATGAGCGTCTGCGCTTTGACTTTACCCATTTCAACGCGGTAACTCCGCAGGAACTGGCTGAAGTGGAACGGATTGTCAACGCAAAGATTTTTGAAGCACTGGATGTTAACGTCAAGGTTATGCCGATTAAGGAAGCAAAGGAATTGGGCGCAATGGCGCTGTTTGGAGAAAAATACGGCGATATGGTTCGCGTTGTCGATATTTCCGGTTTTTCCACTGAATTCTGCGGCGGCACGCATGTGTCGAACACGGCAAAGCTCGGCTGCTTTAAAATTCTGTCGGAATCCAGCGTTGCGGCCGGAATCCGCCGTATTGAAGCAACCACAGGCTACGGCGTGCTGCATCTTTTGGACGAAAAAACCGATATCCTTTGTGAGACAGCTGGCATGCTGAAGGTTGCAAATACGCATGAGCTGGCAAGCCGTGCCGCTGCGCTTATGGCAGAGCTGAAGGCAGCGCAGAAGGAACTGGAAGCCATGAAAATGCAGCAGGCAGATATGAAAGCACGCGGCCTGTTCGAAAATGCAAAGGAAGTCGATGGAGTAAAGATCTTCTCGATGTATCTGACGGGTACCGCAGCCGACGCTCTGCGTAAGCTGTGTGACGATGCCCGCAGCAAGGTGTCTGATTCCGTTACAGCCGTGATCGGGGAATCGGAAGGCAAAATCACGCTGGCTGTCGCAGTCGGCAAACAGGCACAGGCGCGCGGCCTGGCTGCCGGCAAACTGGCAAAGCAGATTGCTGCAATCGCTGGCGGCAACGGCGGCGGGAAGCCGGATTTTGCAATGGCGGGCATCAAGGATGCTTCTCGTATTGACGATGCACTGAACGCAGTTCCGGGCATTGTGAAAGAGGCAATGGAATAAGATCTAAGCAGCCAGCGCGTCCGAAATGCCGGACGCGCGGCGTCTTGTTTGCAAAAAATCGAAAAAAGGAGGGTATGTTCATGCAGGATTGTTTGTTCTGCAAAATATCGGCAGGGGAAATCCCGGCAAAAAAGGTTTATGAAGATGATAAGGTGCTTGCCTTTTACGATATTGATCCGCAGGCTCCGGTTCATTTTTTGGTCATCCCCAAAGAGCACATCGCATCCCCGGCAGATATTACGCCGGAAAACAGTGCGTATGTCTCGCATGCGTTTGAAGTAATTGCACAGCTTGCACAGGAATTGGGGCTGGAAAATGGGTATCGTGTGGTTGCAAACTGTGGCAAGGATGGCGGGCAAAGTGTGGGACACCTTCATTTTCATGTGCTTGCCAAACGCAGCCTTGCATGGCCTCCGGGCTGAACCACGTTCACAAAAGATTTGAAGGAAAAAGGAGAATAAGCATGCGTGAAACATACACACTGACAGTTGCAGGCGTTACACGCGAACTGCCGCTGTGCCCTGTAAATGAAAAGCTGGATATCGCGGCGTTTGTGATGTTCAGCGATGTGGAACTGACCATTGCCTGTGCAAAGGCTTTGCTGGAAAAGGTTCCGGAATTTGATGTGATCCTTACAGCGGAGGCCAAAGGCATTCCGCTTGCCTATGAAATGAGCCGCCAAAGCGGCAAGCCGTATATCCCGGCGCGCAAAGGGCCGAAATTGTATATGGAAGATCCGGTAATCGTAGAGGATGTTTCCATTACAACCGCTGCGGCACAGAAGCTGGTTGTGGATCGTAAAGATCTGGACGGCATGGGCGGCAAGCGCATCCTGATTGTAGATGATGTCATCAGCACGGGCGGCAGCCTGCATGCATTGGATGCATTGGCAGCAAAGAGCCAAGGCACCGTTGTAGGCCGCGCCGCAGTTCTGGCTGAAGGCGATGCGGCGCAGAGAAAGGATATCATTTTCCTTGAGCCGCTGCCGCTGTTCTTTAAATAAGGGATCATATATATGAAAAGACCGCTCGCGTATGCAGGATTTTTTTATCTTTGTGTTCAGCTGGGCGCAGTTTTTCTGCCGTCAGCGAGCATTGTTCCGCTGGCGGCCTTTTTTGCTGTTGCTGCAATTATCGCTGCAACATTTGCAAAGGGCAGATATCGGGCATGTTTTGTGCTTTTTACAGCAGTGGCAGCCGCTGCATTGGTGCTGCGCACTGCGTTTACGGAAACGCAAATCAAGCCGCTGTATGGATACGACGGAAAAGAAGCTGCAATTACGGCAGTGGTGCGGCAAAGTTCGCCCGGATATCGCATTGATTCTGTCAATGCTGTGGTATCCGTGCGGGAAATCAATGGGGAAAAGGTTCGGCCGTTTAATGTGCGGATTCAAAACCTGCCTTATACTATGGAGGGGGAAACCTTTTCTGCACGGGTGAAGCTGAACAAAATGAGCAAAACACGCTATACCCTGAATCAATATGCAGACGGTGTTTTCCTGGAAGGGGTGTTCAGTGAATCATTTTCCGTACAAGACGATCCAAAAACATATGATGCATGGATCGCTGATCTTCGGAATCAACTTTCAGCGAAGCTTCAAATGTATGTTCCGCATGAATATGCAGATATGGCATCGGCAATAACGATTGGTAAGAAATCGGCACTTTCAAGCAGCACCAAGGATTCCTTTCGCAATGCAGGCTTATCCCATGTGCTGGTGGTATCGGGAATGCATCTTTCTGCAGTAAGCGGGCTTGTTTATATGGTGCTGCGGTGGCTGCTTTCACGCAGAGCTGCGTGTGTTGCAGCCATTGGAACCGTGATCGGCTTTATGTTGCTCATTGGCGGTACACCATCGGTGCTCCGTGCGGGAATATCCATGCTTTTGCTGTATCTCGGCGGTGTTTTTCAGCGCAAAAGTGATGCCATTACGTCTCTCGGTGCAGCGGCGCTCTTTTTGTGCCTGTGCAATCCGTACGCGGCGGTAGACATTGGGCTGCTGCTTTCTTTTTCAGCAACCATCGGCGTGTTGTGGGTTGGTGCGGCACAAAGACGCAGTGAAAAAATACGCAAAAAACAGAAGAAGCCGATCAGCAGAATAAAACGCTGGATGCTTGCCGTATTATGGACAGCAGCAGTGCCGCTGGCGACCGCATTGACGACGCTTCCGGTGCTTGTTTCCATTGATGCAGGTGTTTCACTGCTGACGGTGCTAAGCAATTTATTGGTAGTTCCGCTGATTCCTTTTGCAGTCGGGTTAGGGCTTATAACCGCAGTGATTGGTTTTGTTCCGCTTCTTGATCCGCTTGCTCACCTGACCGGAATTCTGTGTGCAGTTTTCCTGCGGGGCATGACATGGGTCGCAGAGTGTGCAGCATCTGTGCCGTATGCTTTTGTTCATATCAGCGGCACATATGCATTTTGCGTTTCAATACTGCTGTGCGGAGGGATCTTGCTTTGTTGGCATAAAAAAGTTTCACTGCGCAAAACTGCAGTGCTTGGGGCATCGTTTTTGCTGTTATCGTGCACCATATACGGGGTGTACGACAGCCGTTTGGTTCATGTCCGTCTTGCGGGAAACGGTGAAAACCCGGCCGTTGTATTTTTTCATGGATTGGAAACGGCAGTTGTGTTTCGCGGACCGGAATCAAATGAAAATGCGGTGCGCAGGGTGCTGCAGGAGTATAACCGTACAAACGTGGATTTTTTGGCGGATCTGCGGTTGGAGGGAGACACCGAGAAACTGGCGCAGGGATTATCCGCACAGACCGTGGTTTGCGTGCGGGATGATGTAAAAACAAATCGAACCTTTCGTCCGATCAAAAATGTAGAGCTTTATATAAAAAAGCAAAAACAGGGTACCTATGTATTGGCATGGATAGGGGATTTCCGCTTGGGGCTGAACGTAGGAAAGCCGCGGCTGACGGGGAATGATTCGTTTCATGTGTATGTGGCAGGATCCGGTGAACCGCAGGAGCTGCGAACCGATAAGCTGATTGAAACAAGAGGGCTTCGGCGCTGGAAACAGATTCCTGCGCAGGCGGAACGATATAAAACGGATCGGATCGATATTCACATTAAGAAAGGGATAAGGATCAAAGAGGAAATCTATGATTTTGAATGAACAAAATCTGAAAAAAATGCTGCAAGAACCACTGAAAGCAGAAGTATACTATTATTTTTCCACAGAGGAATATTTGGTACACCGGTATGCAGCAAAAACGTTGGCGCGCCTTGTGCAGCAGGAAGAAGATGCCGAGGTAACGCGTTTGGAAGGGCCGGCTCCTTCCATAGAACAGGCCGTTGCAGCCGCTGGAACGATTTCGTTCTTCGGAACCAAACGAATTGTAGAACTGGCACTGCTTGAGCCTGCTGCGATGAACGATACCGATATGGATGCGTTGTGTGATCTTTTGGCAAGCTTGGAAAATGCGGTTGTTGTAATGACGACGGTGTTCAAAGATGAAAAGGCAAAGGGAACGAAAAAAGCAAAAAAACTGATCGATGCGGTACAAAAATATGGGGTTGCAGCGGAACTGCTGAAGCCGGGGATACAAGATGCGAAACGCTTTGCGATGGAAAAGGCAAAAGAACTGAATACCCTCCTGTCCAATCCGGCTGCCGCGGATCTAGTAGAACGTTGCGGAACAGAATATTTTGCGCTGGAAACGGAACTCGAAAAGCTTGCAGCAATGAGCGGCTATACCGAAATTACGCAGGAACTGATTTCCCGGCGCGGAACACAGAATATCGAAGCGAACGTATTTGATATGGTGCGGCTGGTAACTGCGCGCAATAAAATGGGGGCTTTGAAGAAGCTTTCCCAGCTATTCGATTTGCAGAATGAACCCATTGCGATTGCTGCGGCACTTTCCGGTTCGTTTGTTGATATGTATCGTGTAAAGTGCGGTGTGGCAGCGCACCGAAATTATGCGGCAGTGCATAAGGATTTTGAATATCGGGGCAGTGATTATCGTCTGCGCAAATCCGGAGAAACGGCATCAAAATATACGCGTGCGCAGCTGGAAGAAATTTTGAACGTGCTTATGGAGCTGGATACGGCACTCAAGTCATCGGCGGCAGATAACAAGGTTTTGCTGCAGCTGGCACTATGCGAAATCATGCAGATTGGAGAACGTCGATGAAGAAAATGCGAATTGAAGAAGTCATTATTGTCGAAGGAAAGTATGATGCAGCAAAACTAGCTGATCTGGTAGATGGCCTGATTATTATGACAAACGGTTTTTCTGTTTTTAAAAGTGAAGAAAAGAAACGGTTGATTCTCGAACTCGGAAAAAAACGCGGGATCATTGTTCTCACCGATTCTGACGATGCCGGATTTCGGATTCGGAATTACATCAATAAGATTGCACAGGGCATTACCGTAAAAAATGCTTATGTACCTGCAATCGCGGGGAAGGAACGTCGAAAAGCGCAGCCCTCAAAGGAGGGGCTGCTGGGTGTGGAAGGAGTACCCGCTGAACTGATTCGGAAGGCATTGGAAACAGCCGGTGCACACGAAAAAGCACAGAGGGCCGGAAGAAAAATCACGTATTCCGATTTATATGAAATGGGTCTTTCAGGAACACAGGGAAGCGCAGATTTTCGGCGCAAATGGTTGGAGAGCATCGGCTTTCCCCCGCGCTTATCAAAAAAAGCACTGTGCGAGGTTTTGAACAGCTTATATACATATGACGAGTTTGTGAATACCTTGCCCCAATTAGAGGTAAAATGAAAAAACAGCCGGCAGTTCGATACTGTCGGCTGTTTTGCTGCAAAAAGAAGGCAAGCACATAGTGCAGCGCAACTTTATTCTACGAAAAAACGCCACACGATATCTATTTTTGCGCAATGGATGACATTTCGATGTGTAAAGCGTATTCACTTTACACATCGAAATACGATGTAAAGAGAACCATTCTGCGGCTTGCTGTAAAAGCAAGCTCTTCCATCTGCAATGTAATTCGGCAAAGAGAAAATAGAAAGACAAGGCATTGAAACAAAGCAGGAAAGAAGAAGAAATGGTTGTTTCAAGCGGCTTTTCTGTGTTCAAATCATCACGCTGGAGATCGGAACCCGAAATGTCCCAAACGATTTTAAAAGCAAAAAATGAAAAACCTCGCAATTCCCGCGCAAGGATACCGTTAAATGTGATTTATTGTACTGTAAAGTGGTTTAGCTTTATAGTGAAAAATGCCGGACAAAATGGCTCGAATCCTTAAAATACGCTTATTTCTTTTTGAGACGGTGCAGATCATCACGCAACATCTCTAACAGATTCTGATGACGCGGTATTTTTAAATCGGGGAAAGCCTTCATCAAACGAGAAACACCCAGAAGTTTCCGATCCAACAGGTGCGCGCGCAGGAAGAAATAGCGATTTTCCAAATCGGAACGTCGCGCAGTGAGCTTATCTTCTGCAGCAACGGCACTGGTGCCAAGGTCACGACTCAGCGTTGTGCTGCTGCGGCGCAGCGCCGCAGCGATCCGATCCATTTCGCGCAGATCTCTGCGAAAGCCAATCAGCGTTGCCAGTGTGACTGCGGAATCAATAGCGAACAGAATGAAAATAATCCCAAGAAGGCTCCAACCAACCGGACGGGGCAGAAGATGTACGATCGCGCCGATGGGAGGGTGCAGCAATTTTACAGCAGCCATTCCGCCAAGCCCCCATGCCAAACTGAATTTCAAGCAGATATAACCGCCGATATTGAATGGCTGATCGGTATAATCCCACCATTTGGCGTGGAATGCCTTTTCTAGTATAAATCCGGTAAGCAGTTCCAAAATACTGGTCAGGAAGAACGAGCCGATAAAGAGAATCAGAAGGTTATCAGCCAGAGGGGTAAGACACAGCAGAACGATTACCATGCCAAAGCCATAAATGGGACAGACCGGTCCATTCAGAAAGCCGCGGTTGACCCAATGCCCGGTATTGACAGAGCAGAATACGACCTCAAGGCACCAGCCTAAAAAAGAATAAATGCAGAAATACCATAAAATTTCATATAGTGAAAAGCTCATCTTGTATTGCACCTCTTTTTTATAAAATAATAGCACTGAAATCGAGGTTGGAATAGAGGTTCTTTCAAAATAGGCTTATTTTTTATGAAAAACGAGCAGGATCATGCAATCTGGGCTGCCGCCGGACATTGTATTTTGATGAAATTTCTTAAAACACGGTGTTTTGAGCGCCGCCATGCAACCGCTGTTTTGGGGTTTTGCGTAAGCCGTAAAAATGGAATTTCCAAGCGCAGACGTCTCAAAAAGGTGAACCATACATAAGAAGCGATATAGGAAAACAAAGAAAGCGGCAGAGATTCTTTTATACGGCAGAATCGATGGAAGGCTGTTCAAAACGCCGATCGATAAGCCGGTGGAACAGCCACGCCACCGCAAGGCTGCACAGAATACCGAAAATCGTATCGGCAATTCGAAGCAAAACGGCATCGGCTGCCCCATACAGGTTTGCAGCAATCATTAAAGCACCAAGGCAGTTGATTGCAGTTTTATAGCGATAATCGGTGCAGAAGCCCAAACAAAAGCCGCCCAGAGGGCCGAGCAGAGAATGCATTCCATCCGGAAGGAGCTGGTACAAGACGAAAAAAAGAACAGAGCCGGCAACTGCTCCCGTAAGGCGTTGCGCGGAACGGGATTTCAGATCCTTAGAATAAGGATATCCGGAAAGCAGAGAAGCGCATGCAAAACCGGCCCACATAAAACGTTCGATCCCAAAAGCGCGGCCCAACGTAAGAACGACGGCTACGCCAATAGCAAAACGAAGCTGCCACCGACATTTTTCTATCGAAAGATTAAAGTTGGAAAGAATCTGAGAAAATCGGACGTGAGAGTTTTTGCTGCGATGTTTTGCATAGAGGATCGAGCCGCATACCAAAAAGCCGAACAGCGCAAGTGCACATCGACGTGCAAGCACTTCGCCCGTCACAGGATTGCCGCTCAAGAAAACATAGGCAAAATTGTAAAGTCCGCCGTTGCCGAATTCCGGTTTATCGCAGCTCATTAGAACAATCGTAAAAAAGGCAGCAAAATGAACCACAAAATCGATAGGCGTCGGAACCAGGGAAGCCAAAACCGGAGCAAACACGAAAAGAAAGAGAATGATTCCGAAATTGATAAGCGAATCTTTGATGCAATAATTAAAATCAACAAATCGCATCCCCAGCAAAATACAGAACAGTGCAACAGCAAGCGGCGTGTTTTCTGCCCCGAAAATCGAAGAAAGGGGAGCGATGCAGAGTATTGCAAACGAAACGATCAATAAAGATCGGATCGCCATGGCAGACGCCAGAAAAAAACGTTCTTTTT
>JAHHSK010000062.1 GCA_020025255.1 Ruthenibacterium sp. | reverse complement strand
CTGTGTGAAGCGGCGCTTTACTGGCTGCATCTGAATAGCGGGCTGTGGTGATTTTGCATAGAAAAACAGCTCCTGCCGCTTTGGCAGGAGCTGTTTTTTGCTTAAAAAATCCCCCGGACGCAATGCGTCCGGGGGTATGGGAATGCGATGCTTTGTGGAGGGCTTATTCGCATTCGATCTGGATTCTGCGGGTGTCGGGCTGCTGTGCGCTCTTTTTGGGAAGCGTCAGCTCCAGCACACCGTTTTTGTAAGCGGCACGAATCTGTTCGGTATCAATGTTGCTTACATCAAAGCTGCGGCTGAAGGAACCGATTTTTCTTTCGCGGAACAAATATCCGCCGTCCTCGGCCTTTTTTTCACTGCTTTCGTCCCGGCGGGCGGAAATCACAAGATTGCTGCCGTTCAGGTCGATCTGAATGTCTTTGGATTCAAACCCGGGCAGCTCTGCCTGCAGCAGGTAGCTTTCGCCCTGATCCTGCACATCGCACCGGAACTGCATCGTGTCTGTGATGCTGCCATCCCAGAGATTGCGCTCCATCCGGTCCAGATAGTGAAACAAGTTTTGTTCATTGCGGTCAAAAGGAATCATTCCAAACATGATCTGCTCCTGTTCTCTGTGCGTGTGATATTTTTTCCGGCTGGTCTGCGCGCAGTCAGCTGACAGCCGGTGGTTTGTATCTCTTCGTCCCTTTCGGAACTGTCTTTAGTATATGCGCCGGGTATGAAAAGTTTTCACATAAAATATGAACAAACTGTTAATTGTTAGCACTGTGAATGGTAGAGCGCTAATATCTGCGGCTCTCCCCTGCTTCTTTGTGGATTTGCTGCTTTTTGGATAGTTCTGCGGGGGTTCGGCGCTTTTGTTCCTTTTGCGGGAAAGAAATCGGCCGCCGGGTTTATTTTATCACTCATATTAAGTGTTTGCTAAAGCGGGGCGGGGCGTTTGGCTTTGCAGCCAAGCCCTGCGCGCGGAAAGCCGCTGCGCAGGGCTGTTTGCCTGTTGAGAAAACGGAGCCTTTATGATACAATAAAAAAATACTGTAGGAAGCGGCTTTTGGGGTTGGAAGGGATATCCCAAACGGAACACTTCAAATCAAATACGCAAGCCGGAAACGCGTTGAATTCAAAGGAGATACAGAAAACTATGAAATTAGGCATCGTGGGTCTGCCCAATGTGGGCAAAAGCACACTTTTTAATGCGATCACCAGCACAAAAAATGCCGCGGCGGCAAACTATCCGTTCTGCACCATTGATCCGAACACGGGCATCGTCCCCGTGCCCGATGCGCGGCTGGACAAGCTGGCGGAAATCTGGGATACCAACAAAAAAACACCCGCCATTGTGGAGTTTGTGGATATCGCGGGGCTTGTAAAGGGTGCATCCAAGGGCGAAGGACTGGGCAACAAGTTTTTGGGCAACATCCGCGAATGTGATGCCATTGTGCATGTAGTGCGCTGCTTCGGCGGAACGGATATCGTGCATGTCGAAGGCAGTGTGGACCCGGTGCGCGATATCGAAACGATCGACACCGAGCTGATCCTGAGCGACCTTGAGGTGGTGACGAACCGCGCCGCCCGCATGGCGAAGGCCGGCAAGACGGGCGACAAAAAGGCACTGGCAAGCGCGGCATGGCTTTCGCAGCTGGAGGCACATCTGGGCGAAGGCAAAAACGCGCGCACGTTTGAAATCGACGAAAGCGATGAAGAACAGGTGCTGACGATGCGGGAAATGGGGCTGCTGACGGCAAAGCCCGTCATCTATGCCGCGAATATGAGCGAAGATGACCTTATGGAAGGCATGTTGGATAATCCGTATTATCTTACGGTGAAAAAGCTGGCCGAGGAAGAAGGCGCGGAATGCATCCCCATTTGTGCAAAGACGGAAGAGGATATCGCAGATTATACCCCGCAAGAGAAGATCGAATTTTTGCACGAAATGGGCATTGAGGCAACGGGTCTGGATAACCTCATCAAAGCGAGCTATTCGCTTTTGGGGCTCATCAGCTTTTTGACGGACGGCAAAAAGGAATGCCGCGCATGGACGATCCGCCGCGGCACAAAGGCGCCGCAGGCGGCGGGCAAGATCCATTCCGACTTTGAACGCGGCTTCATCCGCGCCAGCGTCGTCAGCTATGATGATTTTGCAGCGTGCGGGTTCAATATGGCGAACGTCAAGGCCAAGGGGCTGCAGCGCACCGAAGGCAAGGAATATGTTGTGAATGACGGGGATATCATCGAATTCCTGTTCAATGTATAAAGGAGAACGCGCCATGGAAAAAATCATCGGCCTTATGGGTGCCATGCCGGATGAGATTGCACGCCTGTGCAGCCGCATGACAGACAAAAGCGAAGAAACAAGTGCGGGGGTCGTCTTTTATACCGGCACCCTGCGCGGGCACCGCGTCGTGCTGTGCTGTGCCGGAATGGGAAAAGTGAATGCCGCCTGTGCGGCACAGCTTTTGATTACCAAGTTCGGCGCCGATGCGCTGATCTTTTCGGGCATTGCCGGAAACATGACGGATAAGATCGGCGTCGGGGATGTGGTGATCGGCAAAACGCTGCTGTATCACGATGCACAGCGGCGGATGATCGCGGAAAGCTTCCCGCATTTGCAGGAGTTTGCGGGCGATGAAGCCATGATCGCGGCAGCAAAGGCCGCGTGCGATGAAGCGGGTGTGAAGTATATCGTCGGCAGGATCGCAACCGGCGATGATTTCGTCGGTGACAGTGCCACGAAAAATGCGATCGCTGCAAAATGCGCACCGGACTGCGTGGAAATGGAGGGCGCAGCCGTGGCACATGTTGCGGCAAAGAACGGCGTGCCGAGCGTCGTTCTTCGCGCCATGAGCGATAACGCAGACGAGGACGCGCTGCAAACGCTTGTGGTCAAGCAGTTCGATATCACGGAATACTGCGCTACGGCGGCAGCGATCTGTGAAGGGATCGTGGCACGGCTGTAACGGTAAGCGGATCGGCCGCAGAAGTTGTCTTCTGCGGCCGATTTTTTGTGCACCTGCGCGGAAAAATGTGAAATTTTGCCCCGGCACAGAAAAAACTCGTTTTTTGAAGGAAACCGACCCTCTTTTTCGTATTATAAGCAGAGAGCCTGGCGCAGATGCCGCCTTGAACCGGATCGTGCTCTCGTTATTTGCAGAAAGGGTGAATGCCGATGCAGTGGAAGGAAGAAAACCGCGCGCTGTTTGCCGCGTGTCTGGATGGATTAGAGGAAGATCCCCTTGTCCGCGCGATGCAGGAGATCCCGCAGCATGCCAAAGGGGTAAGCTGTTACGATCACTGTTTGTTCGTGGCGTATGTGGGCTTTACGCTCTGCCGTATTTTCGGGCTGGATTACCGTGCCGCCGCCCGCGCCGGGCTGCTGCATGACCTGTACCTGAAAAAGTGGGAAGAAACCGGCATCGGGCATTGGGAACGCCTGCGGGTGCATCCGCGCATGGCACTGGAAAATGCAAGGGTGTTCGGGCTTTCCCCCGTGGAAGAGGATATCATTGAAAAGCACATGTGGCCGCTGACGGTTTCCCTGCCGCGCTATCGGGAATCGCTGTGCGTGAGCACTGCGGATAAGATCTGCGCGCTTTTGGAAATGGTGCGGCTGTACGGCCCGCTGGGCGTGCGCCGGAATCTGGGCTCGTGCCGTTCGGCTTTTGCCGCCGCCGTGGTGGGATAATAAGGAATCAAAGGAACCGCAGGGCATTTCGTTTCGAATGCCCTGCGGTTTTCTGCATCCGGCAGGCAAACGGGCAGTGAAAAGCAGCATATGCAACGGCGGATGAATTTCAAAGTCAACGCGGCAAAAGTGCCGCAGAGGGCTTGACTTTTGCTGTGGGTGAAGTACAATAAAAAACGGTCGATTGATTGCATAGCATAAAATTCGGAATAACAGGAGGAAACACATGAAAAAGTTGATCAGCATTCTGATTGCGCTGACGCTTGTGCTCAGTGCAGCCGGATGCGGCAGTGAAAGCACATCGCAGCAGCAAGAACCCGCAGCCCAAAGCAGCAGTGCCGCCCCAAGCGAAACCGATCTGCAGGAGGTCGTGTTCCACGATGCAGCGGTGGAAGCGGCAGCACGGCAAGCACTGGATGGAAAAACCGGTACGCTGACGCGAGCCGATCTTGCCGGCATCAAAGAGCTGAATCTGGATAACGCGGGCGTGCAGGATCCTTCCGACCTTGCGCTTTTCACGAATCTGGAGCTGCTGTATTTTGACGGCAACATGAACGACGCGCAGCCCTTGGTGGATGCAGTAAAGGGTTTGGAGCATCTGGAAACGCTTTCGATGAACAACAGCGGCCTTTCCACATTTGCACCGTTGGGCGAGCTGACGCAGCTGAAATATCTGTTCGTCGGCAACAATCTGGATGCAGGTGAAAACGGCGGCATCCAGGCACTGTCCGCGCTGACCAAGCTGGAAAAACTGGACATCGATGAATGTGCCGTGCAGGATCTTTCCCCGCTGGCTGCACTGACCGAAATGCGTGAGCTGAGTATCCAGTGCCCCACCCGGCAAGGCGATGTCGGCATCACGGATATCTCTGCGCTGGCAGGGATGACCAAGCTGGAAACGCTCAATCTGAACAACAATAAAATCAGCGATCTTTCCCCGCTGGCTGGAATGAAAAATCTTCAGCAGCTTATGCTCAAGAAGAACCGTGTTTCCGATCTTTCCCCGCTTGCGGATAAAACGAACCTTGAGGTTTTGAGCCTTGGGGCAAATGAGGTTACGGATGTTTCCCCGCTCAGCGGGCTGAACAATCTCAAGCAGCTGTACATCTGGGATAACCGCCTGGATGACATCACGCCGATTTTCAATCTCAAGAGCCTGAATGTGCTTGATTTCACACCGGGCACCGGGGATCCGGTTTCCGGGCTGACGGAACTGAAAGAACTCACGAGCCTGACCATGAACGGCTGCGGGCAGCTGAGCGGGCTTTCGTTCTTGAAAGAACTGCCGAATCTGCAGATCCTGAACATTGAAAATACCGTGATCGAAGATCCTTCGGCCGTTGCCTCGCTGACGAATCTGAAGCACCTGAATCTTACGGACAGCGATCTTGGAAATGACTTCAGCCTTTCGATGCTGTCGGATATGAAAAATCTGGAAACGCTGATGCTGCACAACATGCGGCTTACGGATCTTTCCCCGCTCAGCGGGCTGACGAACCTGCAGCAGCTGTATCTTGGCCACAACCAGATCAGCGACCTTTCCCCGCTTGCCGGTATGACGGGCATGAAGAAGCTGATGCTGTTTGAAAACCAGATCAGCGACCTTACCCCGCTTGCGGGCATGACGCAGATGGAAAACCTGACGCTTTACAGCAACCAGATCAGCGATCTTACCCCGCTTGCGGGCATGACGCAGATGACGCGGCTGCTGCTGCACGATAATCAGATCAGCGATCTTACCCCGCTTGCCGGAATGACGCAGCTCAATGAGCTTTCCGTTCAGCAAAATAATCTCACAGGCCTCGATCAGCTGGATGTGCTGAGCGAAACAAAGGTCTGGAAAGAAAACCGGATTTCGTATTAAACCGTCTGCGCACGACGATGCGCCGCGATGAAACTACGACAAAAAAGCCCCCGCATGCATGCGGGGGCTTTTTTCTTACGGTTTCGGGTCGTTTCTGCGCTGTTACAAAAATGCCGTCAGCTCTTCGGCGTATTCCCGTTCGGCATCGCGCAGGCGCTGTGCCAGCGCAAGCGAACCGCAATCGGCGCTGCGGGCATCGCGCATGGATTCCGTCATCTGCGTTGCGCCGATCGTATTGCCTTCGATGAGCATTTCGGCTGCTTTGCGCGCCGAACGATCGCGGATGGTCTGCATCACGATGCCCGCCTTTGCGCTGAGCTGCGTCATCCTGCCGGGGGACGGCGGCTGCTTTCCCGCGGCGGCAAGCATTGCCCCCGCCCGGCGGGAAAGATCTTCAAACAGCGTGATCTCGCGCCGCAGATGCGCGGCAATGGCGGCATCCTCGCTGATTTCCAGCAGCTGATGCGCACAGGACGACCCCATTTGCGCATTGTGTATGATATCGTTGAGCAGGGTTTCGGTTTCGTCTGTCATGGGAATCCCTCCTTTTGCTTAGCATGTGCCGAAACAAAAGGAATATGCATGCGAAGGGGGCAGTTATCGGCGGCCGTAGCGATCGGTGATCTCAGCGATTTTTTTGGCGTTTTCCGGCGAAAGCGCCTGCGGGCCTGCGCGCCAGACCCAGTTTGTGCCGCCCAGCGTGGAGGGCGTATTGATGCGTGCCTCTGCGCCCAGGGCAAGGTGATCGGCAAGCGGGATGATGCACAGCTGCCCGCAGCTTGCCATGGCCCCGCGCACCAGCCCCGCCGCATAGCCCTCTTTTCGGTTCAGCCCAAGATAGGCCGTCGCGTGGGCTTTTTCTGCGCGGGATGCGTGTGCATACCAATCCGCGGCGGTGGTGTTATCGTGCGTGCCGGTGTACACGATGCAGTGTTCGGTGTAATTATGCGGCAGAAAATCGTTGTCGGGATTGCCGTCGAATGCAAATTCCAGCACCTTCATGCCGGGAAAGCCCGTTTCCTGCAAAAGCGCGTGCACGCTTGGGAACAATTCCCCCAGATCTTCGGCCACGATCGGCACATCCGGCCCCAGCTGCTCGCTTACGGCACGAAACAGCTTCATGCCCGGCCCTGTGCGCCATTCCCCGATGCGGGCGGTCGTTTGCCCAAAGGGGATCGCATAATAGGTATCGAACCCGCGGAAGTGATCGATGCGCAGGATATCATACAATTCCAGCGAATAGCGGATGCGGCGCACCCACCATGCAAACCCGGTTTTTTCGTGCTGTTCCCACCGATAAAGCGGGTTGCCCCACAGCTGCCCGTCCTGCGAAAAGAAATCCGGCGGGCATCCGGCAACGTCCGTCGGGGTGCCGTCCGGGTCCAGCAAAAACAGCTCCGGCGATGCCCACACGTCCGCGGAATCTGCGGCGACATAGATCGGGATATCCCCCATGATGCGGATGCCCTGCTTTGCGGCATATTCCTTGAGCGCATTCCACTGCAGACGGAATTCATACTGGCAGAATTTCCAGAAATGCACCTGGGCTTCGTGCTGGGCGTACAGGGCTTGTATGGCTTCGCGCGAATGGCAGCGCAGTGCCTGCGGCCATTGCCGATAGCATGTTCCGCCGTGCAGCTGCTTTGCTGTCATATACAGCGCGTAATCCTCTAACCACCAGCCCTGTTCATAGCAGAAATGGTAATATTCATCGGGATACCATTGGGAAAAGCGTGCAAACGCCTTGCGCAAAACATCAAACCGGGTACGGTACAAGGCGGCATAATCCACGGCGTTTTCATCCGCGCCGTAATCGAGCGATTCATATTCCCCTTTTTCCAAAAGCCCCTGCTCCATAAGAAGATCCAGGTCGATGAAATACGGATTCCCGGCAAAGGCCGAACAGCTCTGATACGGGCTGTCGCCAAAGCCGGTGGGCGATACGGGCAGGATCTGCCACACGGTTTGGTGCGAAGCTTTGAGAAAATCGATGAAATCGAACGCGGGACGTCCCAGTGTCCCGATGCCGTATCGTCCGGGAAGGCTTGCGATCGGCATTAAAATTCCGGATTTGCGCATAAGGTTCCCCCCTGTTTTTTTTCGCGGCACCGCGGTGCCGCGTGCCGTTTGGATGCCCAGCGGGCTTATCTGAATTATAAACGATTTTTTATTTTTGTGCTGAACGAAAAGTGTTGCCGATTTTTAGTGTTTTTGACGAAAAAATATGGTATGATAAAAAAGCTATCAAACCAATACCGTGAAGTGGAAAGGATCGAATATGTCCCAGACAAGAAAACTGTATTATGAAGATGTTACCTGCCTTCAGTTCACCGCTGCCGTACTGGAATGCCGCAGCAGCGGCGAAAATTTTGATGTGGTGCTGGATGCAACCGCCTTTTATCCCCGTGCAGGCGGACAGCCCGCAGACCGCGGAGCCTTGGGCGGAACCACCGTACTGGATGTATACGAGCAGGACGGCGTGATTTATCACACCGTGACCGCGCCGCTGTATGCGGGGGCTGTGGTGGAAGGCGATGTGGACGGCGAACGGCGCATGGATCACACGCAGCAGCATTCCGGCGAGCATATCGTCAGCGGCATCGTACATATGCGTCTTGGCTATGAGAACGTCGGGTTCCACATCGGGGAAAAGCAGGTGACGGTCGATTTTTCCGGGCCGATTTCCGCGCAGGAGCTGGAGGATATCGAACGGGAGGCCAACTGGATCATCTGGCAGGATCGCCCGGTGACGATCCTGTGGCCGACAGAATCCGAACGCGCCGCGCTTTCCTACCGCAGCAAAAAGCCGATCGAAGGCGCCGTGCGCATCGTCGATCTGGGCGGAGTGGATCGGTGTGCCTGCTGCGGAACGCATGTGCAGCGCACCGGCGAAGTGGCGGCGGTGAAGATCACGGGCGCGCAGAGCTATAAGGGCGGAACGCGCGTGACGATGCTGTGCGGCAAGCGGGCATTTTATGATTACTGCACAAAGTTTGCAGCACAGGTCAAGCTTTCCCGCAGGCTCAGCACGCCGGTGGATGCGCTGCCCCAGGCCGTGGAGCGGCTGGTGCAGGAAAATGCCGCGCTCAAAGCGCAGCAGACGCAGTGGGAAGACCGCATTGCTGCGCTGCACGCACGCAGCGTACAGGGAAAACGGGATGCACTGGTGTTTGAACCGGGCTTTTCGGCGCAGGGGATGCGCCGCTTGTGCACCGAGCTGTGCAAGGTGTGCCCCGGCGTGTGCGCGGTTTTTTCGGGCACGGATGACGAAGGCTATCAGTATGTGCTGGGCGGCGGCGATGTGCCGGCCTTTGGCATGCACATGGATGAGGCTCTTTCCGGGCGCGGCGGCGGAAAGGAGCTGCGGCAGGGGCATGTATCCGCGTCCCAGCGCAGCATCGAGGCGTTTTTTGCGGAAAATACGGCGCGCTGACGGCAAAAACCGGGCTTGCCGCCGTATGCAAAACATGGTACTATGAAGAAAACACAGTGCCGCTGAACCAAGCGGCGGCATATGAAAACAAGAAACGGAGAGATCCATTTGAATCTGGATAAAAAAACAGTGTGGAAGCTGATCGGGATCGTGGCCGTGGGCGTTTTGTTTGCCTGGACGCTCCAAAATCTTTCGTATGTGGGGGAACTGCTGGGCTGGATAGGCAATATCCTGTGGCCGCTGGTGTTCGGATTCTGCATCGCGTTTGTGCTGAACCTGCCGATGCGCTTTTTTGAACGGCATCTTTTTGCAAAAACAAAGAACAAACAGCTGGCAGCCCTGCGCCGCCCGCTGTGCATCGTGCTTTCGATCGTGGCGATCTGCGCCGTGCTGGCACTGGTGATCTGGCTGGTTGTGCCGGAACTGGTGGGCGCGGTGACCGTCATTGTGGATGAGGTGCCGGTTTTCCTGGGCAATGTGCAGAAATGGCTTGTGGAAAGCGATGCGTTCCGCCCGCAGGTGGAGCAGTGGATCGGTGCGCTGCAGATCGACTGGAACGCCACGATGAAAAAGCTGCTGACGGTTGTGACCGAAAGCGCAGGCAGCCTGTTGGATGGCACCGTGAGCGTGCTTTCCGGCATTTTCGGCAGCGTGTTCAACTTTATTATGGCGTTTATCTTTGCGCTTTACATCCTGCTGGGAAAAGAAACGCTCAAAGGACAGTTCCGGCGCATGGCGCAGGCTTATCTGCCGCAGCACTTTGCGCAGCGCACCCTGCAGGTGCTGCATCTCACCGGCCGGATCTTTGAAAACTTTGTGTTCGGGCAGGTGATGGAAGCGTGCATCCTTGGCACCTTGTGCTGGCTTGGCATGGGGATTTTGCGTCTGCCGTATGCGACGATGATCGGCGCACTGGTCGGCTTTACCGCGCTGATCCCGATCGTCGGTGCGTGGGCGGGTGCGATCGTCGGTGCGTTTATGATCGGCATGCAGAGCTTTTCGCAGGCAGTGATCTTTATCGTATTCCTTTTGCTGCTCCAGCAGATCGAAGGAAATGTGATCTATCCGCGTGTTGTCGGTTCTTCCGTGGGGCTGCCTGCCATTTGGGTGCTCGCGTCGATCACGGTCGGCGGCAGCCTTATGGGCATCGCGGGGATGCTGTTTGCCGTGCCGGTGTGCAGCATCCTGTATTCCCTTACGCGAACCAGCGTGAACCGCCGCCTTGAGCGCAGGCAGGCGGTGCAGCAAAGCCTGCACGAGCAAGGCTCACCCGAGCAAAGCCCGCAGGAGCAGCCACAGCAATAACGACCGATCACCGGCCGAAACAGAAAACGGGGCGTGCCGCATTGCGGCACGCCCCGTTTTGTGCGCGAGCTTTCAGGCAAGCACGGGCTTGAGCAGATAGAAATAGGCAAGCACACAGGCACCCAGAATGAT
>JAHHSK010000061.1 GCA_020025255.1 Ruthenibacterium sp. | reverse complement strand
AAGCCGCCGCTTCCATATCTCCTGTGGAAGTGTTTCATATCATACCATTCTTTTTTCCATCTGTCAATACCTTTTTGCCAAAATCTGAAATTTTATTCCAATAACTGTTTTCTCATATTGGCCAGAAGCTTTCGTTCCTTTCGGGAAACCTGCACTTGTGTGGTGTGCAGCACCTTCGCCGTCTCGCTTTGTGTCTTGTTTTGGTAAAAGCGCAGCTCGATCAGCAGCCGATCTTCCCGCGAAAGGGTATTCAATACGCTGTGCAGGCTTAAAATATCCGAAATCGATTCCTCACAGCTTTCTTGCGGAATATCAAACTCTTTATTTCCCTCATCCTCGCTGACCGGTGTCAGCGAAATTGCGGGCATCGCCGCGTTTATGGCATCTGCAACCTGTTCGGGCGAAACGTTCAGCCTTTCTGCCAGTTCTGTAACGGTCGGCTCCCGGCCTCGTTCCTTGATGCTTTTTTCGCGCAAGCCATTGATTTTCAGCCCAAGCTCTTTCAGCGAGCGGCTGACCTTAACGGTTCCTCCATCCCGGAACAGCTTTTTGATTTCCCCCAGAATGACCGGAACGGCATACGTTGAAAAGCATAATCCGCGCGAAGCGTCAAATCCATCATACGCCTTTACAAGCCCCATGCATCCCGCCGAATACAAATCATCATATTCGATCCCGCGCCCGCGGAATCTTCCTGCACAGGAGTGAACCAGCCCCAGATTTTTTTCGATAAATTCGGTACGCGGGCCAAGCACAACCGGTGTCGGCGGCATAACATCCCCCTCTTTCTTATATATGTAGAGGAAATCATCGCTGCTTGAGCCGTTTTGTCATCGTGACGCGGGTTCCTTTTCCGGGTTTGGAATACACTTTCACGGAATCCATAAAGCTTTTCATCACGGCAAAGCCCAGCCCCGCGCGTTCTGTCCCTCCTGTGGTGAACAATGGCTCCATAGCCTTTTTCACATCCGGTATGCCGCACCCTTTATCCGCAATTACTACGCGAAGCGTTCCGTCCTCATACAGCGATGCCGTAAGTGTAACCAAACCGATCGTATCCGCATACCCATGAACAATACTGTTTGTCACCGCCTCGGACACCGCCGTTTTTACATCTGCCACTTTATCCATGGTTGGATCCAGCTGCGCGGCAAACGCTGCCAGCGCACTTCGGGCAAAGCCTTCGTTGATGCTGCGGCTTGGGAATGTGATTTTTACCGTATTCACTGCTTTCATCATCTTATCTCCCTATTCTCTTGCTTCGATTCCTGCAATACTCAGCATCCGACGGATCGTATCCGGAGCATGCTGTACAACGACACTGCCGCCCAGTGTTTCAACCAGCTTATGCCGCCCTAAAATCAGCCCCACGCCCGAGGAATCCATGAACGTCACCCCGGAAAAATCAAGGATCAGCTCCTTTGGCTCGCAGGCGGCAGCACGCTCATCAATTTTTTCGCGCAGAAGGGCTGCAGAATGGTGGTCGATTTCGCCCGAAAGGATCGCCGTCAGCTTCTGCCCCTCCTGACGGAGTGTAACCTGTGTCATTTTTTTCATCACCCGTTTTCGTTTTGCCATATTCCCTTTTGTGCCGGTTTTTGCAGCAAAAGAAAAAGCATACAGCCTATGCAACTATCATAGACTGTATGCTTCGTATTTTTTGTTGATTTACGTCGCCGGTTCGTTTTTTGTCAGAATCGCCCTTGCCTGCGAAGCCAGATACAGGCTTCCGCATACCACAAAGCCGCGCGGCGCATCTTCTGCCGCAAGCCGCAGTGCCTGCGGCACGCTTTCACAGGCTGTCACCTCGGCAAAATGTTTCTTTGCCATTTTTGCCAGCTGCTGCGCGGGAACCGCGCGCGGGTTATCCGGGCGCACCGTATACACATGGGTAAAGCATGGGCTGAGTATCTCCAGCATCTGCTCGGGATTTTTCCCTTCCAGTATGCCGATTACCGCCGTCATATTCAGCTGATGCGCCGTGCGCAGCGTATCCGCCAAAGCCCGTGCGCCATCCGGATTGTGCGCACCGTCCAGAATGATCAGCGGTTCGCGCGAAAGGATCTCGATGCGCGCAGGGAAGCGTGCTTTTTCGATGCCGGCGATGATCGCATCATCGGAAATTTCAAAGCCGCGGCGGCTGAGCGCCAGTGCGGCCTCCACCACCACCATGGCATTGTGCGCCTGATGCTTTCCCGGGAACGGAACGACCAAATCGTATCCGCCATAATTGATTCGGTTTTCAAATGCAGCGGACTTGTAAATATAAAGATCCTGCATATCCGGCACGATCAGCGGGCACTGCGCCGCTTTGGCCCGCAGTGTGATTTCATCCATTGCTTCCTGCGGCTGCAGCGGATAGCACACAGCAGCACACCGATTCTTCAGAACGCCGCATTTTTCGCCCGCGATTTCCGTATAGGTTTCCCCCAGCATTTCCGTGTGATCTTTTCCGATTGCGGTAATGCACGAAACAAGCGTGTTCTGCACGGCATTGGTAGAATCCAAACGTCCGCCGATGCCGACCTCCAGGCAAACGATATCGCACTTTTCATGCGCAAACCACAAAAGCGCGGCACTTGTCACCGCATCGAATTCAACAATGCTGTCCCAGCCGTCCTCTTGCAGCTCCTGTGCGGCTGCACGCACCTGCGTGAGGAGTTGTGCCAATTTTTCTTCCTCGATCATCTCGCCGTTCAGCTGAAACCTCTCGCGGAAATCGATCACATACGGGCTGATGCTTGTACCCACCCGGTAACCGGCTTGCCGCAGCACGGAAGAAAGCATCATCGTTGTGCTTCCCTTTCCGTTCGTACCGGCAACATGTACGAATTTCAACTTTTTTTCAGGATTGCCCAGCTTTGCCAAAAGTCTTTTTGTATTTTCGACCCCCACATGATCCGCCAGACGCGGCAGACCGTGCACCCATGACAGTGCCTGCTCGTAATTCATCGTTGATGCCTCCCCAAACACCGTACTGCCGGTTATGCTCTGCAGTACGGTTTCCTTATTTTCTGTCCCAGCTTTTTAACTTTTTCTCACAAAACCAGCGAGCCGTCCGCGTTGCTGTGCGGACGGCTCCGGTTTCGATTGCGTATGCGTGCATCACGCCTTGCTTCAGCCCAGATTTCGGATCGATTCTTCCAGCTTCGCCAGCTTATCCAGTGCCGCGGCATGCTTTTGACGCATATCCTCCACAACATTGGCAGGAGCCTTGCTCACAAAGCCCTCGTTGGAAAGCTTGCCGGACATCATGGCAATATCCTTTTCACAGCGCGCCTTTTCCTTATCCAGACGGGCAAGCTCCTTGTCGCGGTCGATCAGCTCCATCATCGGGATGAACGCACGCGCCGTATGGGTGACGACCTGCGCCACGCCCTTGGTGTCGCCTTCATATTTTTCCGTAAAGGACACTTCGTTTGCAAATGCAAATTTAGCAAGATAGGCCGCGCCCTTTTCGAACGGTGCCTTATCGTTCGTTTCGATGATGAACGAAGTGCGCTTTGCCGGATGCACCCCCATTTCTGCGCGCAGGGTGCGAACCGCTTTGATCAGATCCATAAGCTTTTCAAAATCGGCTTCTTCCGCTTCGTAATTCATGGCTTCATCATATACCGGCCACGATTCAAGCATCACGGTTTCCGATGCGCCGGGCAGTGCCGTATAGATCTCTTCCGTGATGAAGGGCATGAACGGATGCAGAAGCTTCAGCGCTTCCACCAAAACATGAACCAGAATCTGCCGTGCACTGTCGGCTTCAGCGGCATCCTCGCTGTTCAGGCGCAGCTTTGCGATTTCGATATACCAGTCGCAGTAAATATCCCAGATAAAATCCTGCACCTTCTGCGCGGCAAGTCCCAGTTCATATTTATCCAGATTTTCGGTCACAAGCTTGGTTACCGTATTCAGCTGCGAAAGCACCCACTTATCTGCCATAGTCAGCGTGGCCGGTGCGTGCACTTCAAAATCTTCGGGCAGGTTCATCATCACAAAGCGCGCCGCATTCCACAGCTTATTGGCAAAATTGCGGCTTGCCATGACCTTTTCATCCGAAAAACGCATATCATTGCCCGGGGTCGAACCCACCACCAGCGTCAGACGCAGTGCATCCGCGCCGTACTGATCAATGATTTCCAGCGGGTCGATCCCGTTGCCAAGGCTCTTGGACATCTTGCGCCCCAGTGCGTCACGCACAAGGCCGTGGATCAGCACGGTGTCAAATGGCACCTGATCGGTATATGTCAATCCGGAGAAGATCATGCGGCTGACCCAGAAGGTGATGATATCATAGCCCGTAACCAAAGTGTTGGTCGGGTAGAAATACTTGAGGTCTTCCGTCTCGTGCGGCCAGCCGAGCGTTGAGAACGGCCACAGCGCGCTGGAAAACCAAGTGTCCAGCGTATCCTCATCCTGATGCACGGGCTTGCCGCACTTCGGGCAGGTATCGATATGCGTGGTGGAAATCGTGATTTCGCCGCAGTCATCACAGTAATACGCCGGGATGCGGTGTCCCCACCAAAGTTGACGGCTGATGCACCAATCGCGCGTATTTTCCATCCAGTTGTAGTACGGCTTATCAAAGCGTTCCGGCACGAACTTGATGCGTCCGTCGCGCACGGCCTCGATTGCCGGCCCTGCAAGCGGAACCATTTTAACGAACCACTGCTTGCTGACCATAGGCTCAACGGTCGTGCCGCAGCGATAGCAGGTACCGACATTGTGTTTGTGCGGTTCGATCGAAGCAAGGTAGCCGCCGGCTTCCAGATCGGCAACGATCGCCTTGCGCGCTTCGTAGCGTTCCATCCCAGCATACTTGCCGCATTCCTGCGTCATATGGGCATCATCCGTCAGCACCTTGATGACCGGCAGGTTGTGGCGCACCCCTACTTCAAAGTCGTTGGGGTCGTGCGCCGGGGTGATTTTCACAACGCCCGTGCCGAACTCGCGGTCAACATAGGTATCGCATACAATGGGAATTTCCTTTCCGACAAGCGGCAGGATGACCTTTTTGCCGTGCAGATGCGTATAGCGTTCGTCATCCGGATGCACGGCGATCGCCGTATCGCCCAGCATGGTTTCCGGACGCGTGGTCGCCAGCTCCACATATTCATCGCTGCCGACAACCGGATATTTCAGATGCCAGAAGAAGCCATCCTGCTCCTCGTATTCCACCTCGGCATCCGAAATCGATGTCTTGCAGTGCGGGCACCAGTTGATGATGCGCTCGCCGCGGTAGATCAGGCCATCGTCATACAGCTTTTTGAACACCTTAAGAACCGCTTCGCTGCATCCTTCATCCAGCGTGAAGCGTTCCCGTTCCCAGTCACAGGAGCAGCCCAGCTTTTTCAGCTGTTCCACAATGCGCCCGCCGTACTGCTTTTTCCAGTCCCAAACGTGCTCCAAAAATTTTTCGCGGCCGACATCGGCTTTCGTCAGCCCTTCGTCCTTCAGCTTTGCCACGACCTTTGCTTCGGTTGCAATGGAGGCATGGTCGGTACCCGGCACCCACAAAGCGGCAAAGCCCTGCATGCGCTTATAGCGGATGAGGATATCCTGCCATGTTTCATCCATTGCATGACCCATGTGCAGCTGGCCTGTGATATTGGGCGGCGGCATTACGATCGTGAACGGCTTTTTGCTTTCATCGCGCTCGGTGTGGAAATATCCTGCCTGCATCCAGCGCTTGTAGTGTTTGTCCTCCACAGCGGAAGGGTCGTAGATCTTTTCCAGCTCTTTCATTTTTTACTCCTTTCGGGGCAAATGCATATAAAAATGCCGCCCCACACGATTGTATGGGACGGCATGAACATACCGCGGTACCACCCAAATTATCTGCCGGACAGCAGATCCCTTGTAACATCCTTAACGCGGACACACGAAAGCGGCTACTTGCTTCCCCGCTTCTGCTCCAAAGCGACAGCGCCCTGCCCGCCCGCACCGGCTCTCACCCGCCCCGGCTCTCTTTGGCTGACGTATTGCAGCGCGCCCTCTTTTTCACTGCATTTATCTGAATCAAATTATATAATGCATCCGGGCGCTTGTCAACTTCTGTTTTGTGCACATCCACGTTTTTTCGCGCTGTCTTGTGCACAAAACAGCGAAACAAAAATCCCGCACCGGATGTTCCATTCCGGTGCGGGAAGCATTTGTTTTTTCGGTTTCTTACCGGCCGATTGCGCTGCGCAGCTCTTCCACCTTATCTGTGTTTTCCCATGCAACGCCCAGATCCTCGCGCCCCATGTGGCCGTAAGCCGCCAGCTGGCGATAGATCGGCTTGCGCAGATCCAGCTTTTCGATAATGGCCGCAGGGCGCAGATCGAACACCTTGGCAACAGCCTGCTCGATTGCCTGTTCCTCTGCTTTGCCTGTGCCGAAGGTATCCACACGCACGCTTACCGGCTCTGCCACGCCGATCGCATAGGCGATCTGCACTTCGCAGCGTTCGGCAAGATCGGCAGCAACGATGTTCTTGGCCACCCAGCGCGCCGCATATGCCGCGCTGCGATCCACCTTTGTGGGGTCCTTGCCGGAAAACGCGCCGCCGCCGTGGCGTCCCATACCGCCGTAGGTATCCACAATGATCTTGCGTCCGGTCAGCCCGGAATCGCCCTGCGGGCCGCCGACAACAAAGCGTCCGGTCGGGTTCACATAATATTTCGTATTTTCATCCAGCAGCTCGGCAGGCACGATCGGGCGGATGACTTGTTCAATGATATCCGCACGCAGCGATTCCAGCGTAACTTCCGGCGAATGCTGGGTCGAAATAACCACCGCATCCACACGCACCGGCGTATTCCCTTCGTATTCCACTGTCACCTGGCTCTTGCCGTCCGGCCGCAGATATTCCAGTGTGCCGTCCTTGCGCACCTGCGTCAGGCGCTTTGCCAGCCGATGCGCCAGTGAAATGGGCAGCGGCATCAATTCCGGTGTTTCGCGGCATGCATAGCCGAACATCATTCCCTGATCGCCCGCGCCGCCGGGGTTGACGCCCATTGCGATATCGGGGCTCTGCTCATCCACATTGGAGATGACCGCACAGGTTTCGGCATCAAAGCCGTACTTTGCGCGGGTATAGCCGATATCGCGAACCACGCCGCGCACGATTTTCTGAAAATCGACATAGGCATCCGTTGTGATCTCGCCCATAATGTGCACAAGACCCGTGCTTGCCGTCACTTCACACGCAACACGGCTGTTCGGGTCTTCCGCAAGCAGCGCGTCCAAAATTGCATCGGAGATCTGATCGCAGATTTTATCCGGATGACCTTCGGTTACGGATTCAGATGTAAAAAGTTTTCTTGCCATTTTTATTTCCTTTCTTTGACACTTGTAAACGGATAAAAAAGGCTCGGTGCGCACACCGAGCCTTTCAACAGCTTATCTTTCGGTGTTACCCGCAGGATTTGGCACCTTGCTTCAGCAGCAGGTTGTCGGACATCATCGGGCCTGTTCCCTCCGTCGCTCTTGATAAGAAATATTCAATTTAAGATATAATATAAGATTTGCAGGGATTTGTCAAGCGCTTTTCTCTGCCTTTTCGGAATTGTGGAACACCAATTTCCCTATCGGCTTATAGACAACATAGGTTACAAAGCTGTTGATGCCCGCTTTGAGCAGGTTGAACGGGATGATCGCCGGGATCAGCATTGCCGCAACATCCCCCATATTCTGTCCGAGGAACAGCGGCGTGAAGATCAGGTTCCACAGGCACATCACCGCTGTCATTGCAAGCGAACCCGCCGCCATGGCAGCAAACGCGCCCTTGCGCGTGCGGTTCTTATTATAAAGGATGCCTGCGATCAAAACGTATGTGCCCGTTGCGAAGATGTGCATAAAAATACCGATGATGCCGCCGCTTGCCGCACTGACGGTAAGCCCCTGAATCACACTGACGATCACCGTCAGCGCAAAGCCCGCCGCCGGGCCGAACAGGAACGTGCCCACAAAAATGGGGATATCCGCCGGATCATATTCCAGGAACGGTGCCGCCGGAACAATCGGGAAATGGATGAGTGATACCAGCACCAATGCCAATGCCGCCAGCATCCCAAGGGTTGTGAGTGTACGGGTCGCGATTGTTTGCTTTTTCATGAAAAAAACCTCCAAAATGAATTTTGAGGTCTGCCTTTGGGTCTTTGGCTGCCAATTAAAAAAAATACCCCCTCTGTCAAAAAACAGAAGGGGCAGAGGATACGACCGCAGCCGCCGTTTCTTTCATCCGGACTGACAAAGACGCTTTTGTCTTTGAATACCGTCGGCTTTGGAATTTCACCAAATCGGCGGCACGCGCAGCGTGCCGTTCGCGGGCTTTCAGGAAATGCATCCTGTTACCGCCGGTGGGGAATCACACCCCGCCCCGAAACAGACTTTCTTTTTTTATTATAATCGATTTCCCCGCGATTGCAAGTGCGCAGAGAAAAATGCAGTGGGATTTGACGGAAAAATATGATATACTTACAGCACAGCAACCCCAAAGCTGTATACAACATACTGTCTGGGTGCTTTGTCATCCAGAAGACAGGAGGTCTGTTTTGAGCACTCATAATTTTGATTTTGAAGCACTGCTCCAGTGCCTGATCTGTGCTGCCTGGTTCATCGGTTTTTTTCTTTTGAGCCGCCTGTTCAAGCACATGCTCGCCCCCCGTTTGATCCGCGCTGCGCAGAAAATCGAGCACCCCTATCTTTCCGTTCTGCTTCAAAGCTTCCTGCGCCCTATGGTTTTCCTGATCGTACTGATCGGGCTTTACATCGGTGTCCGGCTGCTTCCGTTTGAATTCATCCATTCGCCCTCGTGGCTCGCCGCACAAATGCGCACGATCCGCATTGCCTTCATCCTGCTTGCCGCATGGGGGCTGATGAATTGTTCCGAATGTGTGGAGCTTGCGCTTTTCAGCACCCGGTCGAAGCTGGATCTGCGTGCAGGCGATACCGTCGTGCGTTTTTTGAAGCGCATCTATAAGGCGGTGGTTCTTTTGTTTGCCGGTGTGCTGATCGTCACGGAACTGGGCTATAATGTCAACAGCCTGATTGCCGGTCTTGGATTAGGCGGGCTTACCTTTGCGCTTGCTGCGCAGGATTCCGCCAGCAATTTTTTCGGCGGGCTTGTCATCATTTTGGAGCGTCCTTTTGAAATCGGGGACTGGATCAGCACGGCAACGCTGGAAGGCTCGGTGGAGGACATCACCTTCCGCAGCATCAAGATCCGCACCCTTGCCAATGCCCTGATGGTCGTTCCCAATTCCAAGCTTTGCTCTGAGCCGATCACCAACTGGACGCGCATGAAAATGCGCCTTGCCAAGTTTACGATCGGCCTGACCTATGATACCCCCAAATCCAAGGTGGAAGAGCTTACCGCCCGCATCCGCTCCATGCTGGAAGAACACCCCGGCGTTCATTCCGATACCGTTCAGGTACGGCTGGATGAATTTGCATCCAGCAGCATTGATATTGCCATTCAGTTTTACACAAAAACCACTCAAATTGTTGAATTCCGCGCCGTAAAAGAAGATATCAATTTAAAGATCATGGATATTATGGCACAAGTCGGCACTTCCTTTGCATTTCCTTCCCGCAGTATTTATCTGGAAAGCTCTCCGGCTTTGTCCCAGCTGAAAGGGGATACACCATGAAAAAAATCACCGCCCTGTGCATCGCTTTTGTCCTTTTGGCATCCCTTGCCGCCTGCGGTCGTCCTTCGGCTTCCTCCGCTTCGTCCGGTTCTGCTTTTATCTCGTCTTCCGCTTCTTCGGCATCAGCCGAGCCGGATGCGCCGAAGCCCGGCATTTCCTCTTCTTCCGTATCGGACTCTGTCGATGCGGATGCATCGGATACCGGCACCGCACTGCCGGCGCTGGAGGATCCGGCCATCCACTTTATCACACTGCCCTGCGTGCAGGAGGACGGCAGCGAAATCGAAAAAGGCCTGCTTGTCACAAAAACGCCGCAGGATTGGGACTATGACAGCTATACCACCTTTTTTAAAAATGAAAAGAAAATTGCCGAAGTCCTGAACCTGTGGCCTGCCGCTGAAGGCACCTCGCCTTTTGCCGATTTTATGCTGGCTCCTTATATCGACAACGGCATGTTTCCCGAAGGCTTTGGTCTTGTTTCTTCTGAGGAGCGGACTATAAACGAAAATCCCGTGCGCATCCTGCACATGAAAACCTGGTCGGACGATGCCGATGCCCCCAGTTATCCCCTGTTTGTTTTCTATCAAATCGAGGGATACGTCATCGAAGTCCATTTTTATTCCGATATCGAAAACGATCCCGCACAAACCGAGCTGTTCCTTTCTGTGCTCAGCACCTTCGATTTACATTTCAGCCGTGACAATGTAACGGAATCGGATGCTTCGGAAAGCGCACCGGCTTCTTCGCAGGATAACGCCTGATTTTCCCGCGCTTTTTCTGTCAGGGTGTTCTCATTCCCGGTACATGCCCGTGAATGAGAATGTATTTTATTTTCTCCCTTTTTCCGAATTGTGGTTTATCTACAGGCTGACCGGACGGCAATGCCGTCCGGTTTTTTTCTTTCTTTTCCCTTGACAAGCCGTTC
>JAHHSK010000060.1 GCA_020025255.1 Ruthenibacterium sp. | reverse complement strand
TTTTCTTGCAAGGTCGGCTCTTTATCTGCGGTGTTGAAAAAAACATTCTGTTCCTGATCCATACACAGAAAAACCTGATCTTTCAGCGTTCTTCGATCTTCAAACATCGCCTGCACCCGATCCGCCTGTATTTCTGTAACAAGCACAACCTTGCTGTCATGCAGATTTTTACTGAGCACTACCGGCAAAACCACCTGCTGCTGTCGGCCCGAATACTTTTCCGTTACCGTATCCATAGGCATCATTTTATAATGCGGTGCACTTTCCAGCAGCTGCTCCCAGTCTTTCAATGTGCATCGGCTGTGCGGGCGAAGCACATCAAAATAAAGAGTGAAATCCGCCACTCCTTCATCGGTAATGACATATTGATTATCAAAATAGATAAAGTTTTCACCGCTGTATTGTGATGTTCCCCCGGCGTAATTTTTCATCCAACTGATAAGCCCCCCGCTTTTTACCGGATCCCTCTCCTTCGCCACAACGGCAAGCAGTTTCGAAAAGGCCTCATTGTTCAGCATATTATATCCGGCTTCATAAATTTTCTGGGTGCTTTTTTCCCATTCACTCTCTGCCTGATTCAATGCATGCGCAATCTCGGTTTCCAGCTCTTTGCGTGTACTTTTGCTTGTATTCCAATAAATAATGCCTGACATCAGAAAAAAGATCATAAAGAATGAAAAGAACAGAAAAAACACCCAGAAATATTCTTTTCGCATATGGATTCTTCGTAAAGAGTTCTGTTTTTCTTTTTTCATCCTTACACCCCGCTGCCTTTTGCTTTTTCAGTTTTCTTGCAAATACAGATACCTCGCTGTTTCTTCCTGCTTTCCGCACAGCCTTTCGGCAATTTTTATTATACATCAAACAGACCCTGTCTTCCAGCGACAAGGGTCTGTTTGATTTCAGCTGTTTTATTGCAAAAGAGGGTTCTTACCGTGTTTTATGTTTTGAACTGCTTCAGATGCTTTTCACCTTATCATAAGCTCGATTATAGATTTCTTCGATTTCGGTTGCGCCCTGTTCTGCCAGTTCCTTTGCAAAAGCATCCCACTCAGACATCGGCCGCTTGCCAAGAATAAACTTATCAATTTCCTGATTGAACAGCGTCATTACATTCGGATCCAGTGTTTTCAGGCGCTGCATATCTTCTTCCGTGAAGCAAAGTTCCAAAGAATTGCGCACACTCATCATCTTGCCTTCTTCGGTCCACTGGTCAATCCGTTCACCGCATTCCACCATAAGCGGGTCGGATGTCTGCTTGAACCAGGATTCATCCACATATAAAGCGAAGTTATTGCTGCCCGCCCCGATTTCAGAATAAATGGAAGAGATTACATCGTCCGCATTTTTGTGCCGTTCCAAAAGCTCCGGTGCAATGATCGGCTCCCCATTTTCCATATAATAGGTTTCGCCTTCCACCCCGAAATTTGTAATCATAGTACCTTCTTCCGAATACATCCAATCGAAAAATTTTACAACATCCTCCGGACGATCCACCTTGCTGCTGATAACCACGTTATGTCCCAGCCAGTCGCGCTGGTAGCGCAGAGAACGGGTTGTTCCTTCCGGGTTGACCATAGGTGCAATCATTTCAAAACGAGCATTGGGATCTACCTCACGCAGGGCTGGATTGAACGTGCGTGCTGCAAAGGTATCGTTATCATAATAAGCAAACAGCTTGCCGCTGGAAAGCTTTTCCCAGCAGATATCGCGCGTCATCACTGCATAATCCGGATCCAGAAGACCATCTTCGTACATATTGTGAACAAATTCTACTACACGCTTGAAATCAGGCTGGATCGGTCCATACAGATATTTATCTTCATCGGGCTCATAGTAAACGCCATTATTGGTTTTAAATTCTTCAAATCCACCGGACCCAAGCGGAAACGCAAGCTGTCCCAGCAAGTAGTTCGTGCCCATACGGCTGGACATCGCGTACATGTCCGGGTGTTTTTCTTTCACTTTCAGCATCACTTGATAAAATTCATCCCATGTAGTTGGCATAGGGATATCCTGTTCCTCCAAAAGATCCGCACGGATCATCGGACAGGTTGCTGTTCCGATTCTGAATTTTTCCAACCGGGCAAACGAATATAGGTTTCCATCGAGATACAGGCTTTTTGCATCGGCCTTGCGCTCGGGCTGATTCAATGCTTTCATATAATTCGGCATATATTCTTTATACTCCGAAAGATTCAAGAACATCCCGCTGCGCGCATAATCCTTGATATTTCCTGTCCCGACAGCCATTGCATCCGGCAGATTATTCGTAGCCATGTACATACTTGCTTTTGTTCCGTAATCGCTTGCCGGAACCGGTTTTAATACAAGCTTCACATTGGTTTTATCATAGATTGCCTTGAGCACGGCGCAATCCTGACTGATCGGTGCATACGCATTTTCCTGCACCAGCATTTCAATGGTGAGTTCCTTATCCAACAGCTTTCCGCTTTCATCCTCTTTCGGCTCTTGCAGGGCTGAATCTTCCGTTCCCGAAACCGGAGTGCCGGAGGCACCCTGACCGCCGCATCCGGCAAAAAACACCGTAGTGCATGCCATGCACACAAGCAGTGCACAGGCTCGTTTCAAACGCTCGTATTGCTTCATTGTTGTTCGCTCCTTTTCATTTGTTTTATATTTCGTCCGCAAGCTTCCGTCGGATCTACCGCATGGAAATTATTTTTCCTCGATCCAGACACTCTGCTTTTGGTCCCTTTCATATTTTACAAAGCACCCTTTCTTCGCCTTGTTCATCCTTTTAGAGCACCCACCAAAATGCCTTTTACAAAGTATTTCTGGATGAATGGATACACCATAAGGATGGGCAGCATGGTAACAAACACCACAGCATATTTGATGTTCGTTGCAATGATTCCCACATCCCCCGCCACCGATGCCGCACCGGATATCGCTGCTGTTTCACCGGAAAGCACGATGTTGCGCATGATCAACTGTACCGGATACTTGACCTTATCGTCCAGATAGATCAGTGCATTGAACCAACTGTTCCAATGCCCAACAGCATAAAACAGCACCATAGTCATAATCGTAGGCACAGAAAGCGGAAGTGCAATGCGGGTAAACACTATAAAATCGCCTGCCCCATCTAGATATGCCGATTCATACAGTTCCTCTGGCAGCTGCTGGAAAAATGTGCGCATGATCACCATGTACCACGCATTGATCGCACCGGGCAGAACAATGGCCCAAATGGTATTATACAAATGCAGACTGCTCACCACCATGAAATTTGCAATCATGCCTGCATCGAAAAACATGGTGAAGATGATCATAAACGAAAAAACATTCCGTCCATAGAATTTTTTTCTGGAAAGCGGATATGCGCACAGTGCCGTCATCAAAACATTGATAAAGGTGCCGATCACAGTATAGATAATGGTATTTGCATAGGCTTTGGGAATATCCGGCGAGGCGAGCACCGCCTTATATGCCGAAAGATCAAAGCCGACGGGAAACCATTTTACCTCACCGCGCAGCACGGCATACCCTTCGCTGATCGATATGATAAACATATAATAGATTGGAAAAATCACCAGCAGACAGCACACGGTCAATATAAGATAGTTGCAAATTGTAAAGATAATGTCCCCTGTCGTTTTCCGTTTTGTCCCCATAGTTTTTCACTCCTTGCATCACCACAAGCCGCCTTCGCCATCACTCAGCCGGTTTGCTGCCTTATTTGCAATTATAACCAGCAGCAGTGAAATCACCGATTGAAACAGATTGACTGCTGTGCCGTATCCGTAATCTGCCCCTTGAAGCCCGCGCCGATACACATATGTAGAAATTACATCTGCGGTTTCATAGGTTGCACCGTTATACAAAAGAATGATTTTTTCGTATCCCACTGACAGCAAACTTCCGATATTCATTAAAAGCTGAACGGAAATGATCGGCATGATTGCCGGCAGGCTGATGTGACCGATCTGCTGAATCTTACTTGCACCATCGATTACCGCGGATTCATACAGCTGTGGATCCACGCCGTTCAGCGCCGCCAAATACATAATGGAGCCCCAGCCCGCACCCTGCCATATCCCGGATACCACATAAATCGTACGGAACCATTTGGGATCTGTTAGAAATGAAATCGGCTGCCCGCCGAAAAAAACGATGACCCGGTTGATCAATCCATCTGCTGTCAGAAAATCCACGATCATGCCGCATACGATTACCACAGAGAAAAAATGCGGCAGATAGGTGATGCTCTGTACCACCTTTTTGAAGCGCCGGCTGCCGACCTCGTTGACCAGCAGTGCTAAAATAATCGGTACCGGAAATGAAAACAGGATCGAATAAATACTGATGAGCAGCGTATTTCTGAGAAGCTTCCAAAAATCCGGCATGCTGAAAAACTCAACAAAATGAGAAAGCCCTACCCAGTCACTTCCCATGAGTCCTTTAATCGGATCAAAATCCTTAAATGCCAGCAGCAGCCAACCCATGGCTCCGTAGCGAAATACAAGGAAATAAACCAGAGGCAGAAAGAAGATCGCATACAGCTGTCCGCTTTGTTTGATTTTCCTGCGCATCGATTGCAGCCTTTTCTCTTTGCGGTATTGCAGCGGTGCTCCGTATGCCGCCGTTTTGTATTTTGTTTCCATGGTATCCTCCTTTTTCAATGCGGCAACTGCTTTTGCCGAATCGTCATGAGCACTCTTTTTTCAGCTTCATTCTATCATCGGCTTATTTTCTCTTTCAAGTCACAATCCCTGTCTGCGTGTATCGTTTTTCCATTTTATATATTACAAACCGGAACATGATGTTGCATTTTTCCATTTTTTAATTTTTTCTGGCTGCGGACACCTGTTCTTTACGCAGCCAGCACCCTTTCTTTTCTGCCTTTTTCACAAAAATCGAGCCAATTTATCTCATTGACAACTTTCGCTTCGGTTCCTATAATGAGTTCAAAAAGGAGAAAAGGAGTTTTTCCCATGTCATGCCCAAAAGTATTCCCAGTATCCTCTTTGGAAAAGATCCTGCCGGACAGCCGGGTGTTTCCCGAATGCATACAGGAACTGGAATTGTTTCAAAATGAAGCCTCTGCTTTTCAGATCGTTGTTTTCTGCGATGATCCCAGCTGGCACGAAGATTCCTATGCTGTTTTGAAGCTCGTATCCCCGATCCAGGAGCATCTTTCCCTTTATTCGGTACGCTGCGTGCCCAGCTTATACCCTGCTGCTTTTGATTCCGACGGGGATTATATAAAAAAAGAGCCGGGTCTTTTCCCGGATGCACTGGTCCCCTACAACGGCAGTCCGCTTCGGATGCAAAGCGGCATCCCACAGTCGATTTGGGTCGAAATCGACCCTTCCCGCCTGCCCGCCGGACATTTTCCCCTGCGGATTGAGCTTTCCACACGAAGCGGAAAACTTCTGGACAGTGCGGATCTGACGCTGCATGTGATCGGATGCCGGCTTCCAGCTCTCCCTTTGCGGCACACCGAATGGTTTCACTGCGATTGTCTGTGCGACCAATACCACGTTGCCATGTTTTCCGACGAGTTTTTTGATATTGCCCGGCGCTATGTAAGGTTTGCCTGTGACCATGGAATTAACACGCTGCTTACTCCGGTATTTACCCCTTCCCTTGATGTGGAAGAAGGCGGACACCGCAGACGCGCACAACTCGTGGGAATCCGAATCGAGGACGGCGGCTTTTCTTTTGATTTTTCGTTATTGGAACGCTGGGTTCATACTTTTATGGAATGCGGCATTGAATTTTTTGAGATCGCGCACTTTTTCACTCAATGGGGTGCCAAATATGCCGTCGAAATTTATGCAGAGCAAAACGGGCAGGAACGGCTGCTTTTCGGTTGGGATACCCCGGCCGACAGCCCCGCTTACACCGATTTTCTTGCTTTGTTCCTTCCCGAGCTTATTGCCTTCTTCGATTCACACGGCTTGAAAGACCGCATTCTGTTCCACATTTCGGACGAACCTTCGCCGGAACATATTTCTGCCTATCGAAATGACCGTGATGCCATTGTTCCGCACCTTGCCGGATGCCCGGTCATTGATGCCATTTCCGATCTTTCTTTCTATCAGCAGGGTTTGGTCGATCATCCCGTTGTTGCATGTGACCATATCCAGCCCTTTGCGCAGGCTCATGCTGCGCATTTGTGGACGTATTACTGCTGCTCGCAGCGGGTGGATGTCCCCAACCGGTTTATCGCCCAGCCCAGCCGACGCAACCGCGTTCTGGGTGTCCTGCTCTATCTGTATCACTGCGAAGGCTTCCTGCATTGGGGCTACAACTACTGGTACACTCAGTTCAGCAAAGAAAAAATCGACCCGTACACCTGCACGGATGCGGGAATGGGATTTCCTTCCGGCGATGCATTCCTTGTTTATCCCGGAGCAGACGGTTCACCGCTGCCTTCCATACGCATTAAGGTACTGCGGGATGCTTTCAATGATCTGCGTGCGCTGTACCTTCTGGAACAGCTTACCGATCGTGAATCCGTCTGCCGCCTGATCCGGCGTATCTGCGGCAATATGAGCTTCACCGAATATCCGCGCGATAACCAAACGCTTTTGGCACTGCGCCAGGCTGTCAACCATGCGATCGAAGAAAAAACACGGTGAGGATGACCTTTTTTCGTGCCCTGACACGGATTTTGCCGTTGTGCCACCGCAGACGCGCCAAAGAGCCCTCCGCAGATCTTCAATGTTTTGCCAAAGGCACCGGCCATGAAGCGGGCGGCGCAGCACATTTTTGCGTGAAGATGTTTTGAAACGAACGCCCAGCGGCTGCACGCACGACAGCGGGCTTATCCGTGCAGCCGCTGATTTTCACTTTGTACAATGAGGTTTTTATGCGTATTATCATTTCCCCTGCCAAAAAAATGAACCTGGATCCCGATTCCTTACCGGCGGACACCCGCCCGCAGTTTCTTTCCGATGCGTGTGATATTGTTTCTGTTTTGCGCAAGCTCGACCGCAGTGCTCTTCAAAAATTATGGAAATGCAGCGATGCATTGACCGAGCTGAACGCAAACCGCCTGCAATCCTTGGATCTGCACCAAGCGCAGACCCCTGCATTATTCGCATACGAAGGAATCCAGTATCAAGCTATGGCACCGCAGGTTCTCGATCGCGATTCACTGGCCTATCTTCGAATGAACCTGAGGATTCTTTCCGGCTTATACGGCTTGCTGCGGCCATTCGATGGCATCGTGCCATATCGTCTGGAAATGCAGTCACGGCTTCGGATCGGCCCACACAAAAATCTTTACGATTTCTGGGGAAGCCGTCTTGCCGATCAGCTTGCGTCGGAAGCGGATTTTGTTCTGAATCTTGCCTCCGCAGAATACAGCAAGGCTGTTGCGCCGTATCTTCCCCCTTGTGTCCCATTCATCACATGTAGATTTGCCCAATGGATTGACGGCACGCCCGTTGAAAAATCTACGTTCTGCAAAATTGCACGCGGGCAAATGGTGCGCTGGCTTGCGCAGCACAAGGTCAGCTGTGCCGATGATATAAAGGATTTCCATGAAGCAGGCTATTCGTTCAGCCCGAAACATTCTTCCGATGCGGAATTTGTGTTTTTAAAGGGTGAAATTTCCCGATCCGATCTGTAATGCAAAAACACAAAAGAAATGCCTCGCTTTCCATTCGCAAAATAATAAAAGCGGGAATGTGCTGAAACGGTTCGCGCTGACAAGACAAACGCAATACAAATCAAAAAATTCCGAGCGGGGTACCTACCCGGCTCGGAATTTTTATATCCGCCGCAAGCAATATCGCAGACAGCGGCATGTGCTTTTTGAAAGCCCCGCCTTTCGCCAGATTCGGGGTGATCAAAGCTATCCTTTATCGTATCGCGCCAAATCCGCTATCATTCGGTCGATGCCCTTTTGCACATCGCACAGGGAACGTGTCATCCGAAATGCGGGGGTGTAGAATAGATTTTTCTCCGGGGTGCAGCAATAGGAATCCGGCATAAGCGTTTCATATTCCCTGCACAGCAGATCACGGCCTAAAAGCTGACGAAGAAAATCAATACCGGCGCACATGGTTGCAATCGGCTTATGATGCTCCCAAAAGTACATCACCAGTTCCCGGACAGTGCGGTTGTCCCGATAATGCTTCATAAGCCCCATTCCACCCGGAATGATCAGGCTGTCAAAATCCTGTGCACGGATCGAATGCAGATCGGTAATGATTCCACGTCCGATCCGTGCCGATTCAACCAAAACATTTCGATTTTCTTGCGGTTGCTCGGAAATATGGTTGATCGATCCTGCCTGCATATCCGCTGCCGCAATCTGATAGGAGCAGTGATGCTTTTCCAATGCAAGGTATGTAAGAACCGTTTCTTCGATGCAGGAGCCATCCCCCAAACCACACCCCGCGAGCAAAACCAAACTTTTCATTTTTATTTTTGCACCCCTTCCGCTTTATAGAAACGCACACGGCGAATTTTCATTTTCTGTGCAAAGGATCGGCTGCTTTGGGCGGTCTACTTTGTTCAGCCCATGAACCGTCAGTTCATAAACCGTGTCACAGACCTCTGATATATATTTTCGATCATGGGAAATGCTGATGATCGCTCCCGGAAAATTCCGAAGCAAATCCCGAATCACTCCTCCGGAAAGGGGTGAAAAATTCCGGGTCGGTTCATCCAAAATCAGCACATTATCCCCGTTAAGGAGCATTTGCAGCAACAGGATTTTTGCTTTCTGCCCACCGGAAAGATCGGTGATGGCATGTTCCATTTCTTGTGCTGTATATCGCAGCGACCCCAAAAGAGTGCGTATCTTCGTGCGCGCCTCATTCGAGCCGCTCTGATTCAGAAAATCCACCGGGGTCATGGATAGATCCAGTTCTTCCTCATAGTTCTGCGGCATATAGCCCGCCTGAATATCGCCACGCCCCAGAAGCTGCCGGCTGATTTGTTTGAGCAGGGTGGATTTTCCCACCCCGTTTTCCCCTACGATGCAGATTTTTTCGCTGCCCTTGAGGAGCAGATGAATCTCTTTCGATAAGATTCGATCGGTCTTTGGTGCCAGCAGTTGTTCGATCTGAAGATCCAGCACTGTTTTGCCGGCAGGAATTGCCGCCACATCCGGGTTCAGCTTAATGCTGATTGCCGTTTCGGTCATCGGCATTTTTGTCCTGGTTTCATCTTCTTTTGCAAATCTCTTTTCCATGGATTTGACTGTATGCATCTTTTTCTTTAAGAGCCGTCCGCCGTGAGGATCCCCTCTGGAAATCGTTTTCTGCTGATGCTCCACTTTTTGCATGATGCGGCGGAGCTTTTCATCGCGGATCTGCTTTTCTCGTTTTTCCCAAATAGCCTGCTGCTCCTGCTTGAGGAAACTCTGTGTGCGATATTGGATATAATCCGGGTAGCGCATTCGGAAGATCCCGCATCGGCTTTCCCTTTTTTTGCATAACTGTTCCAAATGGATCACGACCGTGGCGGTATTTTCAATGAGCACTTCATCGTGGGAGATGAACAGTACGATCCCCTTCCAGCTGCGGATCAATTCTTCCAGCCATTCGAGTGTTTTGATATCAATATCATTCGACGGTTCATCCAGCAGCAGCACGGTCGGCTGCTGGATCAGAAGCTTCAGCATCTGAATCTTGATTTTTTCCCCGCCGGACAGCGTTCCGATTTTCTGTTCCCTGTAAAAAACATCCGGGGGAAAGCCCACCTGTTCTGACAGCCTTCTAAGATCATCATAACTCTGGTTATAAAAACAACTGGACTGCGAAAAGTAATCGTATATCGTCTGTTCCTTGCAGCCTTCCGGCAGTTCCTGCGGCAGATACCCGGCACTTTCACCCGACCAAATGCGCTCCCCTTTGGCCTCCACATATTCCTCCACAAGGTCTGGATTGTAAATCCATTTAAGAAGCGTCGATTTTCCGTTGCCTTCCTCTCCGATGATGACCGCTTTCTCTCCGGGATTAAGTACAAACGAAAAATCACGGATCAGCGTACGAAGATCTTTTTTATGAATAAAACTCGCGTTTTTAATCTGTAACATATGGCCTCCTTGTATTCGACAGCCGAAACAAGAAAAAATGCCTGTTTTCAAAGCCGAAAACAGGCACAGCGATCCATACAATATCCCCATATAAAAGGCGGATGATTGTGTGCACATACCAGTATCTCATTCGGCATAACAAAATCAGCCTCGCAACAATTTGATTTGCCCGAAGCCATTCCTGTTTGTGGATGAAATACTTAGTTGTTCATTTTGCACCTCTACGCCAAAGCGCCTTTCATAAATGGTATTTTCAATATAGCACTTCTTGCAGCAGAAATCAAGTTCAAAATATGAAAGAAGCCTTTATTGCATGATTTGCATTTAAACCCCCTCGACTTTGAAATTGAGAGAGAGTCAGCTTGTAGATAAACCCCAATTCGAAAAAAAGATGAAATAAAACACGTTCTCATTCACGGGCATGTACCGGGAATGAGAACACCCTGACAGAAAAAAGGCCCTGTTTTGTGTGCGCAGTGCGCAAAACAGGGCCTTTTTTCGCCGGAAAGGAGTACTGAGGGAAACCGGCAAGCATCTTTTGCGCTGTGCGCAAAATGTGCGCCCGGTGTCCTTCAGAGGCTGTCGAACTTTTTCGACAGCCTCAGCCCCTCTCGACTTTGAAATCGAGAGGGAGTCTTTGATACTCGAAGCTTTTTATAACAGCGTATCTTCTACAATTTATACACCGGAAAGCCGCC
>JAHHSK010000006.1 GCA_020025255.1 Ruthenibacterium sp. | reverse complement strand
GGCTGCGTTTTTGCCGGTATTGCGCCGAAGCGTTTGGATTGAATTTGATTTTGTGAAATGGTATAATTCACATACAGATATCCTCAAAAAAACGTATGCACCCCACACTCTATTTCGTAAGGAGTCTTTTCCATGATCCTCTATTTTTCCGGCACCGGAAACAGCCGTTTCTGCGCCGCATTTCTTGCCCATGCCCTGAACGATACCATTATGGATACATTCGATATGCTTCGCGCACACACGGGTGCCGCGCTTTCCTCCGCAAGCCCTTGGGTCTTTGTTTGCCCCACTTATGCCTGGCAGCTGCCGCATATCTTTGCCGATTTTCTGAAATCGTCTCACTTTACAGGGAATACCGATGCTTATTTTGTAATGACGTGCGGAAGCGATATCGGGAATGCCGCGGAAACCAACCAGGAGCTATGCCGCAAAATGGGGCTTTCCTACAAAGGGACGCTTGCGGTTATCATGCCTGAAAATTATGTGGCAATGTTTTCCGTTCCGGATGAATGTCAGGCGCAAACGATTATCAGCAGTGCCCTTCCCGTTTTAACTGCCGCCGCTGAAACGATTCGCGCTCGTCTTGCCCTGCCCTCGGCTGCCCCCAATCCCATTGACAAAGTAAAATCCGATTTTGTCAACACTGCTTTTTATTCCCTGATCGTAAAAGACAAGAAATTTACGGTTTCCAATGCCTGCATCGGGTGCGGGAAATGTGCTTGTTCCTGTGTTCTTGCCAACATTCAAATGCAAAATGGGCGGCCTGTATGGAACGGCAACTGCACACATTGTATGTCGTGTATCTGCGGATGCCCCACCGGGGCGATCGAATACGGCAAGCACAGCATTGGCAAACCGCGTTATCAGTGTCCTTCTTTCACAAAATAATCGAAACGATCCAACTGTTTGTTTTTAAGGAGTTTTACTTATGTCCAGCGAAAAAGGCGAAAAACGCGTTTTATGGATTTCTTTTGCAGCCGGACTTGCCTTTGCGATTTTCGAGCTTGTATTTTCCATTTTCAGCCATTCCCATTCCGCTTTAATGGATGCGGTTTATGATTCAACCGAACTTATTTTCGTTGCACTGATTCTTTTTCTAACCCCGCTGTTCCATCGGCCGATTTCTGAAAAGCGCCCCTACGGATTCTTTCAGGTGGAATCTATTTTTCTGATCATCAAGGGCTTTATGATGCTTTCGGTTACGTTGAGCGTATCGATCAACGTCATTCAATCTTTTGTTTCCGGCGGGAATCCCGTCAACAGCCTTTCCGTAGCCGTATTTCAAATCCTGCTTGGTATTGCCAGCCTTGCCATTTTTCTGGTTATGAAGCGCATGAACAGCAGGCTGTCATCGCCAACGGTGGATGCGGAAATCCTTGGGTGGAAGTTAGATATCCGGTACAGCTTCGGGATTGCCGCCGCGTTCTTATGCTCTGCAGCACTCGAGCACACGCCGCTTTCCTTCCTTTCGCTTTATTTCGATCAGCTTATTACGATCTTGATCGTAATTTCCATGCTGCCTGAAAACATAAAGCTGCTTTACGGTGCAATGCGCGATATCTTTCTGTTTTCTCCAGAAGAGCAAACGGTTCAAGCGATCAAAGGAATCTGCGACACGATTCTGGCGCGATATTCTTTTGTGCCGGTATTCTATGATGTTACCCGAACCGGACGAAGGCTGTGGGCTGCAATTTATTTTGAAGCTTTGGATGAAAGCTGCTTTTCGATTGATACGCTTCGGCAGGCGATTCTGGAAATAAACAGTGCACTGAATCGTGAGTTTGAAAACTGTTCGTGTGAACTGATTCTAACCCCGCATGATTCGATTCCCGATGTCTTGCCTTCCTCCCTTTAATTTACTAATTTACCATTATTTTTGCAGCCTGTCCCCTTTTACCATGGGGGCAGGCTTTTTCGATTGCCGAATCATCCCGTTTCTATAAACATGTTTTTTCCCTGCTTTGCATACAATTCAATACAAGGCAGGTGAACAAAATTGTATCTTTGCATTTCAAAACAAACCTTACACACCACACTTTGCACCGTTGCAGGCATCCTTGCGGTGGGCAGCATTCTTATTTATGGGCGGAGCCTTCGCACGGATTCCGTTGCGTCTGCCCCCGCTGTGGCAGCTGCATCGTATGAATGGGGGCTTTCCTTTCAAACGGAACGCGAACCTCCGGTGCCGAATCTTCCCGCAGAAGATCTGCGCCCTTACGATGCCTTTTATTGCGGAGATTCTGCCCAAAAGCGGCTGTATCTTACTTTTGATGCCGGCTATGAAAACGGAAATACCGCTCCGATTCTGGATGCGTTAAAAAAGCATAACGCACCCGGCGCGTTTTTCGTTGTCAGCCATTTTGTCAAAGAAAATCCTGATCTTGTAAAACGCATGGCTGCCGAAGGCCATATTGTAGGCAATCACACCTATCATCATCCGGATATGTCGCAAAAAAACGAGACGGAATTCAAAAAGGAGCTTAATGATCTTGCCGCACTTTATGAAGAAACGGTTGGGAAACCACTGGATCATTTTTATCGCCCCCCGGAAGGAAAGTTCAGCGACAGCAACCTGAAATGGGCGAAATCACTGGGATATCAGACCATTTTCTGGAGCCTTGCCTATGTGGATTGGGACCCAGACGCCCAGCCTTCCCACGAAACTGCATTTTCCAAGCTGCTTTCACGCACGCACAACGGGGCGATCGTTCTGCTTCATTCCACAAGCGCAACCAACGCCGAGATTTTAGATGAGCTTTTGACCAAATGGGAAGAAATGGGTTATTCTTTTGGATCTCTTACCGAATTGAGCGCGATTCCCGTTCTTCCGGAAGAATGAGGTGCTGCTTTTATGCAACGCAAAACACCGCATATCTTTTCCGCCGTTGTGCTTGTGTTGGGTTCTATCGCATTATTTGGGCTTGTGTTTTGTGTGTTCCGATTTTTTTCTTTTTCCAATGCTTCCCATTCCAAGCCGCAAATTCCCCCAGCTCAATCCGGGAAGGACGAAAAAGAAAACGCCTTTGCCCAGCACATCGTAGCCCTTGACCCCGGACACGGCGGCATGGATCCCGGCGCATCGGAATTGGTTCGCGAAGTGGATGTGTGCGAAGCAACGGTCGATGCATTATATGCCCTTTTGGAAAAAGACCCGAATTACCACCCATTGCGCACGCGCAGCAACGGAGAAGATAAATCCATACGCGATCGCTTTCAAGCCGTGAATCAATCGAATGCCGAGGTTCTGCTTAGCATTCATGCCAACTGCGATAACAGCACCCGCCAATCCCATGGGTTTGAATGCTTTCCCCAGCCGCCCGGACACGATTTTTCGCAGGAATCTCTGCGGTTGGCTTCCCTGCTTTCCAAAGGCATGGGCGATGCCGGACACCGCTTGCGCGGCGAAAACGGAATCCGTTTTGCCTATTATGACGGCAAGCGAAAAATCATTGTCGACAGCACCGATACCCGAATACGCAGTTTTAAAAGCTTCGGCATCATTGAAAATTCGGATTGTCCTGCCGTACTGATCGAACAATGCTTTTTGACCAACTACAACGATGTGGAAAACTGGGCAGGAACCGAAGGCTGCCAACGCGCTGCCCGCATTTATTACGAAGCCCTGTGCCAGTATTTCGGCACCGACCCTCTTGCCTGATTTCCTTTTTTGGGAGTTTTGCTGTGAGGGATTCTTCTTGTGTCTGCATTATCCATAGGATGCCCTTCCATAGAAGGCCGTTTTTCCCTGCGTATGACAAAACCCTCCCGCTGTGCATTGCAGTGCTTTCACAGCGGGAGGGTTTGATTCTTTTTTTATAGGAAAAGCAACGAGCTTTGATCGTATTCTTTCTTGTTACCTTCTGCACCCGCGGCAGCCGGAAGGGCAGCTTGCGGGTTCTTGTTCTCCAAACACCTGTTGGTACAAGCGCTTTCCGGAAGGAGTTGCCGCAAGACCGCCTTCCGCAGTTTCTTTCAAGGACGCCGGCATTGCATCCCCGACCCGTTTCATTGCAAGAATCGATTCATCCGCAGGAATCGGGCTGCGAACCCCTGCTACGGCGAGCTGAGCTGCCACAAAGGCATTTGCGACCCCGGATGCATTTCGATGAATGCAAGGGATTTCCACAAGCCCTGCAACCGGATCGCATACAAGCCCCAGCACATTGCCAATGGTAATGGAAACCGCATCCCCTACCATATCCGGCGTACCGCCGCACAGTTCCACCAGTGCAGCGGCCGCCATAGCTGCCGCACTGCCGCATTCTGCCTGACAGCCCCCTTGCGCCCCTGCCACACAAGCGTTTTTAGCAATTACCATGCCGATTGCACTTGCAGTGAATAACGCCATGACGCAATCCCGCTCCGGCAGATTTTCCGCTTCCTGAATGGTGAGGATCGCCGCCGGAAGAATCCCGCAGGAACCTGCCGTCGGCGCTGCGACGATCCGCCCCATGGCAGCGTTCCATTCGCTGACGGCAAGCGCGCGCACCAGTGCCTTGCCAAACAGCGCCCCGCACAGCGTATTGCCTTTGTTCACCGCCTGTGCCATGCGGTAGGCATCCCCGCCTGAAAGCCCGCTTGTGGAAACAACCCCCGGCTTCTGCCCTTCCTTTACCGATTCTGCCATAACGGCATAATTGCTTTTCATTTGTGCATAAAGCACATCTTCCGGCTGTTCCATTTCCTCTGCCTGCTGCTTGAGCACAAGCTCTGAGATTTTACATCCGTTTTCCTTGGCCGCGTCGATCAGACCGGCTATTGAATCATATTTTAAACTCATCCGATCACCTCCTTACTGTAAATCACATCGGCGCAAGTAATGTGCAGTTCATCACGTTCGGCAGTTTAGAAATGCGTTCCTGCATATCCGGCTGCAGTGTGCCATCCACTTCGATCGTCATAATGGCTATGCCGCCTTTGGATGCCCGTGCAAGGCGGAAATTACAGATATTAACCCCCCGCCGGCTCATTTCTTCGGTTACGGCTGCAATCGTTCCCGGTGCATCTTTATGAAGCACAATCAGCGTAGTATACTGCCCGCTGATCTTCACACTCATTCCATTCACTTTCGTCACCAGAATATTCCCGCCCCCGACCGAAGCTCCCTGGATGCTGATTCGATTCCCCTTTGCATCACACAAAGAGATCCGTGCTGTATTGGGGTGGGCATTTTCGATCACGGTTGGAATAAACGCAACCGAAAGCCCCTGCTGTGCGGCAATTTGCAGGCTGTCGCGCAGACGGACATCATCCGGCTTCATTCCCAGGATCCCCGCAACCAGCGCCTTATCGGTTCCGTGTCCCCGATAGGTCTTGGCAAAGCTGCCGTGTAATTGGATTTCCGCTGATACCGCCGGTGCATCAAGCAGCGAACGGGCCACCAGCCCAAGCCGTGCCGCCCCGGCTGTATGGGAGCTGGACGGCCCAATCATCACCGGGCCTATGATATCGAATACATTCATGTGTTCTCCTCCGAAAGAAAGATATTGCTTTTATTTTACCACATCTGTTTCGCTTTGGATACATCAAACACAGGCAAGCCCCATTTTCCACAATCCGGTTGCAGCCGCTTGCTTTCAACTCTGCCGTCATCCGGCAATGCTGCAAAAGAATGCTGTTTTATCAAAACCCGTTTTTGAAGCACCGCGAGCATGCTCTGCCCTGCATGCAGCCGGGAAACCGCACCTGCGTTCCCCTCAGCATCCCGATTGCAAAAAAGGAGAAGGTGCTGCACCCTTCTCCCTTTTTGTGCAATCGCCGCGCTCATTACGGCTTCCCGCCAAAAGCATTCATCAAATTTTGATTTTCAGCCATTTGTCATTTTTAAAACGCCACCGCGTCAGGAGCAAACGCGTGATCTGATCCAAGGCAAGCCCCAGCCAGGCACCGAACAACCCCCAGTTGAGCGGATAAACAAACAGCCAGCCGGAAAGCGGACGAATCAACGCAACACTGATCAGCGAAACGAGGGCAACGAACCGCGTATCCCCGCCGCCGCGCAGACAGCCGCTGAAAACGACCTGTGAAATCTGCAAAAACACAATGATCGATACAAACTGCATGATCATCACACCATAGTTCAGGATTTCCGGATCATCCGAAAACAATCGGAAAATCGGATTTCCCAGCGTCGTATAAATAATTGCAACTGCAAGCGAGCAAAGGAAGCCAAGCCGCTGACAAAACCCGCCATACACTTTAGCAAGATCCGGCCGTTTTTCGCCAAGGCTCCTGCCCACCAGCGAAACAGCGGCAACGGAAAGGCCATCGCCAAACGAAAAGGAAATGGTAAGAATGTTCATGCCGATTTGATGCGCAGCGAAAGCATTTGTACCAAGGCGCGCAACGATCATGGTATACATCAGGAAGCCAAGCCGCAAAAACAACTGTTCTGCCAATGTTGACGAGCTGATATTGACAATCGTACCGATCGTTTCCTTTTCAAATTTCGGAACCTTTTTCTCATAAAACAAATACAGGAATCCGTTCGGATCACTTACCGATCGAATTGCCATTGCGCATGCCACAATCGTTCCAAGCACCGTGGCGATCGCGGCGCCTTTGACGCCTAATGCCGGGAATCCAAAATGCCCGCCAATCAGTAAGTAATTGAACACGATATTGACAAGGTTGGAGACGACATTGGTCTTCATGGCAATTTTCGTGTTTCCCACACCGCGCTGTGCCGCATTGATCACCATATTCATCACGTTGAAAAATTGTCCCCCGATGATGATGCGGAAATAAGCCGTTGCCATTTCGTGCGTATCTTCATTGGTGCCAGCCAGCCGCAGAATCGGTTCCGCAAAAATCATAGCAAGAGTAGTGACAAGAAGCGTCAGGCCTGCTGTAATCAGAATCGATTGCAGCAAAATGCGGTTTGCCCCCTCCCGATCGCCTTCTCCGCGTCTGCGCGCAACCAATGCGCTGACAGCGACATTCAGCGACATAAAAACGGCAAGGCAGATAAATTTCGGCTGCCCGGTAAGGCCGATCGCCGCAATTGCGGCTGCCCCCAATGTAGACACCATAATCGTATCTACCACACTGACCAATGCAACCAGAAAGGATTCCAATGTGGAGGGCCAGGCCACACGAAACGCTGTTTTCAGCAATTCTCTGTTATCGGGCAAAGGCCCATTCAGCGGCATCTGCCTTAGAATTTTAGCCGCATCGAAAATTTTCAGCTTATTTTGATTTGCCATAGAAATAATTCCGACCTTTCTCTTTCCTGCTGTTTGCAAACAGCACCCTGTATCCTTGCATGGTTTGGCGCAAAGCCCCTGCGCCGCAGCATCAAATCACAATCCCGCTGCAATGATCGATTTCATGCTGAATGATTTGCGCTGTCCAGCCTGTATACGTCTTAAAGCGTGTTTGAAACAATTCGTTTTGATAGCACACTTTAATCGAATGATAGCGCTTTGTCTTACGGGTGCCGCTAAGGGAAAGGCATGCCTCCTCTGCCTCATACAAGCCGCTTTTCTTTACGATTTCAGGATTGAACATGACCCGATATACGCCGTTATCATCAAATACGATAATGCGTTTTTTTATGCCGATCATATTTGCAGCCATACCCACGCACTCTTGCTTATGTGCGGCAAGCGTATCCAAAAGATCCTGTGCAATACCAAGATCCGATATGGATGCATCTTGCGCACATTGTCCAAGGAATACAGCATCCTTCATAATAGGTTGTATCATCACAAAGCTCCCCTTTCTTGACATCTTTTCAAATTGTCTTTTTTAACGATATTTAATACATTATGCCACTTTATGCCCGCATTTGTCTATTGCTTGTTTTGCTGACCTGATTTCAAATCCTGCGAAAAAATTTCTTGAAAAGCCAACCAAACTGTTTTTTGTGTGTCAGGTGCAGTATCCTATGAAAAAACAATTCCTTTGTGATACAATGCGGCGAAGCAACCGCTCCATACCGTTATAGAATGATGTAACAAAAAGCGCTATTTTTAATCATTCTTGTATTTCTTTTGTCCTTTTTAATATACCCTCTTGATGCTATTGACTTCATAAGTTGTTTATTTTATAAATAGGGATAATAAATCTTTCTTCAAGAAAGGATGAAACGCGATGATCAAAACGATTTCCGGAAGCTGGTTCGAATTCCAGCATCACAACATGCTGGAAGGCAAATACTGGAATCCGATTTGCCGCCATTTTTCAGCCGAACAGTGGCGCGCCAAAGTACGCGAAATGAAATCCCTTGGTATGAAATACATTGTTCTTCTTTGCTCAAGTCTTGTAACCGAAGAGTTTGAGGAGGCTTATTTCAAAACAAAGATCTATCCGCCCGCCCTTGATTTTGGCTGTGAAAATGCGATTGAAATTTTAATGGATGAAGCCGAAAAATGTGAAATGAAAGTTTTTATGTCTGTAGGCTATTACGGCATATGGACCCACACACGGGATAATATGATCGATCCCGCCGTGACAAAGCGCGCCTTTCGTGCTATGGAAGAGCTTTATGCCCTATACGGAAAATTCAAAAGCTTCTACGGCTGGTATCTGCCGGATGAAAGCTGCATCCGCAAATATTTTGACGAAGATTTCATGCGATATGTGAACCTTTATTCCGATTTCGGCAAAAGCTTTGACCCGCAGCTTCGCGTAATGATCGCCCCTTACGGAACAAACCGGCTTTCAGCCGATGATGTGTATATTTCACAGCTGGAACGTCTGCATGCCGATTTTATCGCCTATCAGGATGAAGTCGGGGTAAAAAAATCACAGCCGGATGAAACCGCACCATATTATGAAGCGCTGAAAATCGCACACGATAAAGCCGGACGTGCAAAGCTTTGGGCGGATGTGGAGCTGTTTACCTTTGAAGGCACTGTGTACACAAGCGCGCTGCTGCCTGCCGCGATCGATCGAATCGAAACCCAGCTCCGGCAGGTTTCTCCCTATGTGGATGAAGTGTTAGCCTATCAATATCTTGGCATCATGAATCAGCCCGGTACGATTGCCTATTGCGGGCATCCGGATTCGATCGCCTTGTACAACGCCTATAAAAGCCTCAAAGAACGTCTCGATCAAAAAAATTCCCGCTGAACCCGCAAAATTCCGACACTGCGCCGCCATTGCATACTGTAAAGCTATTTTACTTTACATAATGTAAGGGCGGTGTTTTTTCTTTTTTTCGTTGGTGTTTCTGCTTCATCACCCCATGCTGAAGAACCCCCTTATTCCATCGCAGCTGAATCGGTTATTTCGCTTTCTTCTGCTATTGACAAAAGCAAAATACAGTCTCAAAAAGAGGAAATCACCGCCCTTCATACAGCGCAAAAAACGTTGACGCAGCGCGCTTTGCGCTGCATTTCAGCCGCCGGCAGCCTGTTGGCAGAAAATCAGCGTCTTGTTCTTTCGTGTACAGACACCGCAATGGTGCGCGATTATGCGTACACCCTTTCCGGCCGCTATCTTCCACCCGCCTGCCAGCCCTCCCATGAAAAAGCAAGGCTGTTAAGTATATGTACTTTACACGGCGACCCCTTCTTAAAAAGCACCGCTTTTTCCCTTGCCGATCAATTTGTCGCATTGAATGACCCTTATGGCACCGTTGGACGCATTCTTCTTTCCGCGCTGCGCGAACAGGCACTGGCAAAAGGGCATTCGGTTATTACCTGTTACTGTCCGATGCATCCGTATGACAAAATCGATCACCTGTTTATTCCGGCTTTGCGCCTGTGTTTCACAACATGCAATTCATACCATGCGATTCCCTCTGAGCCGATACAGTCGATCCCTTTTACCCGCTTTTGCAATACCCGCGGCCTTGATGTGCGCCGACAGCGTCTGTGCTTCAACCAAAACGCTGCGGCTGAATTATTGGTTCAGGCCTTTGCCCTGCAATCCAAAATCCAAGCCTGCTGCAATCGGCTGGAAGAATATTCCATGCAGGCCAGCGACTTTTCTTTTTTGGATAACGCATATCGGCAGATCCTATCCTTTCTTTGAATTCGAACCAATGCCCCTGTACCTTTCAGAGCCTTGCGAAGGTGCCGGGTTATCCTTTTTATTGCATCCCGTGCGCAGTCTGCCTATTGCCAACGATAAAAAATAGAGTATAATTATTATGTTAAAATTAAATTCTGTGATTCACAGGAGGGATCATTTCACATATGCTTTCAATATCTAATCTTTTCTGGAATTCTCCGGAGGGTGAACCTATCATCAATGGGTTAGACCTCGAAATTCCCGATGGCAAGCTGGTTGTTGTAACCGGGCCGAATGGCGGCGGCAAAACAACGCTGGCAAAGCTGATTGCCGGCATTGAAAAGGCCTCATCCGGAAAAATAGTTTTAGACGGCACAGACATTACCGATTTTGATATCACGCAGCGCGCACAATGCGGAATCAGCTACGCTTTTCAGCAGCCTGTCCGCTTTAAAGGCATTTCGGTTCGGGATCTTATGGAACTGGCTGCCGGCGGCACGTTATCCCATAACGAAATGTGTGATCTTTTGGCAAAGGTCGGCTTATGTGCCCGCGAATATATGGATCGTGAAATCAACGCAAGCCTTTCCGGCGGTGAAATCAAGCGAATTGAAATTGCAACCGTTCTGGCGCGCGGCACACGTTTTATGTTGTTTGATGAACCGGAAGCAGGAATCGACCTTTGGAGCTTCACTGGGCTGATCGATGTGTTTAACGATCTGCGGCGCGGCCTTAACGGTTCGCTTGTGATTATTTCGCATCAGGAACGCATTCTTTCCATTGCGGATGAGATTGTAGTTTTAGCAAACGGAAAAGTTCAGAAAAAAGGTTCGTGCCATGAAATCCTTCCGGAGCTGCTGAAAAACTCTTCCGGATGTGAACGCTGCCCGACAAAGGAGGTTCGACTGTAATGAACCATATTACCGAAAATCTTTTGAGTGTGATCTCGGATTGGACAGGCGCATTCTCCGGTGCTTTCAGCATCCGCGAAAATGGCAGCTGTTCCCAAATGCGCTCGACGGAACACATCAAAATCGAACCGAAACGGGATGCACCGGGGCTTGAAATCCATGTTCTTCCCGGTACAAAAGGCGAAACCGTCTCCATCCCTGCCTGCGTTTCGCAAGGCGGTATCGATGATCTTGTGTATAACGATTTCTTTATTGGTGAAGGTGCCGATGTAACGATCGTGGCAGGATGCGGCGTTCACAACGACAGCAATGAGCCGGCACGTCACAGCGGCATTCACCATTTTTATCTGGGAAAGAACGCCCATGTGCTTTACAAAGAAAAGCATGTCGGCTCCGGCGATGGCTCCGGTAAACGCAGCATTGACCCGGTTACCGAAGCAACGCTTGCCGAAGGTGCTGTATTGGAAATGGACACTTCCCAAATTGGGGGTGTGGATGACACAAACCGCACGACACGCGCCACTTTGGCAGCGAATGCAAAGCTGTATATCCACGAGCGCCTTTTGACCGACGGTGTGCAGCAGGCAAAAACCGATTTTAAGGTTTTCTTAAACGGGGAAGACGCCGGTGTTGATTTGATTTCACGCTCTGTTGCCAAGGGAAAATCCCAACAGTTTTATCGTTCCTGCATTGAAGGCAATACACGCTGTACCGGTCATTCGGCATGCGATTCGATTATTGTAGACGCCGGTAAAGTGATTGCGTCTCCGCAGCTTGTGGCAAATTCCGGTGATGCCGCTTTGATTCATGAAGCAGCTATCGGCAAAATTGCAGGCGAGCAGCTTTTGAAGCTGCAGACCCTTGGGCTTACCCTGGAGCAGGCAGAAGCAAAAATCGTGGAAGGCTTTTTGAAATAATCCTGCTGTCGGCAAAGCGGAAAGAATTCTCAAATTCTTTCCGCTTTTTATACTGTTTCCCTGTTTTGCCCGGAATGCGTTTCTTGCCGCATCTATCCCAGCGCATGCCGGAATACAAAAGTTCTGCTTGCTATTTTTAAGTGCTTATGGCAACCGTTCCCTTCCCTGAGATGATGTTCTCTATTTTATCCAGAAAATCCAATTCAGAAAGAAGGTTTTATCATTTATGGAAAAACGCTCCCTTGCAACCAATCTGCGCAATCTCTTTTCGGCACATGATATGACTCAAGGTGCCCCTTGGAAACGAATTGCTGAATTTGCAATTCCTATGCTCATCGGAAATCTGGCACAACAACTTTACAACACTGCGGATTCCATCATTGTAGGCCATTATGTTGGCGACAACGCTCTTGCTGCTGTGGGAAGTGCTTCCCCGATCCTTAATTTACTGCTTGCCCTTTTTGTGGGTGTTGCTACCGGTGTCGGAATCCTTGTCGCACAGAGATTCGGCGCAAAAGACAGCGAAAAGCTATCGGTTGTGATCGGAAACTGCATTACGCTTTCTGCGATTGTTTCGGTGATCACCTGCGCATTGGGTTTGCTGATCACCCGCCCGATGCTTGAGCTCTTAAAAACCCCCGCATCCATTATTGATTGGTGCGACAGCTATCTTTCCATTTATTTTCTGGGCATTGCCGGGTTTGCCTATTACAATATTTTATCCGGTATCCTGCGCGGATTAGGCGACAGTGTTTCGGCCTTGGGCTTCCTGCTTGTTTCCGCCGTTTTGAATGTGCTGCTGGATCTGTTCTTTGTAGGCTCCCTTAACATGGGTGTTTCCGGCGTAGCCTTGGCAACCGTGCTTGCCCAAACTTTTTCTGCCCTTTTGTGCATGTGGAAGCTGATGCGGATGCAGGATATCTTCCACCTGAAGTGGCTGCATTTAAAACCTCACGGAACCGTGCTCTCTTCCATTATTCGAATTGGCGTTCCTTCCGGTATTACCCAGGCAATTTTTTCCATGGCGATGATCGTGGTACAATCGCTTACGAACAGTTTTGGCGAAATGGTTATTGCCTGCAATGTTATTGTTATGCGTGTGGACGGCTTTGCCATGATGCCGAACTTCACCTTTGGACAGGCTATGACAACCTATACCGGGCAAAATGTTGGCGCGCATCGCCTTGATCGGGTTCATCGCGGGGCGAAGCAAGGCACGCTTATCTCCGTTGGGATCTCGGCTACGCTGACTGTTTTGCTTTTGCTGTTCGGTCGTGGACTGATGAGCATCTTTACCCAAACTACCCAGCTGGTTGACCTTGGCATGCGCATGATGCGTATCCTTGCATGCGGCTATATTGCGATGTCTATTACCCAGTGCCTTTCCGGCGTTATGCGCGGTGCAGGCGATACACTTACCCCCATGTGGATTTCCATCATCAGCACAACGATCCTGCGTGTTCCTCTGGCTTATGCCATTGCTCACTTTACCCGCAGTGCGGAATATCCCACGGGCCGTCCGGAATCGACCTTCATTTCCCTGTTGATTTCCTGGATGATCGGTGCCGGCATTACAGTGCTGGCCTATCGCTTCGGCCCATGGCGCCGGCGTATGGAACAGTTCAAAACAGCCGCACCCGCTTTAGAAGACTAAGAAAATCACTTTATGGAACCCTCCGTTTGTGCAGAAAAAAACGGAGGGTTCCCTGTATGAAAACACAGAATCGTGCCCGGTATGCATGCTGCTGTGTTGTGCGTTTGGATGCATCATGCGAGATTCTTTTCCGTGTTATCGTTTTATTTTTGAAAAAACTATTGACGAAATGAAAAAAATGTGTATAATAGATTAAGGCGCTTGAAACTTCAGGCGTTGGCAAAACAAAATCCAAAGACCCTATATGCTAGTGTGGCTCAGTAGGTAGAGCAGCTCACTCGTAATGAGCAGGTCGTCCGTTCGAATCGGATCACTAGCTCCATCCCCGTCAATCTTGACGGGGATTTTTTCATATCAATGCAAAAGTTTCTCTGCCAATCCTTTTTACCCTTCCTCTTTTGTGTTATACTTTTAGATACCCCCTGTTTGATTGGAATCGCTTTGGCAAAAACATAGTGTATTCCCGTGCGTTTTCCGCTTTTAGAGGTAACGTCGCCTGCAATAAAAGAAAAGGAGTTTTCCCCAATGAAATCAATCAAGGCTTTTATAAAGACCTGTTATGTTGGTCTGCCGCGCACGAAAGCGATTTACTGCATCTTCTGCGTTTTTCTTTACCTCCTGCTTGCAGCGCATAGCGGCGCACGCATCTGGCAATTCCCCTTGTTTTTGCTGGTTTTGGTTTTTTACATTCTTCTTCCCGGCCGCTTTATCAGCAAATTATCGGGTGTGGATCGGGATTTCCCCCTCTTTCGCTTTCCGGCCATGCTGGTTGGCGGTGTTGGATTCCTGACTGTTTTATACTGTTTGTGTATGCGGATCCATTTTTTGTATTATGCGCTGTGGATACTGCCCTTAGCCGTTTCCGCCTTTGAGCTTTTTGAAATTTATAAGGAACACAAACAGCGTTCGATCGGATACCGGGTTTCTTTTCATCTTTCGGATCTTTCGCCCAACCGCTGGCTGCTGCTGCTTTTGTTCTGCACTCTGCTGTTAGTTTACAGCTTTTCTGCTGTTGTAAAAAACGCACACCCCGCCGCTGTGAAAGAGCTTCTTCTCAGCCAGGATTTTCTTTGGAATGTCGGCAACGCCAACTCCTTTGCTATGGCTTTTCCTCCGCAGGATATCCGATTTTACAATGTTCGTCTTACCTATCATTATCTTACCGAAATGGTGGCAGGCATCCTTGCGATGATTTCCGGCATTCCCGCTTATGACATCGTGGGAATGTATCTTACGCCCATGGTGCTGCTTGCATTGGTTTCCTGCCTTTTTCTTTTTGCCCGTTTTTTATACGGCGATCGGCCGCTTGCTGTCTTGCTTTCCACCTTTTCCATGTTTCTTTTCAGCTGCGCCAGCCTATGGTATGCGCTTCCAAATGGGCGTTCCCTTTTTAACAACACCAACTTGGAGCACGTTATCACCAACAGCAACGCACAGGCTACGGCTATCCTGTTTCTTTGCTGTTATGCCGGATTCTTTCTAAATGCAGCCCGTCAGAAATTCAAAGTCAGCCTTCGATATCTTCTTTTCACTACGGGGGCATTTATTCTTCTTGCGGTTGGCAAAGGGCCGGTTGCCGCCATTGTTTGTATTGCTTCTGCCCTTACGGTTTTGTTCCTTATGCTGCAAAAAAAAGCCGGGATCCGCGGCATCCTTCTTTCCGCTGCGATTCTGGGCAGTTTCTTTTTACTGTACGGGCTTCTGTTTTCATCCGGCGCAAACAGCAGTGTTTCTTTTTCTGTTTCCGAAACACTCGAACGCGGCCCTTTTGCCGGATTTATGTATCAGGTCTGGTGCTATCGTCTGGATGTGTACTATCTGCTCATTCCGGTATTATATGTTGTACAGACATTCCTTTCCGCACCGGCACAATTCCTTTTGTATCTTAGCAGTTTGTGGTATGCATTAAAAAATCTTTTTCATTTGGATGCCGATCATCTGTTTCTGCACGCCTGCACAGCCGGAGGGCTTTTGGCTTATTATTTGTTCCGTCATCCTCATTTCAGCCAGCTTTATTTCCTATTCCTGGCCATTTTCTGCATCAATATGCTGGCATGCGGACGTCTTGATACGCTTAACTGGAACAAAGCCAAGCAGTCGGATCATCCCGTCATTCGCAGGATATGGATTACGGCTGCCGGCGTATTGTGTACCATCGGCGTGCTGTCCAGCGGTTTTTTCTATATTCACCTAGTGGGCAGCGGTATCCTGCAATTCGGCAGGAATCTGGGACTTTTGGAAAAATACAATTACTATCCCACGGTCAGCGTCATGATTGCCGACGATGAAAACGCGGCAAGGTGGCTTTACGAAAACACGTCTCCTGATGATATGTTTGCCACAAATCGAATCCACACCGGTATTCGAAGAGAGGGGCTGTCCAATGTTTACTCCGCTTTGAGCGGCCGTCAGGCATTTATGGAAGGCTATCAGTACGCAGAAACAAACATGGGTGTCGATTTGAATGTAATCCAGCACCGTCTGGAAGAGAATACCGTTCTGTTCGATAAAAACTCTTCGAAGCAGGAAATCCTCGAAATCTGCCAAAAGCACGGAATCACATATTTGCTGTATTCCCTGCAGCAAAGTGCCATTACCCCGGAACTGGCCGAGCTGTACAGTGCACTTGACGATGCTTTGCAGCAATATTTTCCGTGTGTGTATCAAAACGAAAGCTGCCGCATATACGCCACCGGGGTTCCGCCGATCCCTCGCAGCTGACACTGTTTCCGCCGGTGCTTGTGCAGGCAGCCGTATCCCATATTGCTTTTTTCACCCCCTGACTTCGGGCTGATTCCGCCAAAGTCAGGGGGTGTTTTCGATCTGCCGAATCCACATTTTTCACTCCGCAGACGGCATCAAATCCGGATTTGCTTATTTCAGCAGCACAGGAGCAAACACAGCACACAGCGCCCCCTTTATAAAAGCGGCGGCAAACATGCCGCATAATGTGATCAGAAAGCTGCGAAAGCAGGCATTTATTTTTGTGCTTGTTCCGGAAGAAACGCATCCTTTCATGTGAATATAAAACAGCGCAGAGGATGCCGCAATGCCAACATCAAGAAAACACACAAGCGAACACGCCGCTATCATATGAGGAATAAGGAACAACAGCATATTTGCAAGCAAACCGCGCAGCCCGAAGGCGCTATATAAATACGATACGATCAGGCCGATCGAAACTCCATAGCAAGCAGCAATTCCAAACAAAATCGGTGATCCGATACAGGAAAAGCTGAAAAAAAGAACCACCGTGGCAATCAGGATGTACGAAAAAAAGGCTGCGGATACGATCGAAAGAAAGCCTTCGCTTCGATGTACCGTCAAATATTGTTGTGCAAAGTAGGCCGAATACGAATTATGTGCCGATGCACGCTGCCACACGCTGCCGCAGAAAATCCCTGCAAGCAAAATCACCGCTAATATCACGATGCGGGCATTCACCCTTTTTTTCGTGCAGAAGAAAGCCAAAGTGTTCATTTTTCCTGTTTTGGAATGGATATGTTCCCGCATTTTCTATTCTCCTTTTTTCGGTACGGTTTGTACAGAATCGGTCTGCCTGTTTTTTATTGCACTGTATTCTGTCTATATTGGCATCAATGAATTTTTCGGCGGCGTTCCTTGAGCATCATTCCGATCAATCCCCCAACGGTTCCCGCAAGAAGCATCGCCATGCCCTTGATGCCGGTAATCGTCGTAATCTCAGATTGCATTCCCCAAAAGGCCACGACCCAAATCACGGCAAAAAAGCCAAAGCCTGTTAGCAAACCGCACAGCATTCCCCTTTCGCCTTCTAAAAACGCAATTACCAACGCCGCCGGAACAATTGCAAGTGAAACCAAGGTCGTAGAAATTGCAGTATGCATTTGCGGCGGGATATCCACCTTGCACATGACGAATGCAGCACCGGCAAACAAAAGGCTTGCCGCTGCAAGGCCGACCGCTGCACCTGCTGCAATATGCCCCCAAAGATGCGGTTTGTTTTTCGACAGCGCATAAATCTTTTTCCTTTTCTGCATAAAAAAACACCCCCATGTCCTTACCTAAAGGTATGAACGGGAGTGTTTTATTATGCTGTAATTTTATTTGGCTGCGTCGGCAGAGGTATCCAGCGAAAGCTTTTCAACATCCTGGATCGCCCAGCGTTTGAAGCGCATTTTTACACGGTCAGACCCTGTTTCCAATACAAAGGTATCTTCCTTGATGCTGGCAACACGTCCAACAATACCGCCAATTGTAGTGATGCCATCGCCAACTTCAATCGAATTGCGCATCTCAGCTGTTTGCTTTTCCTTCTTTCGCTGCGGACGAATCATCAGAAAATACATCAGCGCAAACATTGCGATCAAAGGCACAAATGTCATAAGCATACTTGTTGTCTCGGGACTCATAAATTCAACTCCTCCTTATAAGCATTACTATAAAGTATATCGAAAAAAGCAAATACTTGCAAGCGTTTTGTTTACGCTTTTATAGTTTATTTACTCTTTTGCGCAAAATCAGATACGCGTATCCAGTACATCAACATAGCGATGATAAAATTCATCAAAAGTTCCGTTATCCAATGCCTGCCGAATACGAATCATCAGCGTGTTATAGAAATGCAGGTTATGCATGACAGCAAGGCGCATGCCAAGCATTTCATCTGCCTTGAAGAGATGACGCAGGTACGCGCGCGAGAAATTGCGGCAGCATTCACAGCTGCATTCTTCATCCACCGGGCTTTCATCCAATTCATACTTTGCATTTTTGATGTTGATGATGCCCTTCCATGTGTTCAGGTGGCCGTGACGCGCATTGCGGCTGGGCATAACGCAGTCAAACAGATCTACGCCGCGGTGCACCGCTTCCAAAATATTGCCGGGCGTACCAACACCCATAAGATAGCGGATCTTATCTTTAGGCATATGCTCTTCCACCAAAGAAATCACGCGGTACATTTCTTCCTTCGGTTCGCCTACGGCAAGGCCGCCGATTGCATAGCCATCCAGATCCAATTCGGCAATTTCTTTCATATGCTCTACTCGAAGATCATCATAGCAGCATCCCTGATTGATGCCGAACAGCAGCTGATGCGGATTCACGGCGATTTCTTCGCGCTTGAGTCGATCCATTTCCGTTTTGCAGCGTTTCAGCCAGCGAACCGTTCTTGCACAGGATGCTTTTGCATAATGATATTCCGCCGGATTTTCCATGCATTCATCAAACGCCATAGCGATTGTCGAACCGAGATTTGCCTGAATCTGCATGCTTTCTTCCGGCCCCATAAAGATGCGATGACCATCCAGATGCGAGCTGAACGTCACACCCTCTTCCGTGATCTTACGCAGCTTGGACAGGCTGAAAACCTGAAATCCGCCGCTGTCCGTAAGGATCGGCCCTTGCCAGCGCGTAAATTTATGAAGGCCGCCGAGCTTTGCAACATTCCGATCGCCGGGACGAAGATGCAGATGATACGTATTGCAAAGCATCACCTGACAATCGTTTTTTGCAAGATCGAATGCCGAAAGGCCGCCCTTGATTGCGCCGGCTGTTGCAACATTCATAAAAGCCGGCGTTTGAATCGTGCCGTGAACGGTGGTAAATTCACCGCGGCGTGCTGTTCCTTCATTTTTAATCAGCTTATACATTGATTTGCTTTCCTTTCTGTTGAAGCCCGCTCATACCGTTCATATAATCAGCATGGCATCGCCGAAGCTGAAGAAGCGGTACCGTTCTTTTACTGCTGTTTGGTATGCATGCATCGTATTTTCGTACCCGCAGAAGGCCGATACCAGCATGATCAGGGTGCTTTCCGGCAGGTGAAAATTGGTAATCAGCCCATCGATTGCTTTGAATTCGTAACCGGGATAAATAAAAATATCCGTATCGCCGCTGCAGCAGCCGATTTTTCCATACTTTGCGGCGGCCGATTCCAGTGTCCGGCAGCTGGTGGTTCCCACCGCGATCACCCGGTGTCCTGCCTGCTTGGTTTGCTGTATCATCTGCGCAGTTTCTTCACTGATCGAATACCATTCCGTGTGCATTTTGTGTTCCAGAATATTATCCTCTTTGACCGGGCGGAAGGTTCCCAGCCCCACATGCAGTGTAACTTCAGCAAAACGGATGCCCTGTGCTTTCAGTGTATCGATCAGCTGCGGCGTAAAATGCAGCCCAGCTGTCGGTGCTGCGGCACTTCCCAATTCCTTTGCATAAACAGTCTGGTACTGCGACTGATCCTCCAGTTGTTTTTGAATGTACGGAGGAAGCGGCATTTTCCCGAATGCATCCAATTTTTCATACAGCGTCTGCGTATCATAGAAAAATTCCGCATACTTATTTCCATCTTCTTTTGTTTCCCGGATGACCGCCGTTAAAGAGCCATCCCCAAAAACAACTTTTGTCCCGACATGCAGACGCTTACCCGGCTTTGCAAGGCATTCCCAGATATCACCTTTCACCTGATGCAAAAGCAGCAGTTCACATACCGCACCGGTTTGATCCTTGTGTCCAATCAAGCGTGCCGGAAGGACCTTGGAATTATTTACAACCAGCAAATCTCCCGGTTCCAGCAGTGCCGGCAATTCACGGAAAACACGGTGTTGGATCTCCCCGCTTTGCCGTCCAAGGCACAGCAGCCGCGCTGCATCCCGCGGATCGCACGGTTCCTGTGCGATCAACTCTTTCGGAAGTTCAAAATAAAAATCACTTTTCTGCATTGTTCCGCCTTCTTTTCATTGACATCATGGAATGGGAATGATAATATAATCAGTAAATAGATTGTGGCAGCTTTCGCACCATAGCCGAAGCGTATCGCACGATGCATTTGCGGCAGTGCCGCTTTCCACAAAAAGTATTTTGCAAAAGACAGCTACGATTGCGGTCGAATAGCAATCTAATATATTATATTGCAATTTGCACCGGTTTTCAAGCCGGTTTTTTTCTTTTATTGAAGCATTTCGGGTTCAATTTTGAAATTCCGGTGCATAAAATAAAACAGCGAGAGAGGGTCGTTTCAAAATGAAGACATATAAAGTCGGAATTGTCGGTGCCACCGGTATGGTAGGGCAGCGGCTCATTTCCATCTTGGAAAATCACCCATGGTTTCAGATCACCGCCATTGCAGCTTCTCCCCGATCGGCCGGAAAAACATACGCCGAGGCAATGTCCGGCCAATGGGTGATGCCCTGCCCCATGCCCACGCAAGTAAAAAACATGGTTTTGCAAAATGCCCTGGATGTGGCTTCGGTTGCAGCGCAGGTAGATTTTGTTTTTTGCGCAGTCAACATGAACACCGATGAAATAAAAGCACTGGAAGAGGCTTATGCAAAGGCAGAATGCCCTGTCGTTTCCAACAACAGCGCACATCGATTTACCCCGGATGTTCCGATGATCATACCGGAAATCAATCCACAGCATTTGGAGGTTCTTCCTTTCCAGCGGCGCAGGCTCGGTACAAAACGTGGATTTATTGCGGTAAAGTCGAACTGTTCCCTGCAAAGCTATGTTCCTGCCCTTCACCCGCTGATGCAGGATTTCGGCGTTGCGAAGTGCCTTGTATGCACCTATCAGGCGATTTCCGGTGCCGGAAAGACCTTTGATACCTGGCCGGAGATGATCGACAACTGCATCCCGTATATCAGCGGGGAAGAAGAAAAAAGCGAAAAAGAGCCGCTGAAGATTTGGGGACATCTGGAAAATGGTGTGATCATCCCGGCGGAACAGCCCTGCATCACCGCACAGTGTCTGCGTATTCCCTGTTCGGACGGCCATATGGCCGCAGTTTTTGCAAGCTTTGAAAAAAAGCCTTCTGAGCAAGACATTCTGAAGGCATGGCATGATTTCCAAAGCGAGACACAGCTTCTTAATTTACCCAGTTCTCCAAAACAATTTCTGCATTACTTTGAACAGCCCGATCGGCCGCAGACGAAACTGGATCGGGGCATAGAAAACGGCATGGCAATCTCCATTGGACGCCTGCGCCCAGATACCCAGTATGATTATAAGTTTGTTTGTCTTTCGCACAATACCCTGCGCGGTGCAGCAGGCGGTGCCGTTCTTTTAGCCGAGCTGCTTGCCGCAAAAGGCCTGCTGGACTGATTTTTCCTGCCTTCTCTCGCGGAACGATTCTTTCGGAAAGCGAATGATTTTATGAAGCAGATAATTTTCAAAGGTTCCTGCACCGCACTGATTACCCCGATGAACGCAGATGGCACCGTAAATTTCAGCGCATTGCAAAAACTTCTGGAGCACCAAATCCGCTGCGGAACCGATGCGGTTGTAATCTGCGGCACAACCGGTGAATCCGCAGCTCTCAGCAGCACCGAGCATTTACATGTGATCGAAGCCGCCTGTGCTTTTGTCGATGGCCGGATCCCGGTTATCGCCGGAACCGGCTCGAACGATACACAGCATGCTGTTGCGCTTTCCCGTGCGGCAGCGCGGTGTGGTGCCGATGCGCTGCTGCTTGTGACACCCTATTATAACAAAACCAGTCAATCCGGGCTGATCCGTCACTTCAGCCTGATTGCCGATGCCGCCGGTTTGCCGTGCATCCTGTATAATGTTCCCTCCCGCACGGGGGTATGCATTCAGCCGGAAACCTATGCGCAGCTGGCAAAGCATCCCCTGATTGCCGCTGTCAAAGAAGCCAGCGGCAACATCAGTTCCATTGTTCAGACCGCCGCACTCTGCAAAGACGAGCTTGCCATATATTCCGGCAACGATGATCAGATCGTGCCCATCCTTTCCCTGGGCGGCATCGGCGTTATTTCTGTGCTGGCCAACCTGCTTCCTTGCGAAACACATGAAATCTGCTCGCTTTTCTTTGCCGGGCAGCATCAGAAAAGCCTTGCCCTGCAGCTTCGTCTGCTGGAACTGATCCGGGCGCTTTTTTGCGATGTCAACCCCATTCCTGTGAAAGAGGCACTTAATATGATCGGGGTTTCGGCTGGGCCGTGCCGCCTGCCCTTGACCGAATTAAGTGAATCAAATCGCGCCATGCTGCGCCGTGCTTTATCACATATTGGGTTATTGAACGAAAGCCATGATTTGATGTATTATAATAAGGAAGGCAGCCGACTATGATCGATATCATGCTTCAGGGAATCAACGGACAAATGGGATATGCCGTCCGCCAGGCTGTCCAGAACCGAACCGACTGCCGGATCGCTGTTGGGATCGACCCGCGCGGTACGCCGTGCGGCGTTCCGCTTTTTTCCCACATATCGGAAAACACGATCCACGCAGATGTTTTAATTGATTTTTCCTCACCGGATGCACTGGATGAAACCGTTCGATACTGCACATCTCATCACCTTCCCTGTGTGATATGCACAACGGGACTGAGCGTTCAGCAGGAACAGCTTCTTTCAGCCCTTTCCCATACGACCGCGGTGCTCAAAAGTGCCAATATGTCGGAAGGCATCCATGTGCTGCTGGAACTGGCCCGCAAAGCTTTTGCCGCCATTGGAACCACAAGCGATATCGAAATCATTGAAAAGCATCATCACCATAAAAAAGATGTTCCCAGCGGTACCGCTCTGATGATTGCCGATGCGCTGCAGGAACAGGCACCTTTTCCGTATCGGCTGATGTATGGACGCAGCCCTTCCACCGGTGCCCGTTCCCCGCATGAAATCGGCATCCATGCCATTCGCGCAGGGAGCATTGTCGGTGAACATGAAGTGATTTTTGCCAGCGAGGGCGAAACCCTAACGATTTCTCACAGTGCCGCATCCCGAAATGTTTTTGCTGCGGGCGCTGTAAAAGCAGCTGTTTTTCTTTCCGGAAAATCTGCCGGATTATATACAATGAAGGACGTGATCGGTTTATGAAATTCAAAAAATTAACGCTGTTTGTGCTTTCTGCCGTGCTGTGCACGGCAGTATTGACAAGCTGCGGCCATTCTGCCCCTGCAAGCGATCCCGAAAGCACACCGCAGCCAGAAACCTCTGCTGCGGCTTCCAGTTCCCAACCGGAACCGCAGGCGGTTCCCATTACAACGCGCTTGCGCTTTTCGGCTTCCGGGGATAATTTGATCCACAACGGGCTTTACATGCAAGCCAATCGCCGAGCCGGAGGCAACGGCTATGATTTCGCCCCGCTTTACGAAAACCTGCGCCCTTTTATTCAGGATATCGATATCAACTGGATCAATCAGGAAACCTTGATTACCGATGAATTCCCGCCTTCTAATTACCCCCGCTTTTGCACTCCTGCCGCAATGGGGAATGCCCTTTATGATGCCGGCTGGCGTGTTTTTTCGATATCGAACAATCATTGCTACGACAAAGGCGCAGACGGTATTGCCGCAACCCGTCGTTTTTGGGATTCCATGCCGGAGGACGTCCTTACGACCGGATTATTTTCCGGTGCTGAAGATTACAGCAATATCCCGATCCAAGAAGTTAACGGCGTGCGGATTGCGTATCTTTCTTATACGGAACACACCAACGGCCTTCCCACTCCGGCGGATGCACCGGCAAACGTGATCTACACCAAAGAAACGGATGTGATGCACCAGCAGCTTCTTGCCGCAAAAGAGAACGCCGATCTTGTGATCGTGGGCGTGCATTGGGGTGTAGAAGGGACACATGACACAACCCAAGCACAACATGTGCTGGCGCAGCAGCTTGCTGACTGGGGAGCGGATATCATAATTGGCACCGGGCCTCATGTGGTACAGCCGATCGAACGGCTGACAGCAGCCGAATCCGGCAAAAGTGTTCCCGTAATTTATTCCCTGGGAAATTTTGTTTCTCTCCAGTCCGCCGCACCCAATCTGATCGGCATTACTCTGACATTCGACATCGTAAAGACGACGCAGCCCGATGAAACAAGTGAAACGCTGATTGAAAATGTGCATGCGATTCCTACCGTAATGCATTACGACGCCAATTATGCCAACGGGCGCGTATACCTTTTGCGCGACTATACGGACGAGCTGGCTGCCCTTCACGGGGTTCGTGCCTCTTACCCCGCTTTCAGCCGGGCTTATATTGAAACGATATTGCAAAATAATATTTCACCGGAGTTTTTGATTCTTGATTAAAGGAGTATTTCATGAACGGTGTAACCCGCATTACAATGCAGCTTGATGTAATGATGATCGCATTCACTGACGCAGATTTGAAAACAGCCCTTTCTCGCGTTTTGTCTGATTTTGCGCAGCGCGATGTCTGTGTTGACATGATCTGCCAAAGTGCGCCCCGGAAATCAACCATCGATTTCAGCCTGACCACTTCATCCGAATATTTTGATACTGCCTTGCAGGTGGTGGCACAATATCGTTCCGAAGGCGGAAAAATCCCCTTTATAAGCAGCGGATACTGCAAGATCAACCTGTTTGGGGAAGATATGGTTACCAGCAGCGGTGTTGCTGCGCGGGCGCTGTGTGCTTTGCAGGAGGTGGACGTTGAAGTTTATCTGATTACTACATCCGACCTCGACATTTCCCTGCTGATCCGGGCGGAATGCTCCGATATTGCGATGGATGCTTTAAATACTGCTTTTTCCCTTTGATTTTTTGTTTCGTTTCCTATATAATAAGTTTCATGGGAATGAAGTTCTCCCTCGGTTTACCGTAACCGCTTTTAAAGCTGATGACTTTTACGATTTATAATCATCGCAGAAGTTATCGGCTTTTCTATTTTCAGGAGGGTTTTATGCTTACATCGGTTTCTTTGATTTTTCTTGTCGGATTGGCCTTTGCATCCATTTGCAACAAAATAAAATTGCCTCGTATAATCGGAATGCTCTTCACCGGCATCCTTTTAGGGCCGTATGTTCTTGATTTTCTGGATCCTGCGATCCTTGGTATTTCTGCAGAACTTCGGAAAATGGCACTGGTTATCATTCTGATCAAGGCCGGACTGTCTTTGAATATTCATGATCTCAAAAAAGTAGGCAGACCGGCCATATTGTTATCGTTTGTTCCGGCTCTGTTTGAGATTTCAGCGTGCATCCTTTTTGCTCCACTTTTTTTGAAGCTTTCCGTTTCAGAGGCTGCCGTTATGGGTGCCGTTCTTGCCGCGGTTTCGCCTGCTGTTGTTGTTCCGCGTATGGTGAACTTAATCGAACAGCAGCGCGGCACGGATAAACATATTCCTCAAATGATTCTTGCCGGTTCCTCACTGGATGATGTTTTCGTCATCGTTATGTTCACTTCTTTTATTGGAATGGCACAAGGGTCTTCTTTTCCGCTTTCCGCTTTGATCGGCATCCCTGTTTCCATGGTATCGGGGCTTTTGCTTGGCACACTGGTCGGTTTTTTGATTACGATGTTTTTTGAAAGCAAATTTCGCACCCAGCAATATATCCGAAACAGCACAAAGGTGATTATTATCCTTGGTGTTTCTTTTCTTCTTCTCAGCTGTGAGGAATGGCTCAAAAATATTGTTCCGGTTTCCGGTCTGCTTTCCGTTATGAGCATGTCGATCGTATTGGCATATCGCAGCATCCCTCAAGTAACACTCCGCCTTCAGCAAAAATTCAGCAAGCTTTGGATCGCGGCTGAAGTTCTTCTGTTCGTTTTGGTTGGCGCTGCGGTCGATATCCGCGCTACATTCCATGCAGGACTTGTTTCCTTTGCAATCATCGGGATCGGCCTTCTGTTTCGTTCCGCCGGAGTTTTACTGAGCCTGATCGGAACCGATCTCAATCAAAAAGAACGCTTGTTCTGTGTGATTGCATATATGCCGAAAGCGACTGTGCAGGCGGCGATTGGTTCGGTTCCGCTTTCTCTTGGGATGCCCTGCGGTCAAATCGTTTTATCGATTGCCGTACTGTCCATTCTGATTACCGCTCCGCTGGGCGCACTTGCGATGGATTTTTTGAACAAACGTCTGCTCACCTGTGATGTGCATAAGTAACGCCGGAGGCAAAACCCAGATAACAAAAAGGAACACAGGCCGTTTGAACGATCCTGTGTTCCTTTTATTTTGCTTTTCCTTTGCACCGAATACGCACGAAGCCGGGAAAGCTTCGGCTTTCCTTTTCCTATTGCGAGGCAGGAAAACTTTGCTGCGCGCTGCGCGTATTCTTACAGCGAAATACGGTGGAATATTTTCTTTCCTTTTTTCACCACGATACCATTGGCAAGCGCCGAACGTTCCACGCAAGCTGTCATATCCGTGACTTTTTCACCTTCGATAGAAATTCCGCCCTGTTGGATCAGACGGCGGGCTTCCCCTTTGCTTGCTGCCAGCTTGGATGCGACCAACAGCTCCAGCACCGATATCTGATCCCCGTTCAACACATCCGGTGCAAGAATCGTAGAAGGCATATTCGCCGTATCCATGGCCCCACTGAAGATTCCGCGTGCCGTTTCCTGTGCCTTTGCCGCTTCCTCCTCGCTATGCACAAGCTTTGTCAGTTCAAATGCAAGGATCTCTTTTGCTGTGTTCAGCTGGCTGCCTTCCCAATGATCCATTTCATTGATCTGTTCCAAAGGAAGATCGGTCAGCATGCGCAGACATTTCAAAACGTCTGCATCATCAATATTGCGCCAGTACTGGTAGAACTCATACGGGCTGGTCTTTTCGGGATCGAGCCATACGGCACCCTTCTGCGTTTTACCCATTTTTTTGCCTTCGCTGGTCAGCAGCAAGGTAATTGTCATTGCATAGGCATCCTTGCCCAGTTTACGGCGGATCAGTTCCGTTCCTCCCAGCATATTGGACCATTGGTCGTCACCGCCGCACTGAAGATTGCAGCCGATCGTCTGGAACATATGATAAAAATCATAGGACTGCATGATCATGTAATTGAATTCCAGGAAGGACAGCCCTTTTTCCATACGCTGACGATAACATTCCGCACGAAGCATATTGTTAACAGAAAAGCACGGCCCCACTTCACGCAGCAGTTCAATATAATTAAGCTTCATCAGCCAATCGGCATTATTGACCATAAGTGCCTTGCCGTCCGAAAAATCAATAAATTTGCTCATCTGCTTTTTAAAGCAATCGCAGTTGTGCTGAATGATTTCCGGTGTCATCATTTGACGCATATCGGTACGCCCGCTGGGATCACCGATCATGCCCGTACCGCCGCCGATCAAAGCAACCGGGCGGTTCCCCGCTTTTTGCAGGCGGCGCATCAGCATCAAAGCCATAAAATGCCCCACATGCAGCGAATCCGCGGTGGGATCAAAGCCAATGTAAAATGTGGCTTTCCCATTGTTGATAAGTGCCTTGATCTCTTCCTCGTCTGTCACCTGCGCGATCAGCCCACGAGCGACCAGTTCATCATAAATTGTCATAACAGCCTCCTTGTGTTTACGGCAAAGAGCGCAAAAAAAGCCCTCTGCCAAAATAAATCTGGCAGAGGGCGAAAATCCGCGGTACCACCTCTGTTCGTCGATTCCTCACAGAATCGACCTCCGTGTGTCGAACAAACACACTGCGCTGTAACGGGCACACCCGACAAAGCCTACTTCAAATGGTTCAGCCCGCTGCTCCAAGATGTATTCCCTGCGTGCCCCACTCCCCTTTTCACCAGCCAGGGGTTCTCTTTGCTGAAGCGTTCGCAGCTACTCGTTCTTATCATCGCATTTAATTTTTAATAGTATAGTCTTTTTGTTGGATTTTGTCAACCTTTTGCCAAATGAAGCATTTCGCGGGCATTTGCCAGTGCCAGTTCTGTGATTTTATCACCGGAAATCATGCGGGCAAGCTCCCTTACCCGATGCTCTGTATCCAACGGTTCGATTTCGGTATAGGTTCGATCCTTACTTACATTCTTTCGAATCAGCAAATGGTTATCTGCCTGTGCCGCGATTTGGGCTGTATGAGTAATACAAATCACCTGTCTGCCGCTTGACGTCTGCTTGAGTTTTTCTCCGATGCGTTCTGCCGCAAGGCCGGAAACTCCGGTATCGATTTCATCATAAATGATCGTATCGATTTCGTCCTTATCTGCAAGCGCACTCTTAACCGCCAGCATGATACGCGACAGCTCGCCGCCGGAAGCGATTTTTGCAAGCGGCTTGGGCGTTTCCCCCGGATTTGTAGAAATATTGAATTCAACCGAATCCTGCCCGCTGGCAGCAAGGGGGCCCTTTTTATGGGAAAGCGTAAATCGGATCCCCGGCATATTCAAAAAGCATAATGCCTCGCTGATTTGTGAATTAAACAGCTGAAACGCATCCAGCCGCGTTTTCGTAAGGCGGTCGGCAAGGGCTTTGCCCTTTTCATAAAGTTCCGCCTGCCGATCATACAGTTCATCCAAGCGTTCCGCGCTTGTTTCGATCCCTGCAAGTTCAGCTTGTGCTTTTGCGCGGTATTCCAACAAACCCGGCACATCCGTGCGGTACTTGTGTTTGAGCTGGTACAAAAGATCCAGCCGTTCTTCTATGGAATCCAGCATTTGCGGATCAAATTCCATCCGCGACAAGATCCCTGCAATTTCACTTGCCGTATCTCTTGCACTATAATACAGCCCGCTTATTTGCTCTGCCAAGGAGCCGAATTCTTCCGACACCTCACTGATGCGCTCCAGTGCATTTGCAGCATCGCCCAGCATTTCGCCGGCACCGGGGGAATCATTGGCTCCGCTCAGCGCCGTATAGGCAAGATTCATCTGCTCTGTCACCGTTTGCGCATTCCGAATCAAATTCCGGCGGTTTACCAGTTCTTCTTCTTCGCCCTCGATCAGCTGTGCATGATCCAGTTCCTCGATTTGAAAACGAAGAACCTCCATACGATGTTCCTTTTCGTTTTCATCCATGGAAAGGGAATCGATTTCTTTTTTTATGCGGCAAAGCTGCTTATACACAACATAGTATTCCTGATGTTCCTTTTCGTTTTGCGCAAACGCATCCAACACGCCCAGATGCTTTGCCGGATTCATCAGGCTCTGGCTATCATGCTGCCCATGAATATTGACAAGGTCTTCACACACATCCCGGACAACCGAAGCGGACGCCGGCATCCCATTGATACGACATGTACTCTTTCCTTCCGCAGTGATTTCACGATACAAAAAAAGTTCATTTTCCACATCGTATCCCGCATCCTGCAGCTTTGCCTGGGTTTTTGTGCTGATATCGCGGAACGCTGCCCGGATCATTGCCTTTGCGGCATGGCTGCGCACCAAGGTACGGGAGGTGCGGTTTCCCAAAATTGCATTCAGTGAATCGATCAGAATGGACTTGCCCGCACCGGTTTCGCCGGATAACACATTAAAACCGCTGCTGAATTCCGCAACAGCCTTTTCGATCACTGCAACATTTTCAATTCGAATCTCATACAGCACAAAAATCACCTCTCGCTGAGAAAATCAGTGAACGATGTACTTCAGCAGCTCGTCGACAAGATTTTTCGCAGCTTCTTCAGAACGCATCAGAATCAGGAACGTATCATCGCCGGAAAGGGTTCCGACAACATCGTTCCAAACCATTGCATCAAAAACTTCGCAGGCGGCATTCGCCATGCCGCTGTAGCATTTCACCATTACAAAATGTCCGGCATAATCGGCCTTCAGCGCCGATTCTTTGAAAATCGTTTCAAACCGATTCACCGAATGGGCGCTTTTGCCTGCGCCGGAGGCAGAAACATACCGATACCGCCCATCCCCGGCAGCGGCCTTTACAAGCCCAAGTTCCCGGATATCCCTTGAAACCGTTGCCTGTGTGACCGGAAAGCCGCTTTTGCGAAGATATTCCTGCAAATCCTCCTGTTTATCAATGGAATACTGTTCGATCAGATTCAATATTTCACTATGGCGGGCATTTTTCATTTTCATCGTCCTTTCAGTTTGGTGTCGATGGCGTCAAACTGATCTGCTTCATCAAAGCACACCAAAGAAATGCTTTTATCCGAAAGCGTCACATCTACGGTATCGTAAAAGGAAATCGTCTGTGGATTTCTTCCATCACAACTCAGCAGTGCTGTATGCGGCTCCTGCGGCGCAGAAAGCGTAATCTTGAGTTTACGTTCTGCCGAAAGCACCAAAGGTGCACTCGTCAAGCTGTGTGCGCAAATCGGCGTTACCACAATGGCGTTGATGCGCGCATCCAAAATCGGGCCGCCCGCCGAAAGCGAGTAGGCTGTTGAGCCGGTTGGCGTTGCCACCACGACGCCATCCCCTTGAAAGTGATTCACCAAAATATCATCGCAAAAAATTTGGACTTCCACGGTTTTGGACAAAACGCTTTTACCGATTACCACATCGTTCAGCGCGGTTTGGTGAAAACAGTTTTTTCCGTTGACCGTGACCGAAAGCAGTGCTCTTTGATCCAAGCGGAAATCCCCTTTTGCAAGTCTTTCCAGCTTTTCCATTTCATCGGCTTCTACCGTGGCAAGAAACCCCATTCGCCCGATGTTGATGCCCAAAAGCGGTTTGCCGTAGCCAAAACTTTGCTGTGCCGTATGCAGAATAGTACCATCGCCGCCGACGGTAACGATCACATCGCATTGCTGATACGCTGCTGCATTTTCCATAAAATGAACCGGCATTTCCGGGAAATATGCTTGCACCGAAGCCGGGAGCAGCACTTTTGTATTTACAGCACGCAGCGTTTTCACGGCGCGCAGTGTGGTAGAAACCGCATCTTCCTTACTAATGTTCGGAATCAAAAAAACAGTCACTCAGCTCACCCTTCCGAGTGTTTTGTGCGCTTGCGCAACGACCTGGTCAATCTGCTCTGATGTCAAGCCGGTTGGGGCATCGCTTTTGCTTACATGGATCAGGAACTCGATATTTCCTTCCGGCCCTTTGATTGGTGAAAAATCCAGTCCCAAAACCGAAAAACCATTTTCCATCGCATAACCGCATGCCATTTGGATCACTTCTTTATGGGTATGTGCTTCCCGCACAACCCCTTTTTTCCCGACCTTTTCTTTTCCCGCTTCAAATTGCGGCTTCACCAGGCACACCCCTTCGGCATCGGCTGTTGAAATTGCGCGCGCAACCGGGAAAATATGCTTGAGCGAAATAAAGGACACATCTACGCTGAAAAACTCGACCGGCTCTTGAAGCTGTTCGGATGTTACATGGCGTATATTGGTTCGTTCCATATTGATGACACGTTCGTCGCACCGCAATTTCCATGCAAGCTGACCGTACCCAACATCTACCGAATAAACTTTCACCGCCCCATTCTGCAGCATGCAATCGGTAAAACCTCCCGTAGAAGCCCCGATATCCATACACACCTTTTGGCTCGGTGTCAGCGGAAATACCTCCATTGCTTTTTCCAATTTCAGCCCGCCGCGGCTTACATACTTCAAATCATGCCCGCGCACTTCAACGTGTGCGTTTTCATCCACCATATTACCGGGCTTATCGCTTTTTTCTTCCCCGACATATACAATACCGGACATAATGAGTGCCTTTGCCCGCTCTCGGCTCTGTGCCATGCCATTTTGACAAAGGTATTGATCCAACCGAATTTTCACTTTATATCTCCTTGTTCTGTCAATACTGCGGCAAGAGATTTTGCGTCAAGCCCAAATAGGGCACGCAGTTCATCTGCAGTTGCGTGTGTCAGGCGTTTGATCGGAACGGCAATATGACGGTAATCCGCATGGGAACCGGCTTGCAAAAGCTTCGCAGCCAGATGCTCCCCAATGCCGCCGCTTTTGATCCCTTCTTCTGCAAAAAGGATGCGTTGGTACCGCGAAAGCTCCGTACTGATATGTTCCGCAAGCGGATGCACCACCGTAAGCTTGTACACATCCACTGCGGTGCCGGCATCAAAAGCCGCCTGCGCCGCAGCAAGCACTTCTTTTGTCTGTGCGCCGTATGTTACCACCGCCGTACGGGCATTTTCCCCATACGAATACACATCATACTCTTTTCCTGTGCAGGCAAGCTGCGCCAGAACAGGGTCTTCATCGCCGCGCGGGTAACGCAGCGCTTTGGGTCCCGGTTCCGAAATCAGTTTTTCCAGCCAATATTCCAGCTCTGCATAATTGCAGGGCGATACGATCTTAAATTTTTCAAACTCGCTTAAAAAGGCCGTATCATAAACGCCCTGATGGGTTTCCCCATCACCGGGGACAAGCCCTGCGCGATCCACTGCAAAAAGCACATTCAGATTCTGAAGATTGACATCATGAATAATCTGATCGTAGCTGCGCTGTAAAAATGTAGAATAAATCGAAACGACCGGAAGCATCCCGCTGACAGCAAGCCCCGCCGCAAATGTCACGGCATGCTGTTCCGCCATGCCCACATCAAAAAAGCGGTTTTTGTGCTGTTTATAAAAGAATTGCAGCCCGGTTCCATATTTCATTGCCGCTGTAATGGCACAAATGCGCACGTCGGTATCGCCCAGTGCGGCCAATTTACGCCCGAACACGGTTGAAAACGAGCTTGCGGGAGCATCATCCGGATCCATAACATGGTGAATATCAAATGCCGATACCCCATGAAATTCGCCGGGATTTTCCTCGGCCGGGCTAAACCCCTTTCCTTTCACCGTAAGTGCATGGATAAAAAGCGGTGCCGTCTGCTCATCCCGATAGGCCGAAAACAGCGTGCACAATTCCATAACATTGTGCCCATCCACAGGCCCGACGTATTGGAAGCCCATTTCTTCAAACATGGTAGAATGATACAGTGCCCTGCGCAAAAGGGATTTTGTTCCCTTCAGGCCGTTTTTTACCGGTGCACCCACGATCGGGATCCTGTCAAGGAAGGATTCCACATCGTGCTTTGCCTTAAAGTAACGCGGGCTGGTGCGCAGCTGCGTCAGATACTGGGCAACCGACCCGACATTTTTGGAAATGGACATCTTATTATCATTGAGGATCACAATAAGATTGTTCAGATTGCGGATATTGTTCATACCCTCATAAACCATCCCGCCGGTAAAGGCACCATCCCCGATAATGGCAATTACTTTTCCCGGTTCTCCCCGCAGCTTTTTCGCCTGTGCCATGCCGATCGCAACCGAAATCGATGTGTTTCCATGCCCGGAAATAAAAGCATCATGTGTGCTTTCGTTTGGATTCGGGAAACCGGAAATTCCATTGAGCATTCGAAGCGAGGAAAAGCCATCCTTTCGTCCGGTAAGGATCTTATGCGTATAGCACTGGTGCCCTACATCCCATACAATCTTATCAATCGGCGTTTCGAAAATCTTGTGAAGTGCCACCGTCAATTCGATGGTGCCAAGATTGGACGAAAGATGTCCCCCGGTTTTGGATACGGATTGAATCAAAAATGCACGGATTTCGTCACACAGGCTCTGCAGCTCGTTGTCGTCCAGCTTTTTGACATCGGCCGGAGACGAAATATGATCTAAAAGACGCGTGGTCATTCACGTCCTTTCCTAAAAACTTGGATTTTCGGTGCAGGGGCTTTGGAAAGCCCCTGCTGATTTATCCTTTTTATTTCTTTTTTGCGCCGCCATAAAATGCATGCCGCCTTAAAGCCGACGCTTCCTTTTAAACCCGCAATCCGGGTCAGTGGTTTCTTTCCAGCAGACGCATTGCAAAGTCCTGCAAAAAAGCAGCCCTATCCCCAAAGGCTTTTGCAAGCGCTCCGCATGCATCCTGTGTTATCTGCCGGGCCATTTCACGGGAACGCTCGACCCCGTACAAGGAAACAAACGTCGTTTTTCCGTTTGCTTTATCACTGCCGATCGGCTTTCCCAATTCCGTCTCGGTTGCCGTAACATCGAGAATATCATCTACGATCTGAAACACCATTCCCACAGCAAAGGCATACTGTTCGATTGCCTTGCGCTGCATTGCATCCGCATTTCCGGCAACTGCGCCCATTTGTGCCGCGGCATTGATCAGCATTCCGGTTTTATTGCGGTGAATTTCCTGCAGCTGTTTTTCATCTGCCGTTTTTTCTTCAAAGGCAAGATCCAGTTCCTGCCCCCAAATCATACCGTTTCCACCGGCTGCACGGCTTAACGTGCACACCGCCTGCACATTCTGTTCCGGTGTTCCGCATGCGCCGGAAAGCGTTTCAAACGCAGCTGTCAGCAGTGCATCCCCTGCAAGAAGCGCGGTTGCTTCATCAAATTTTTTATGGCAGGAAGGACGTCCGCGGCGCATATCATCGTTATCCATACACGGCAGATCATCATGAATCAACGAATAGCAATGCAGCATTTCCACGCCAGCCGCATAACATGCTGCCGCTTCAAGATTGCCGCCCAGCATATCACATACCGCAATGCCAAGCACAGCCCGCACTCTTTTCCCGCCGCCGAACAGGCTGTATCGCGCGGCTTGGGATACGCGAGAATGTGCATTGAAATATTTTTCCGCCTGTTTTTCCAATGCATCATTGGCTGTTTTCAAGTATTGTGCATACTGCATTTCGTATTCCATGCCCACACTCCTTATTCCTGCGGCAGATTCGCGTTTTTTTCATCGATTTCATTTATCGTGATCTGCGCTTTTTGTATGGTATCATTGCAAAAAGCAATCAATTCCGCTGCCTTGGCGTAAAGGACAAGGCTTTTATCCAACGGCGTTTCTTCATCGGAAAGTTCGGCAAGAATCGCCTCAAGCTCCTGCCCTGCTTTTTCAAATGTCATTCCTTTTTTCATGATTGAACCTCTGGAAAAATCTTTTCGACACAGCATTCCAACTGTCCGCGGGAAAGGCTTACTTTGACTGTATCCCCAACGGTCATCAAACTGCTGTCTTTCACGACTGTTTGCCCGCATCGCACAATGCTGTAACCTCGTGCAAGCACTTGATACGGGCTAAGCGATTCACACAGAGCCGCCGCTTGTTCCAGCTGCCGGCGTGCTGTTTTTATTTTACCCTGCATTGCTGCCTGTACCGCATTTTGGGCATCCAGCAAATGCCCTGTCCAGCGGGCGGGCGCCGTGCGCACCGCATCAAGCTCGGCCGATGTACGCCATTCTTGAATCCTATTATAGCATACCTGCACACGATTTTGCATTTCTTTGCAAATATTTGTATAAATTCGATTTATTTCCCGCATTTTAGCCGAAAGATCCGGCATAACAAGTTCCGCTGCCGCGGATGGCGTCGGGGCCCGCAAGTCTGCCACAAAATCAAGAATCGAAAAATCGATCTCATGGCCAATCGCCGAAACGATCGGGGTATTGCAGGCAAATGCCGCACGGGCAATCTGTTCATTATTGAACACATACAGATCCTCGCGCGAACCGCCGCCGCGTGCCACAATAATAACATCGGCTCTGCCGCTTTGATCCAGGCGGGTAATCGCACGGGCAATTTCCGGTGCTGCTTCGCTGCCCTGGACATTCACCGGTGCCAGCAGGAAATGCGCCACGGGATAACGCCGCTGCGTCACATTTAAAATATCCTGCAGTGCAGCGCCGGTTTTTGACGTTACCAGTCCGATCACGCGCGGCATTTCCGGCAGCGGCTTTTTGCATGCCGGATCAAACAGGCCTTCGGCGGCAAGCTTTTCTTTCAGCTGTTCAAAGGCAAGCTGCATCGCGCCGATCCCATCGGGAAACATATCCTCTGCATACAGCTGGAACGCGCCATCCCGTTCAAACAAGGAAATGCGGCAGCGCACGATCACGCGCATCCCGTTTTGGGGCATAAACGCCAGACGCTGGGCATTTGTGCGGAACATTACTGCCTTCACCGCGCACTGCTCATCTTTTAACGTAAAATAGAAATGACCCGTTTTATAGTGGTTTGTAAAATTCGAGATTTCACCGCGCAGAGCAACGTCCGTCAGCACCGGATCGCGCTCGAGCAATGTTTTCACATACCGGTTCAGCGCACTGACCGTAATTACATCGGCCATGCCCCAACCTCCTTCGCAGCTAAAATCGAAACCCCGATCGCGTTATCGCTGGAATACTTTCCCGGCACAAAATAGGTGGCCGGTTCCGCCTTTTGGACATGTGCGCGAATGATATCGCTGCTCATCACGCCTCCGGCACACACAACCAATGCATCCGGATATTCTTTTTTTGCCGCTCGGATCATGCACAGCACCGTTTGCGCGATCGCGGTCAAACAGTATTTGGCAACATAAGCCGGTTCTTTTCCCTGTGCCAGTAACGCCTGACACTGATTTTCAAGCCCGGAAAAGCTGCAATCCGTTCCCTTCACGCTGACCTTTGCCCGGATTTCATCGGCACACTGTGCAGCAAGCTCAGACAGCTGCGCCCCGGCCGGGAACGAAAAGCCCAGCTTTACGCCGATGCGATCCACCGCCTGTCCCGCATACAGATCCGTGCTGGTGCCCACCTTATTTATGATCTGTGCGTTTTCGCACAGCAGCAGTTCGGTTGTTCCGCCGGAAATGTGAAACACCAAAACACGCTTGGGAAACAGCTTTTTTCCGGCTGCTGCAAAAAGGGCAGCTGCAATATGCCCCTGCTGATGGGTTGTGTGCACAAGCGGAACATTGCGCGCCAGCGCAATGCCCTGTGCCATAGATACCCCCGTTAAAAAGCACGGCATATAGGAGCCTTCGACCGGACGCGGCGCTTGCGACACCCCTACCGCATCGATTTTGTGAATCGGGAACTGTTCATTCAATTCCCGCAAAAGCACCGGAAGAGCCGCCGTATGATGAAAGACCGCATCACTCTGACGCAGCCCCAGCTCGCCGGGTTTTACCGGCAAAAAGCGTTTCAGGTCGCAAACAACCTCTTCGGCTTGTGTATCAAACACGGCCAAAGAGGTTGCATAATTGCTTGTATCTATGCCCAGGGTGTACATATTACTGTTCCTCTTGCGGGCAAACGCTGTTCTGCTCCCCGTGCATTTCCCGGGAAACAGCACCGAGCACACCGTTGATAAACTGATAATCCGAATCCCCGGCATATTTTTTTGCAAGCTCTACCGCTTCATTGATCACGATACTATCCATATCATCCCGGCCGTTGAACAGCATTTCGGTGACCGCCAAGCGCAAAATCGTTGCATTCACACGCGGCAGCCGTGCCAGGGACCAATCTTTCAGCTTATCCTTGATGGCATCCTCCACCTCGCTGCTATGCGCATAAAAGTTTGCAATCAGGGCTTCGCCGTATGCATCCACCGCATATTCTGGCGTTTCACGCGACTGTGCAATAATTTCCTCCATACTTTCTGCGTTGAAGCTTGCTTCAAACACAGCAATAAAAGCGTTTTCTCGTGCAGTTCTTCTTTTCATTGATATTCCTCACAAAAACAACCCTCCTGCGGATGCGGGAGGGTTATGAAATTCTAAGTTACTGTGCGTCAAGGCCAGCGGCTTCATGCGCCACACCCGCTACAAGAATGTTGACTTTCGAAACCGTTATGCAGGTCATGTTCTGTACCGCTGTTTTCACATTTTCCTGTACCCTTGCACAAAGCTGCGGGATCTTGTGCCCATAGCACACGGTGATGCTGACGGTAATTTCAGCCACATCATCCGTAAGCTGCACCTCGACCGGCCTTTGCAGATTGACTTTATTGAATAACCCTTTAACACCCATGTTCCCGGAGGAAACTTCCTGTACGCCTTCCACTTCAAGTGTTGCAAGTTTGGCGATCTTTGCAATAACGTCTGTAGAAATCTGAAGACTTCCACCGATATTGCCGGAATTTGTAACGTCCATTTCATAGCCTCCCTGCCCTTGGCGGGCATTTATGGTATTCCCCGCGCAGGTAATATCCACGCTGCGCGGGGCATTCGTTATAAGCGCGTATATGCTTCCACATAACGATTTATGATTATTATATCATTTTATCTGCATATACACAACACTTATTTCACTTCGACGATACTGATATTTTGCGCAGTTGTATCGGTTTTACCCAGAACGATATCCCGCAGCTGCGCAACTTCGCCGGCTGTCAGACCCTCTGCCCCTGTTTTTACCGCAAGATTCACCTTATTGCCTTCCACAAAGGCGACGCAGTCCACAAAGCCTTTTGCTTTTACCATATTTTCAATACTGTTTTCTACCGTAATGCTGTTGATTTCATGGGTCAGCGTCTTGGTTACTGCACTTTTTTCATCCTCCGAAAGTGCCGCGTTCTTCAAGGCCTTCTGCATGCTGTCCAGCGCTTCATCTCTTGTCTTGGTGCGGGTCAGCCGAGCCTGCTCGAAATATTTTTCCGTTCCGCCTGCACTGACCAGCTGGGCGTCACCGTAATTTTTATCCGGCAGCGGTTCTTTCAGCGCCGATTCTTCCTCTTTCTTGTTTGTTTTTTCGATCGGCACCGATGTGCTTGCATTTACCGGCTGCTGCTGCGGATCGCTGAACGGGACATCCGCTTTTGCATATTCCCAATTCAGATACACCGCAACCCCCAATGCAGCCACAAGGGTCAACAGCGTCAGTTGACGTTTGCTTTTCGCGCTTTTCATAGCTTTCCTCCGTTTAAATCATTTTTGTAACGCAGATCCGATTGGTTGCCAGCCCCAAAACCGCAGAGACCAAATCGGTAATGCGCTTGATCACCGTGATATCATCTCCTCCTTCACAGACAATTGCGGCACCGCGTATTTCCGGTTCAAGATACGTCTCAATCAAGGGGCGTTTGCCTTGCGGAGAATCCATAAATATATGCTCGCTTTTATAGGAATCCGCTTGATCGGGCGTTTCTTGTTCGGAATGGCGCGATGTTTTTGTATCCTTCTGTTCATCAAGGGCGTAAATTGTCTCTGCACTGCTTTCCAGGGTAATCATGACATGCACCTTCCCGACGCCCTCAACGCGCTCCAGCATTCCGGCGAGTTTTTCTTCGATTTCACCGACATCCGGTAAAGCATCCGGATACTGCGCTTTTTCATTTGTTTTCGGCACATTCGATCCTCCCGCGAAAAGATCTGAAAAAAAAATCAGGCAGATCCCCACCAGTCCAAGCAGAACCAGTCGATTTTTCCGGTCTTGAATCAGTTCCTTCCACTTTTCCTGCCACTGCCTGTGCTCGCGCCCGTACTGTTTCATTTCAATTCCTCTTTTCTGATGATAACCGGTACTTCGATTCCAAAAAAGCGCCGCACCGCCTTTTGTACACTTTCCGCGTTTTCCTTTGCCGCAAGCTCCAGCTCCACCCGGTTTACCGTCAGGCTGTCATTGATCTGCTCCAGTATAACCGTGACATGCTTTGCCGGAATTCCGGCCTGAGTCAGCTCGCCTGCCAGCATTTTTTCCAGTGTGTTTTCCGCAGTACGGATCGAAGCCGCCTCGACATCCGGCACAGCGGCCTGCACATCGACATTCGGGACGGAAAACCATTCTTCTTGTGTGCGTACCGAACGGATTGGTTCAAATGCGGTTATTAAAATATACAGTGCCAAAACAAGTTTTATGACAGAAAAACCGGAACGCCGGATCGAAAGCTGCTGCAAAATCCCAGCTGCAATGCACGCCGCACACAGCGTTGCCACCCACGCGCGGATCGAATCCATAGTTCATCCCCCATTTCCAAGCAGTATCATCAAAATCGTAGATGTGATCACTACAAGGCCGAAGAAAAAGAGCATTGAAATATACAGGCTTACACATTCCGAAAGCCCGGACAGCAGCTTTGCGCTGCGGCTGCTTCCGGTTGCCGCCGCCACAAGTTCCCCAATCGAAAAAACAACGTGATAGGCAAAGCACCGCACTAAAATCGGAACAAACGATGCCGCAAGAACCGCAATGACCGCAAATCCCACGGTTCCCTTTAACAGCTTCATTCCCGAAAGCACACTGCCCATTGCGTCCGAGATCGCATGCCCCACCACCGGAATACTGCTGCTGAGAATGAATTTTCCGGTTTTCATCGCCAGCGAATCCGCACTGTGTGCAAAAATGGTCTGCAGCCCAATGCACGCGCCGAAAACGGTTGCACAAAAAGAAAGCAGCCACTTGATCCATTTGCACACACACGCCGTCATTTTGGAAAGATCCACCGTTCCGCCTACGGTGGATGCCGCATTCAGCGCCAGCAGAATTCTTGTAAGCGGTATGCCGATCCGGTGCAGAGCATCCGCAATCAGCATCGAAATGCCGAAGAAAAAGCCGCTGTACAAGGCAGCCCCTCCAACTTGTCCGCAGGCGGTAAGCGCCGATGCAAAAACCGGGACAAAGGAAATAATATATGTGCGGCTGGAATCGATTGCATTTCCGAATGCCTGCGTAAGAGACAAAATCGGTGTCATACACAGCGAAAACACCGTGAGCGCCGATACGATATCCACAAGCTCCGTCAGCTCCTGGGATGCGCGCGGGGTACACAGCCCCTGCCCTACTGCCGCAAGCAGCAGCAAGCCGCACAGCTTTGCCAAAAGCCGGATCGGATTATGTATCTGCGCGCGCACAAGAAGGGCTGCCTTTTGAAGCCAATCCGAAAAGCTCATCGCCTTGAATTCCTCTGCTGTCATCGGTGCATCCTGCAGCACCTCGTTCCACTCTTGCGGGATTTCCGGCAGCTGCGGCTGCGTGCTTGCTGGCGGATCTCTCTGCGCACAGGCAATCGGCGCAAGCATTCCCGCACACATCACGACAAAAAACACTGCAGCCGCTTTTTTCAGCCAAGAAGCGATACCAGTGTTTCGGTCAGCACTGAAAAAAGCGGCAGAGCCGCGACCAGAACCGCCACTTTCCCCGCAAGCTCGATGCGCCCTGCAAGTGCCGTTTGCCCGGCTTGCTGGGAAAGATCCTGTGCGCTCTGCGTCAGCATCGCGATCGCAATGGCCTTCAGCACGCTGTCCAGATGCTCGAACCCCGATAGCCGCGACAGATTCTTCACAAGCTCTACGATCGGCTGTGCCGTGCGCAAAATGTACCAGATCAGAACGATGCATCCGCCCAAGGCTGTAAGAATGGCAGCGCCCGGATTGTATTGCTTTAAAATGCTCAACAAAACAAGAAGGCAGACGGAAAAAGCCATAATTTTTAAAATATCCATATTTCTTCACAGGGCAAACAAATCCTTGATCGTATCAAACAGAACACTGATCTGCCCGATAATCATCATCAGCACAACAATGAGCCCCGCAAGCGTTGTCATCATTGCCTGTTCTTCGCGTCCCGAACGGATCAGCAGCTGGTTGAGCACAGCCACAATAATACCGATCGCCGCAATTTTAAACACAAAATCAATATTCATCCTAAGGGTTCTCTCCTTTATTGCTGTATTGTTCCTTTTTATTAAATCAACAGCAGTGCTGCTGCGCCGCCAAGCGAAAACCCAACGGTCTGGTACAGCTTTCGTTCCGCCTGCGCTGTGGCGCGCAGCGTCTGCTCCATAAGCCCCAGCTGTTCAACGGCGGCGGCAAGATGCGTTTCTTCTTCCTCGGCAGGGCATCCCCCCAGCCTTTCCAGCGCACTGCGGAAAATACGCCGTTCCTCTGCCTGCGCGGTGGAAGCGGTTTCCTGCTCCATTTGATACAAGGCTTCATCCAGTGCATTCTGCGTACAGCCGGCTTGAAAAAAACGTTCAAATCGAAGCGGCAGCACACAAAGTCCTGCATTTTTTTGTGCGGCCTGTAAAATCGTTTCCGTCCGGTTGCATCGATAATGCAGTTCATTCTGTACGCAGATCAAAAAACGGCGCATTTCCTCCATCATCTGCAGGCGCTGCAATGCCGCACTTCCTTTTTTGCGCCCAAGCGCTGCACCGGCATACAGAATAAGCAGCGCACCCATACATTTAAAAATCACTTTCAACATGGATAACCTCCCACACCTGTCCGGGCGTGTTGCGTCCTTTCAATAATACGATATGCGTAAAAGCCCCGGTTTCCATCAGCGCTCGATACTGGGGTCTTCGCCGCAGCGCGGCATAGCTGCCGGCATGGATCGTTACGATCAATCCCACCCCCGCATTTACTGCTGCCGCCGCCGCTTTGACATCCTGAGCTGTGCCGATTTCATCGCATACGATCACATCCGGCGAAAGCACCCTCAGCGCATGCTGCATGCCAACTGTGCGCGGATAACCGGAAAGAATATCGCAGTGCTGCGGGATCTCGGCGGAAAACCCGCCTTCGTTCACCGGTGCCAGTTCGAACCGTTCATCAATGACCGCCGTTTTTCGTCCCAACCGGGAAAGTTCGGCAATCGATGCGCGAAGCAGCGTTGTTTTTCCGCTAGACGGGGCACCGGCAATCATAATGCCAACCGTGCTTTGTTTGAGCAGTTCGCGCAGCCGTTGGTCACATTCTGTAATTTCTGCCCGCGCGACACGAATGTGAATGGATGTTATATTTTTTATGCAAAAGCGGCCGCTGCCATCGCGATACGCCGTACCGCATACCCCCGCGCGATGCCCGCCCGGCATCGGAACAAAGCCGTTGGCAATCTGGCTCAAACAACTGTGCACGGAATATCCGCACACCGCCTCAAAGCATGTCTGCAAAAGAGCGTGAGAAGTGCGCAGGACTTCTGGATCATTAAAACGGATCAAACCTCCGCTTGGCAGAACAAACCGCGCGCCCAGCGGTGTTGTCAGTGCAACCGCGCGGTCTGACCGCAGGCAGATTTCGGTTATTTCCTGTGCCGCCTGTGGTTTTACCCTTGCCAAAGTCTTCGCCACTTCGCCCGGCAGCTGTGCCGCCGCATTATAAAATGCATCCATATCCTTTCAATCCTTTGCCGCATTGTTATCACAGTTTATGAAAAAAGGACATGGGTTAGAACTGCCCTTTCCGGTTCCTGTGCTGCGCAGCCGATGTACTTTGTCCTCATATGGCGCCGATTTTTCTTTTTCGGCAGAATTGAAAATTTTTCAGTTTAAAATGAACCTTTTCCCTTTTATAATTGTATTTGTATGGGAAAGGAGGGACAGAATGTGCTGGATTCATTGATCGAAAAGCACGCAAGGCGGCTGTACGGCCTGTGCCTTACCCTTTGTGCCGATTCCACCCGTGCAGATGACCTTTATCAGGAAACCTGGCTGAAGGCCATACAGCATTTTGAGCGATACGATCCGTTGTGCGGCGACTTCGAGCCTTGGCTTACGCAGATCTGCGTAAACATATACCGCAATGATCTGCGGCGGCTTTTGCGTTCTCCTTTTTTGTCGTTTCGCAGCAGTGAAGAACAATCCGCAGTGCTGGAATCCGTTCCTTCTCCGGAGCAAACCGATTATTCCGAGCTGCACCATGCGGTACAGCTGCTGCCCGAAAAGCTGCGCTTAACCGTGATTCTTTTTTATTTTTATGATCTGGACATCGCTGCCGTTTCCAAGGCTCTTCACATTCCTGCGGGAACAGTAAAATCCCGATTGCACAAAGCAAGAAAACGATTGAAGGAGGTTTTGCCCCATGAAACAGATTTATGATTTTTCGAAAACCTGCCCACCGGTGCTGACGGAAAAGATGCTGCAGGAAAAGATGCAAAAAAAGCAGCAGGAGCGAACGATTTTTCTGGTATTGCTCAGCAGTCTTCTGACGATCTTTTGTCTCTATCTGATCTCGGCGCGGTTTTTCTCCCGGATGCCTTTGCTTTCCGCAGCTGTTTTTATATATGTCTGCACCGCTGTTTCGGTTCTTTGTGTGCTATTGCTGTTTATTTCGCAAAAAAGGAGTTTTGAATTATGAGTACCTTTGCTGCTATCGTTCCGATTTTTATTATTTTCTTTCTTGCGGTTCTCATCGCCCCCGGCATATATGTTTACCGCGATGCACAAAAGCGCGGCATGAACGCTGCACTGTGGCTTGCTGTCGTGCTGCTGGTTCCTGCCTTTATCGGATTTCTCCTATACCTTCTTGCGCGAAGCTATCATTCGGATTTGCAGTGTCCGAAATGCGGTGAATCGGTCGAGGCTTCTTATGCTTCCTGCCCTTACTGCGGAACTCTGTTCAAAGCCATTTGCCCGGTATGCTCATTCCCGGTGGAGCGAGACTGGAAGGTATGCCCGCACTGTGCCAGCCCGCTGTCTTCGCGTTCGGATGATTTCGCCGCACCGGTGCAGAAAAAAGATCGCTGGCTTGCCAAAGTTGTTTTTGCCGTGCTTCTTGTTCCGCTGATGCTGTTCCTTTTTGCTGCGTTTGCTTTCAGCACGTTCTCCGCTTCTTCCGGCAGCGCAGGCATCACTTCTCTTCCGGCTGCGGAATATCTGGATGAAGTCAATCCCAATGAAGCAGTGGAAACATGGCTCAAGGAAGCACAGGCGTCAAAGGAGACAAACAAAGCATATATTCTTCGTTACACCGAAAACACCCGCAGCGGCGATGATTCTTACCAATATCTGATTTATTGGCCTGAGCTGACGGGTTCCCCTTCTCTTTCCGTCCACCCTTGTTCCGGTTTGTTCGGCAACACACTCGAAATCCATTTTACCCCCGAAGCAGGCTCGCTCGGAAACACGGTTCTGGTTGTGCATAGTTCCGATCGAAAAATACGCCTGTATCGGGAAAGCCAGCCCGTTGAAATCGAAATTCAGGATGTTTCCTTCCCGATCGAACTTCCCCGTTCCCAATAAGCCTGTCCCTTTATTGGTACGGTTCGGGAGCAATCCGGCCAAACCGCATTTCTTGCGCAGCGCTGCATTTCGTTTGTCAAAAATATTAAATTTTGAATCACGATATTGATTCAAAGCATTGCCGCAGCGGATGCACAAAGTTTTTTTAAACAGATTTAAAACGGGATTGATAATAATATCACAAGAAATGCATATCTTTTTTCTTGCTTCTGCTTTATAATAGTAGTGTAGAAGGAGGTTCATCATCATGTTTGAACATTTGTTTGCTCCCATTCGGATTCGTGATATGGAGCTGAAAAATCGAATCATCCTGCCCGCTATGGGAACCCGTATGGCGGATGAACACAGCGCAATAACCGATAAGCTGATTGCTTATCACGCCGCAAGAGCCAAAGGCGGCTGTGCGCTCAACATTGTGGAGGTGGCAGCGGTACATACCCCCAGCGCCCCCGCGCATTTTGTTTCCATCAGCGAGGATTATCTGATTGAGGGGCACAAAAAGCTGACCGATGCAATTCACCAAAACGGCGGAAAAGCCGGCATTCAGCTTTGGCAGGGTTCGATTGCGGTTTCTATGGATCCGAAGGCTCAGGTTCTGGTTGCTTCGGATATGAACTTCGGTGCCTATACGATCAAAGCCATTACCAAAGAACAAATCGAGGAAGTCATCCTCTGCTATGGAAAAGCAGCTGCACGCGCTGTAACGGCGGGATATGACTGCATTGAATTCCATTTAGCGCACAACTATCTGCCGCATTCTTTTTTGAGCGGCGGGCTGAACCACCGAACCGACGAATACGGCGGAAGCTTTGAAAATCGATGCCGTTTCCCTCTGGAGGTCATTGATGAACTGCGCCGGAATATGCCCGAAGGCATGCCGCTGTTTATTCGCATCGATGCACAGGATGATCTGCTGGAAAATGGCCTTACCATTGATGAGGTAATTCGTTTTTGCAACATTGCCAAGGAGCACGGTGTCGATGTGCTGGATATTTCCAGAGGCAATGTCATCACCGCTGCATCTGTTTACGAAGTTCCCCCCATTGACGTTCCCAACGCCTTCAATATTGAAAACGCGGCAAAAATCCGCAAAGGCACCGGCATGCTGACGATCGGGGTCGGGCGGATCAACACGGCGGAATTGGCCGAAACGATTCTTGCGCAAGACAAGGTGGATATGATTGTCATGGGGCGCGCACAGCTGGCAGACCCTGAATTTGCCAATAAAGCACAGCAGGGCAAAACTGATGAAATCGTACACTGCGTTGGCTGCAACCAAGGCTGCTACGATGGCTTCTGCGATGTGGCGAATCGTCCGCACATTACCTGCCTGAGAAACCCGATGCTTGGTCATGAAGCCGAATATGATTTAAGCAAAACCGCATCCCCCAAAAAGGTGTGGGTGATCGGCGGCGGTATGGCGGGAATGGAAGCAGCCAAAGTGCTGCACGAACGCGGCCACCACGTTACCCTGTTTGAAGCAGCCGATCAGCTGGGCGGCGAGTTCCTGCTTGCCGGTGAAGCACCGGGCAAGGCGGAAATGAAAGCAGCGGCTATGGAAATGGCTGCACAGGTTGAAAAACTGGTAACGGTACACAAAAACACAAAAGTGGATGCCGCTATGCTGGAGCATGCCGATATCGATGCCGTGATCGTGGCGGTCGGCTCCTCCCCCATTTCCATTCGTCTGGAAGGCGCGGACAAGCTTCCGCACGCATCGGCACCGGAAATTCTGCGCCGCGAAGTTTGCCCGCAGGGTAAGGTTGCCGTAATCGGCGGCGGTCTGGTCGGCTTGGAAACAGCCGATACGCTTGCCACCAACGGATGCGATGTCACCGTTCTGGAAATGAAAGACAGCATCGGCAGCGATTTGGGTACCCTTCGCAAGATTTCGGTTATGGCAAAAATGCAAAAACTTCAAGTCAAGCTTTTGCCGAACAGCAAGGTTTGCAAATTCACCGAGGAAGGGATCGTACTGGAAAACGGTTCGGTGATCCCCTGCAGCTGTGCCGTATTTGCGGTTGGGTTTGCCGCGAATGATTCTCATTTGCTGGTAGACATGTGCGAAAAGAAACAGATTCCCTGCCACATAATTGGAGATGCAAAATCCGCACGCAGAGCACTGGATGCTGTTGCCGAAGGTTTTGAAGTGGCAAGAACGCTGTAAAAGCCGAACAATACAAAAAGCGCCCCGAAAGAAACCGAAAAGCAACCTGCCAAGTGCACTGCTGACACAATCGGTTTTTGAGGCGCTTTTATTTTTCTGCCATTTGCCTGTCTTTCATATTGGAACGAAAACCGCAGCGCGCTGATTTTGTTATACTGTTCAGGGCAGTTTTGGCACCACAGCCCGGCTCTTTCATCCCACACGCCCTTCCGGATGAAGTGTGCAGCCAAAAAGCAAGCTTGTCTTTCTTGTTCGCACAAGTGGAATATGCTAATGCTCAGCTCATCAAAGCAAAAAATTATGCTATGAGAAATGCTGCTATAAGGCTCTTTTCTTGACCTTGATTTTTCCCATAAGAAGTGCTATATTAAAAATACTATCTATGAAAGGCGCTCTTGCGTAAGGTGTGAAATGAACAACTAAGTATTTCATCAGTAAACAGGAATTGCTTCGGACAAAGTTGATTGTCACGAGGCTGTTTTGTTATGCCGAATGAGATACTGGTGTGTACACACAATACCCCGCCTTTTGTATAGGGATATTGTATGTATTGCTGTGCCTGTTTTCGGCTTCGAAAACAGGCACTTTTCTTGTTTCGGCGAGTGCCAACAAGGAGGCTGTATGTTACAGAATAAAAATGTGAGTTTTATGAAAAAACCATCTTTAATTCCATATTATCGTTCCTTTTTTCGGAACAATACCAAAGATTTTATCCTGGGAATAATGGCCACGGCAGCAGAGTCTGCCTGCGCTGTGGGAATTGCCTGGCTCATCCAGCAGCTTCTGGAT
>JAHHSK010000059.1 GCA_020025255.1 Ruthenibacterium sp. | reverse complement strand
CTCGAAGCTTTTTATAACAGCGTATCTTCTACAATTTATACACCGGAAAGCCGCCCACTGTATCACACGGTTTGTTCTGCTGTGATAATCTTCAGCCTGTTTCCCAGACGGCTTAGGATTTCATTCGTAATGGTTTGTGAGCTTTGTGCAACCTCGCCGGCACATATCTCTGCATTTCCATCCCGTCCGATCAGGGTTACCGGCATACCACGCTCTACTTTTGGCAAATCGGTAACATCCACCGCCAACTGATCCATACAGATTTTTCCGATTATCGGCACCCTTGCCGCGCCAATCAGAACATAACCTTTTTCCTGTGAAAGATTTCTTGGATATCCGTCGGCGTATCCGATCGGAACGATTGCAATGACGCTGTCTCTTTGCGCAGTAAAGGCTCGGTTGTAGCCTACGCTTTCCCCTTTTTGAATTTTCCGCAGCAGGATCACGCTGGATTTCAGCGACAGAACCGGTTTCAAATCCAAAGAAAGCCGTGTCGCGTCATTGCGTCCGCTCAACACTCCATACAGTGCGATCCCAATCCTTACATAATCACACTGCAGCTGCGGGTAATTCAGCAGGCCATAGCTGCTTTGCATATGCACCTTGGGAATCACATCCCCGCCCGCTTTGAGCCGCTTGATCAATTCTTCAAAGTTTTGGATCTGCTGATATGTGAACAGCTGGCTTTCCTCATCCAGCTGATCTGCCGCACACAGATGAGTGAACATGCCGCAAATCTTCAGATGCTCCATTTGGAAAATCCGGTGTACCGATTCCGCATCCCGAAAATCAACTCCCAGCCGATGCATTCCGGTATCGATTTTGACGTGCACTTTCACATTGCAGTGTTCCCGATTGAGACGGGCTGCATGGTGAGAATCAATTACGGTCTGGATCAGGTCATACCGGCGAAGCTGCCTTGCACGTTCCGGCGCTGTATATCCTAAAATCAGGATTTCTCCCTCGATCCCGCATTTTCTCAATGCGATAGCCTCATCGATCGTTGCCACTGCAAACGAACGCACTCCCATTCGATTGAGCGCGGCGGCAATTTGGTATGCGCCGTGCCCATATGCTTCTGCCTTGATTACCGCCATAAATTCACAGTGTTCCGGCATTGCTTTTTTCAAAACAGCTACGTTATGTGCCAGATTTTGCACGTTCAGCTCGATATACGCACGGTCGGTTTGTTCATTGCACGGGCTTTTTTTACCGCCCAGCTTTTCCCCTATTTTTAAAATACACATTGCGCCGAATACAGACAGCACACTGACGACAAGAAAATGCACAAAAGCATGTTCCACAAGCAATGGGCGTAAGTGCAGTACTTTTGCCGCAAAGCGAACGGCAATAATCACCATAGGATGCAAAAGATATACCGCCAGAGAAAGGCTGCGCAGTGTCCGCAGGCGCTTGCCGCGAATCTGCATAAGCATACAGAACAAAAACAGCATGCATGGCAGCAGGAAAACGTACATGCTGTCGCGGCGCTGCCACCCCAGACGGCGCAGCATCAAGCCTTCTGCCAGCATCAGGCCAAAGCTGACTGCAAAGCCTGCTGCGCTGGTGCGGCGTGTGATTTTAGGCGGATGATCTGCAAGCAAGCCGCCCAAAATCAAAAAGATCGGTGCAAAAAACAGGCCGTTGCGCGTCTGCTCTGTCACTTCAAAAACAAGGCTGTAAAACCGGTTCAAGCCCGGGATCGCTTGCGCCATACCATAATAACTGTCACCCAGCAGCCCCACCAGATACAGCAGCGTACCGATCCGCAATGCCTTTTTGTATCCTTTCTTTGTAACAAGATACCAAGCCAGCGATGCCCCCAGCATGGATGCCGGCAGATACCACAAATGATACATTGTGCCTTCCAGTACAATATCTTTCAAAAGGTTCGGCAGCAGCGGTGTCTTTTGAAACGACCCATTATACCAATTCACCGGCAGATACACAATCATTGCACCCGCATAGATCACGGCTGTTTTTTTCAGGAAATTTTTAAGCTTTTCCGCCCCGAAATGATATTTTGAAATCAGGAAAAAGCCGGTTGTCATAAAGAAAAACGGAACCGCCACACGCGCAGCAATCCTTGTAAGGATGAAATCCGCCGTACTATTGATTTGAGCAAGCGGCCCGGTATGAATGGCAATTACCAGAATCGCAGCAGCCAGCCGAAAGATGTCAAGCCCGCGATATTGCTGCCGCTCTGTCATTGCTGTTCCCCCCATAACGTTACAATATATCCGTCCATGTTGTTGCCGGAAACCTGATAGGCTGTTGTTTCCGGAATCGCCACCACGGTTTTTTCCTTATCCTGCGGGACATAGTACACCCGTGTCTTGCGCCCGTTTTTCTGTTCGTGCACCAGCGGATGTTCCGGAGTATACTTCTTGATGAATTCCATATACTCTTCCATTGCCAGCTGATTTTCCACCATGATTTCCGAATGCGGATATCCGACATACCGAAAGTGCCATGGTTCGTGCCCGATCCCGGTGATGGATTCTTTTTCTTTTGCATATCGTTCAATGAAACCGTGCTTCGGCGCTGTTTGCCGGAAGCGTTCGCAAATCCCCTCATACGGAAAATGCGGACAGATAAAATCGATTTTGCCCTTATTCAGGCCCAAATCGATTGCCAGCCCGGTCTGATGTTCACTGTGATTGGGCTGTGCTACATATTTTCGGGTAAACTCTTCCCCGTTATCCCGCAGCGAGTCTTTGAAAATCTCGGTTTGCTCTGCCGCCGAGCGATATCCGCTGACCGGTATGATCTGCCCTTTCGCAAGGATGTGCTGCAAGATCAACTGCAGGATATTGGCTGCGTCCCGCCGGATCAAGATATCCGGGGTGCGGGCATCTGCATTTACAAGGCCGTTCATTTGGGAATCATAAAACGGATGTTCTGAATTCACAAGCAGCAGCGTGCCTCTATGAACTTGATTCGGTTCTAATTCAATCGTTTTCATTTTTCTGTGTAAAGCCCAATCAATTGTTCCAGCATTTCGGAAAAAGACAGGCCTATTCCTTCCATCATTTTGGGATACCGGCTATGCGCTGTAAAGCCCGGGATCGTATTCACCTCATTAAAGACGATCTGCTGATCGGGTGTGAGGAAAAAATCGACACGCGCAAATCCGCTGCATCCGAGTGCTCTGTAAACCTTCTTTGCCGCTTCCTGCACTCTTTTTTCCGTATCGCTGCTAATGCGGGCGGGCATATGGATCGTTGAGCTTTTCAGCGTATATTTTTCTGTGTAATCAAAAAATCCGCCTGATAACTCGATTTCATCCACTCTGCCGACCTTCAGCTCTTCGTTGCCCAACACTGCGCAGCCTACTTCAAAGCCTTCTACCGCCTGCTCCACGGTCACAGCGGAATCATACTGAAACGCCTGCTCCACAGCGGCATCCAATTCGTGCGGGGATTGAATTCGGGTAATTCCGAAAGATGAGCCGGAACGCACGGGTTTTACAAACAGCGGATACTGCAGCTGCTGCTCGATTTCTGCCTTTGCCTTTTTGGAATCGCATTGGGTGAAGGTCACAGCTTTGGGTACTTCGATCCCTTCCAACCGCACCAACCGATGCGCCCGTTCCTTATCCATGCACAGCGCAGAAGAAAGGGTTCCGCATCCTACCAGCGGAATGCCTGCCAGTTCAAACAGACCCTGCAGGGTTCCGTCCTCTCCGTTTTTTCCATGCAGCACCGGGAAGACAAGATCGACCTGCCGCACCGTGCAGGTAGTTTGGGTAAATTCTAAAAATCCCTTTTGCTTTCGGTTTTGCAGCACTGCAACAGGATGACAATTCGTTTGATCCTGTTCCCATGCATCGTTGCGTATGTTTTCCGTGGTGCCGGTATAGTGATACCAGGTTCCGTCACGCGTGATTCCAATCGGCATTACTTCGAATCGAGCCGGATCGAGATGTTCCAAAACGGCAGATGCCGATTGCAGTGATACTTCATGTTCTGTGGAATACCCGCCGAAAATAACGGCAAGAACTGTTTTTTTCATATTCTTTTTTCCTTTCCTTATCGGCAGACCCATACCGCGTATTTGATTTTCGGTTGCATCCCAAACCCACAGCATTTCCAAGCACTTGCGGCTGTTGGAGGCATGATACGGATTTTGCCGTTTTTGTAACCACTCATTACCGTAAAATGACCGCTGGAGATAAAACAACAGCGCGCCCGTTTCCGGTACTTTGATTGTACCAGGAACAGGCGCGCTGTTTCTTTGTTTTTCCGCAAAAGGTTATGCGGTTTATCCTCATAATTTCTTACGAAATTCCTACGAAAGCGGGAACACCACTTCGAATTGAATGATTTCATCGACACTTTTTGCTATGATCGTACCATGGTGATGCTCCACGATTTCCTTTGCAATGGCAAGGCCAAGCCCCGAACCCCCGCTTTTGGAACTGCGGGCGGTATCCAGCCGGTAAAACTGTTCGAAAATACGATCCAGCTTTTCCTGCGGGATCGTATTGCCGTGGTTTCGAAAACGAATGTGAATCTGTTGGTCGATCACACGCGCTTTGATTTCGATTTCTGTATCGGCAAAGCTGTAATTTACCGCATTGCGCAGCAAATTATCAAAAACGCGCTGCATTTTATCGACATCACACATCACTATGGTATCCGGTTCGATTTCAAGGCTGCACGTCAGATTTTTTTCCTGCAGCATGGGCTGGAACTCAAAGACAAGCTGTTCCAGCATCCGCGTCAGATTCGTCTTGCTGTATTCCAGCGAAATTTCCGAAAGATTGAACCGTGTGATTTCAAAGAATTCATTGATCAGATCTTCCAGGCGTTCCGCCTTGTTCAACGAAATGGAAAGATATTTTTGGCGCAGATCTTCCGATATCTGCGGCTCATCGTGCAGCAATGTCAGATATCCTATGACAGAGGTAAGCGGCGTTTTCAAATCATGCGCAAGATAGATCACAAGATCGTTTTTTCTCTGTTCTGCCAGTTTTGCCGCATTGGCATTGTTCAGTGCCTTTTCCCGCACACGGTTCAGATCGTTTTCCAAATATGCCATTGCACCGGAAAGCTCGATCGGTTCCATGGTCGGATCCGCCAGCTTTTTAGCTGCTGCCGCCAGTTCATCCAGATAGCGAAACGGCTTTGCCATAAAGTAACGGGTAATGGCGATCCAGCCTGCAATCAGCATGATGCCCACAAAAAACACGATATAATCTCGTATAAATTTCAGCAGATGATATGCCCATTCGGATTCCTGCCATGTGCGCATCTTTACAATACCCCAGCCCATGATAACCAGCACAAAAAGCGCCACCGGATACACCATCAGCAGCAAAATATATTCCACCATCAGTCGGTGCAGCAGATCTTGATAGTGCACTTTTTTTCTTTTTTCTTTATTCAATCGTATATCCCACTCCCCACACTGTTTTAATGAATTTGGGACGCCGCGGTATCTCATTCAATTTTTCGCGCAGGCGTCCGATATGTGCCATAACGGTATTGTTGTTATCCAGATACTTTTCGCCCCACACCGCTTCAAACAGTTCTTCGGAAGGCACAACCTTTCCCTGATGTTCACACAAATAATACAGAATTGAAAATTCGATCGGTGTCAGCAGAACTTCATTCCCATACAAAAAACATTTATGCGTGCTTTGGTTGATCCGCAGTCCTCGAATGTCATATTCGGCTGTCGGCTGATTTTTTTCTTCGCTCAAACCGGCATTATTATAGCGCACATATCGGCGCAGCTGCGTTTTCACCCGGGCTATAAGTTCCAGCGGATTGAACGGCTTTGTAATGTAATCGTCCGCTCCGATCGTTAAGCCCATGATTTTATCTGCATCCTCTCCCTTTGCTGTCAGCATGATGATCGGATAAAAATATTTTTCCCGAATCTGCTGGCAAAGCCGGAAGCCATCGATATCAGGAAGCATGACATCCAAAAGAGCAAGATCGATTTCTTTCGATTCGATACACGCCAGTGCATCCCGTCCATTATAAAATTTATATACGGTATACCCATCGTTTTTTAGGTAAATTTCAATCAGATCCGCAATTTCTTTTTCGTCATCTACAATCAGGATCCTGTTTTCCATGTGTGAACTTTCTCTCCTTTTACGCGCAAGCTCATTCTTTGATACGGTGTTTTTGCGCATTTTGTTCCATTTGCACGCAACGCCCCGATTTTATTTGCTTCATTATTATAGCATCAAATCTTTTCTTTTAGAAGCCCGCTTGCACGGCGTGGGGAATTTTCACGATTTGGGGTGCTTTTTCTTTTCTTTTGCCGATTTGACAGTGCATTGCGTATGACTTATACTGAAAATGATTATTTTTGTTTTTCAGAGGAGATGGTTTCTTTGCTGGATGTTCTTACAAAAGCCGGCTGTTTGATTTTGGTGATTCTGCTGGGCTATATCCTGAAACGAATCGGTATCTTTAAAAAATCAGATTTCCCGGTTTTTTCGCATATTGTTCTGGACATCACGCTGCCGTGTGCCATCATCATTAATTTTACAGCCTTTGATTTTGAGCCTTCCTTGGTTTCACTTGTTTTTGTCGGAATTGGCTGCTGTGTGATCCTTGCGTTTGCCGGGTGGTTCTTTTTTCGCCGCAGCGGCGCAGCGGACAGCGCATTCGGCATGCTCAACTGCTCGGGCTACAATATCGGATGCTTTACCATGCCGTATGTTCAAAGTTTTCTTGGCCCCACCGCAGTAGTTGCCAGCTGCATTTTTGATGTAGGCAACGCGGTATGCTCCAACGGCGGCATTTACGGGGTCGCTTCCACTCTTTCGCACGGAAACCGATTTTCGCTGCGCAGCATCGGCAAAAAGCTCACCACATCGGTACCTTTCATCACCTATATCACCATGCTCATCTTGGCTCTTTGCAGCATCCCCGTGCCTGCCCCGGTTCTGTCATTTGCCGAAATCGGTGCCAATGCCAATAGCTTTATGGCAATGATGATGCTGGGTGTCGGGTTTGAAATTTCCTTTGAGCGAAGCTATCTTTCCAAGGTCAGCCGATTTCTGCTGATCCGTTACAGCATTTCGGCACTGCTTGCGCTGTTTTGCTATTTTGTTCTTCCGTTTTCGCTGGAAGTTCGTCAGGTGCTGACGGCTCTTGTTTTCAGCCCGGTGTGCTCTGCCGCTGTGGCGTATACCGAAAAAATCGATGGCGACGTCGGCCTTGCCGGTGCGATCAATTCGTGCAGTATCATCATCAGCGTTGTGATCATCACCTGCCTGCTGCTGGTTATGGGCGTATAGGGATCCTCCCTTTCCCGCAAAAGTCTCTGCAAAAATCGCATTTCCGTTTTATCCGCTTTGACAGGATGTATCCCATACTGCTATCCTTTTCACATAGGCAATCGAAATAGAAGCGCTGCTCTTCATGGTCATACTTCCACAATCAGCACAGCTTCCCGGTCATAGCCCAGCTTTTGTTCCACCTTGCCGTTATGAAAATAAAAAGCATTTCCATGAGAAACCGGATCGTCTGTTATAGAATTGATCATCAGGGTCTTGGGACAGGCGAGCAGAGCCTGATCGGCATACTCCTGCTCGTAAATTTTCCATTCATCCAATTCAAAATTAACATAGACAGGCCAGATGAGCAGGTTCTCTGTTTTGAAGCGTTCCGGAAACAGCCATAAGTCACCGCATAAAGCGATCATGATCCTTTTCCCATAATACAGAAATTCATCGGTCACAGTTCCCTCACAATAATGGCTGTCCGTTCTGCTGTATTCCTTCCAGTTCTTGGAGATGCGGCGGTAATTATGGATCAGCTTTCCCTGCACGATCACAGCACAGGAAGAATACAGGGCAGCTCCATCCCGCTCTACATATCCGAACAGCAGATCTGTCTGGTATCGAAGTGTCAGTTCGCAGAGTTTCTGCATCACAGCGCCGTCACACGAAATTGCCATGTTTTTATCTGTTTGAAAGTCCCAGCAAAGGGAGTCAAACCCCTGCAAAAAGGTTTCTCCAAAACACAGCAAATCCACTTTTCCACGGCTCTCCTGCAAAGCCTTTTCCATTTGGCTGATATTGAATTCTGTGTCTTTATTCGCAAATCGATATGCCGCAAGCCCGATTTTCATATTGCTCACCTTTCCAAATGTAAAAAGCGCAGGCCGAAACCTGCGCCTTATCTATGCATTCATACGAATGGCATTTCAATGATGCCCATGCCGGGCAAAGCTTCGATTTCTTTCCAGAAAACAATGGCAATGCTTCCTTTTGCTTTGCTCCTTTTTACTGAATTGTGTTTATCATAGCACCCTCCCCTTGAGGGTGTCAATATGAGGAACCGCAGCCCTGAGCTTTACCTGCCCACGGAACATCACCCAAAGGCGGATCTGCGATTCCGGGTATAAAAGAATTCCGAGGAAGGCTCTGTCTGAACCTTCCTCGGAATTCTTTGCTTTACATCCTCTGGTATATACAGCCGGATACGCTCCGTTCGCTTTTTCGGGCTACCGGCAAACGGCTTTATTTCACCAGATGTTCACCGAGTGCACGGCATTGTGCCTGTTCCGCTTCGCCGGGAAGCTCCTGGCAGATATAGGTTTCGAGAATATCGCAGGGGGCATTATCCTGCCATGTTCTCATCCATTCCCCGTCGCCCCAGCCGTAAGAGCCGAAGAGTGAAACGCGCTTGCCGGAAAGCGACCCGCTGACGGATTCCCACACGGGAAGGAATTCCGAATCTTCCAATTCTTCGGCTCCCATAGCCGGGCAGCCAAACGCAAAAGCATCATATTCTGCTGCTTTTGAGACATCGAACTCTCCTGCACGAAACAGTTCCGCTTGTGCTCCTGCCGACTTCGCCCCTTCCAGAACAGCATCTGCCATAGCCTGCGTGTTTCCTGTTCCGCTCCAATAAATAACTGCAAGTTTCATACTCGACCAATCCTTTCATTTCAATCTTTTTTATCCGGCTACCGTAAGCCGTGCTATATCTGCACCACGGCTGACCCAGTTGCGGTACAGCGCAGTACAGTGTCGGAACTGTTTGAATTTTTGCCGTGCTTGGGGAAGATTGGTATACGCTTTCCAACATCCTGTACACGGACAGTTGCGCCCTTTATTTGCGATAAACGCCTGGATATCCGCCAGTGGATAATCCAGAAAAACACCGATTTCATGCGGAAATTCTTCCTGCGCAAGGCGCTGTTCCAGCCGTTCCAGACAGGCTGACACCGTAAAATCCGTATATCCGTATTCTGATAGAAAATGCTGAACGCCCCGATCGGCTATGATTTTTTCCAGGCTGCGGACGCGGTATATGTATACAAGGCTCGGCCCATTTCCCTCTTTATATAAAAGCCGCGCATGTACCCCTTTTTCCTTAAGGCAGTGATCCAGCTGCGCTACTGCTATGTTCAGCTGTTCTTTTGTTCCCTTTTGCGGAAATATGCTTCCTGCCTTCAACCCTGCCAGTGTTGGTGCACAGTTTTGCACGATTCGGTCTGATGACATGCGATTCATCCCTTTCCATTCCGCACTAGTTAGTTAAAGCTAACCGAGCAGGAAATAAGAAAGCCTTCTGCAAGGCTTTTAGTTAGCTATATCTAACCCAAAGTTAGGATACCACACCGCGTCCGCCCTGTCAAGCTTTTTTAGATGCAAAAAACAAAAGCGGCTGCTCCACATCACACGTTTCAGCTATCCTCATGTTATCGTCCACACGCGGCGTTCTGCCGATTTCCCGATTGCGCAGAATGGAACCTGCCTTTCGGATTGGTGCATTCTTCACATAGCACCCTTGGGTAAAATTCATTCGATCCCAAACAGGCCGCCATAAAATCCATTCGGATTCTATGGCGGCCTATCTGCTTGTCTGGGGTGTATGGCATTGTTCCGCTTGCTGTAAAACAGAACGATCGCATGCCCTGATGCCGGGTTCAGGTTTCCTCTGTCATAATGCACAAGATCTCTCGGTCGGTATCAAACATTCCATCGCGCCCAACTCGGCTGACCATTCGGATCGTTTCCTCCACACCATTGCGCACGATTCCCTCACCGCCGTAAAACTGTCGGCCCGATCGATACATCTGCCAGCCAAGGATTCCTGCATCTACGGCACTTGCAATCTTAGCCGCGCACGATGGCTTTGCCCCATCGCACACAATGCCGGAAACAATCGCCAGTCCATTGACGAGCGTATGGGCAACTTCATCCAATCTGCCCCCATGAAGATAGCAGATTGCCGCCCCCGCAGCACAGCCCGCGCTTACGGCACCGCAGTAAGCGCTCAGGCGTCCGATTCCGGATTTCAAATGCAGGGTAATCAGGTTCGATACCAGCAGCGCACGGTACAGTTCTTCCTTGCTGCTGTGCAGTTCCTGCGCAAATTCAATCACCGGCAGGCTTGCTGTCATCCCTTGGTTCCCGCTTCCGGAATTGATGATAACCGGCATTTCGCAGCCGCCCATTCTGGCATCGCTTCCTGCGGCGGCAGCGGCGCGGGCACGAACGGCAACATCATCGCCATAGCACTGTAAGAGTGTGCAGCCGATTGCCGCGCCCCATTTTCCGCTGAGACCCTCATCCCGAATCGCCGTGTTGCAGCGCACCTGCCGTTCCAATATCGCTTCGACATCGGCAAGCTCTGCCGTATCGGCAAAATCGATAATATTTGCAACGTCAAGGTATTTTGCATCCGGTGATGCCCCTGATGAGTGCATTTCACCCTGTTGGAGCACCTTGCCATCGCGCTGTGCCAAAACGATATTCGTATGATATCCGGTGACACGCACACGAACCGTATGCTTGCTGCTTTTCGCATCCACCAAAATATCAAAGGTTTCGCAGCTTTCTGCCGGCTTGACCTCAAAGGGACAAACCTCCAGCAGACGGTGCATCTCGGCTCGGCCTTCGGGTGTCACTTTGCTGATTACCTGAAGCTCGCGTTCCGCATGCCCTACTGCAAAACCGATTGCAGCAGCGGTGCGAATCCCTTTTCCTCCTTCTGTATTGGGAACCACCACACTTTTAACATTTTTTATAATGTTGCCGCTGATATGCAGCGACACATGGATCGGCGGTTCCTCCAATAAATCTCGCGCCTTCGCACAGGCATATGCAATCGCCACCGGTTCGGTACATCCCATAGCAGGAACAAGCTCCTGCTTTAAAAGCCGAATATACGCATCATAGCGTGGGTCTGTTTTCTGCATAA
>JAHHSK010000058.1 GCA_020025255.1 Ruthenibacterium sp. | reverse complement strand
ACAAGAAAAAAGGACGGTACCCATGCAGGGTACCGTCCTTTTTATGCATCAAGATACATGGGGCGTATGGCTCCGCCGGGTTCAGCGCAGCCCGGCACGGCGAAGTTCTTGCGCTGTGCGATCCGGGAAATTGCCGATGATGCCATCCACATCCAGTTCGATCATGGCACGGATGTCTTCCGGTTCATTTACGGTCCATACATTGGTTTTGACGTGATGCTCTTGCAGCTCCAGCATATCAGCGCCGGTAAGGGTTTCGAAAAACGGGTGGTATGCATCCATGCCGTGGGCGCGCAGATAATCACCGGCATCCGGCAGGGCGCAATCGATCAAAAAGCCGCACTCGATTTCCGGGGCAATGGCCTTCATGCGCTGAATGGATTGGAAGTTGAACGAGGAGATGATGATTTTTTTCGTCAGGCCGAATTCCCGGATCAGCCCATAGACGGCAAGCTCGATACCGGGGTATTCGTATACGCTGGTTTTCAGCTCGATATTGGTAATGATATCAAGATCCCGCACCAGTTCAAAATATTCATGCAGGGTAGGGATTTTCTGAAAGGGAACTTTGCCGGCATAGTCGGAGGAAAAATCCGCCTCACACAATTCGGCATACGTCATATCGCGAACAAGGCCGCTGCGGTCACTGGTGCGGTCAATGGCTTCATCATGGATGATGACGACCTTGCCGTCCTTCGTCAGCTGAACATCCAGCTCGATCCCTTCGCATCCGGCTTCAATCGCCTTACGGAAAGCCAGCATGGTGTTTTCAGGATAGCAGCCGCTGAAACCACGGTGGGCAAAATTAATGCATTTCATGAATAAAAACCTCCTTTATTCCAGAACTGCACACGCAAAAACAAAGTGCAGCCCAACATACCGGCGTAAAATGAAACAAACACATGCGCGATCCGGCGTTACGATTTCGGCATCGGCAGCGCCCGGTGCGCACGGCACAAGAAATCCGGGCCTTATGCAGAAGCTTCGGCCCGGAGAATTGTAAACAACGGAATGCCAATCAGGCAGCGGTATCAAATACGGAAATTTCGGGCAGCACCAGACTGTAAGCATCCGAAAGTTCTTCGATCAGAGCATCGGTGAACTCATCCGCTTCATCCGGATGATAGGTAAAGACAGCGGCAAGATAACACCCGGGCTGCTTTACATCCGCATAGAACAGGCGCGGCGCGAGCTTGCCGTTTTCTGTATGGGCACCGACCCAAATTGCAACGTTGAGCTCTTCATCAAAAACAAGTTCGCCCACCAGTTCTTCGTCATTGGAAAGGGCAGTCTGCTTGGCAAGCTCCTGTACAACATCGCCGGATGTGCCATCGTTTTGTGTCATAAAGACCATCATCTCGATCCCATGGGCGCTGCTGCTGATTACGGTGCCGTCTTCGCTGTACATGGGATTGGGGCCGTAAGGCAGGAAGGAATCGACAAAGCTGGCATCTTCAAACATGCCGGCCGGGGCTTTCATGAAGCCGCGCCCCACATACTCATAGCCGTACTCCTGGGCGGGAGCGAAAAAGGTTTGATAGTTTTCATCGGTCAGTTCCACCGGTTCGGCCAAAGGGAGTGTCTGAGTATCGGAATCAACCGTTATGGTGCGCATCATCGCAAACATGCGATCCTTCACATCTTCGATCGAATCAGAATCATCAAAAAGGGCTTCGGTAACAACGGCGGCGCTCTGTTCGGGCAGATAGACAGCATAGCAAAGCACCATAGTGCCATCGGTGGCTGCGAACTCAAAGCCGTCATACAGGTAGGTTTTGCCGTCGGGGCCTTCCAGCTCCTCAAGTTGTCCTTCTTCGGCAATAAACTCATGCGAACGCTGGCTTACCGTGCTGTCCAGCTCATCCAGCTGTGTTTGCAGATACGGGCGCAGCTGTTCGGGCTGGGCTTCATACACCGTGGGGTATACATAGAAGGTCGTATCGGTTTTGGGGTCAACATAGATGCCCGGGATGTCTTCTTCCATGCGGGAATCCAAAGAAAAATGGATCGTATCCAGATCGTACTGCGTCGTGCTGGAAAGAGCCGAAGAACCCGGCAGCACCAGGCTGACCAGCGGCAGGAACGAGCACAGCAAAACAAGGAAAGGCAGCAGATGAGCACCGGCGCCCTTTTCCAGCGGGGCAAGATCGGAAGAAGGGGCAAAATCCCGATAAAGTTTTGGGATTTTAAGCTTCTTGGTGGCGCCCTGCGGTGTTTCGTACTGCACCGTCCACGCCTTAGAACCGTTCTGAACGACCTGAAGATCCTTCAAAGGGGTTACAGCGCGGGAAAGAGGGGTGACGCGGGAGGATTCCTCGCGCTCCACCGTGAGGATCGCCTGCAATATGGAACGCTTTGCTGCCGCCTGCTGGTCTGCGCTGAGCGAAAACCAAATGGGCGTGGTATTAATGGACGGCACGAAGCGATAGCCGTGCTGACGGTTGAGCAGAACCAGATCGACACGCCAGAGGGTGCGGTCACGGCGCACATAGACCACGCTGCGTGCGTGGGTGAACGGCGCAATGAGGAACAGGCTGATGATCATCAGAGCCAGCACCAAGAAAAGCGAAGCGAGCATGAACACGGGTGCATCGGCCGCGATATCCGGTGTGAACATCAGCATAAGGAAGAAAAGCATCGGGGCAAACGCGCAGAAAACGGTGCTTACCATATGCGGGCGCGTCCATTTGCGTTCAACCGAATACACCGTCAAGCCGGCCGCTTCTTCTAATTGTTCCGGCGTTGCCGCATCGCCGGTAAAAGCACAATCGGCAGGGCCGCGCAATGCGCTGATGATCGTGGGCACTGCACCCACCAGCGTAAACACATACAGCATGGCAAGGTTGCCCCAATAAGCCGATGCTTCGATCACTTCTTCTTCAATAAACAGGGAAATCGAGCGGTAGCACTCCATAAAGCCCATATCCAGAACCTGGCTTGCAGAAAGTGCCCAGTCCATTTTATTGCCGAAATAGGTCATGGCAAGGATGATCACACAGCAGATCACAATGCCCTTTTTGCTTAAAACTCCGCCGAATTTTTCATAGCCTTTCAGGGCGCATACCGCCATGACAAGGCCGGAAAGCGCTGCAACATAGCCCAGCTGACCGATAAATACGATACACGCAGTGCCCAGCAAAGAGCCAAGCAGTGCGCCGACGATACCGGCTGCCAGATTTTCCTGGCGGGGGATTTTTGTTTCGTTCATGATTACATCATCTCTCTTTTAATAGTGTTAAGATGCGCCGGATAAACGCACAAGAAATGGTGCGTACTGTGCCGCCCTATCTTGCGGTACAAAACGACATAAAAACAGAAAATACGCAATCGAGCTTTGATTTTCCCCTTTTTTTGTGTTTTATGATGAAAGTATAGCATAAAAAAATAAAGACAGGAAGAGGGTTTTTTGCTAAAATTTTTTGCAGCCCCGTACGCGGATGCGCAGTGAAATCCGGCGTGCATTTGCAAAAAACAACGGGCAGTTGATACGGCTATAAAAGTCATGTGCACAAACATCCGATAAAACAGCACATTCGTACACACAGGCTGTGCGCAGAGGCATCCGAACGGAGCAAAAGCCGTGAATTTTCTGTTAAAAGCAGAAAAAAGGCGTGAAAAGGTATGGACAAATACTTGCAATTTGAATAGAATATAAAATGGGTAAGAAAAGGACTTTCCTTGCTGTGCAGCGGCATCCGCTTTGCGCCGCCCGGAAAGAAACGAAAAGCTTCCCGTACGGCGGGGAAACGTTTGCAGCGTATTTGCCGCCGAAAAAAATATCCGGTTTTGTTGCATTTTTCACAAAGTGCAGCGGAAAAATCCGTCGCTTCGCCCATGCGAAACCGCCGCAAGGGCTTGCACAAAGCGGCGGCACGGATACCGCAGATCCTTGGTTAAAGCGCGATTGTGTGCGTTTTATACAGTTGTTCACCAAAGTTCAAAAGGACGTTGGAAACAGATATCATGTTTATCATGGAGGTAATTGGAATGGAAACCTATGGCATCGAAAACCTGGGCATCATCGCTCCGAAGGCTGTTTATCGCAACCTGACCCCGGCTCAGCTGACAGAAGCAGCTCTGCGCCGCGGCGAAGGCACTTTGACAAAGACCGGCGCTCTGCTCGTCACCACCGGTAAGTATACCGGCCGTTCCCCTGACGACAAGTTCATCGTTGACACCGAAGGCGTGCACAACGATATCGCATGGGGCAAGGTCAACCGCCCGATCTCCCGCGAAAAGTTCAACGCGATCTGGGAAAAGGCAGCTGCATACATGCAGGGCCGCGAAGTGTTTATTTTTGACGGCTTTGCAGGCGCAGATAAGAAATACACCCAGAAGTTCCGCATCGTGAACGAGCTGGCAAGCCAGAACATGTTCATTCATCAGCTGCTCATTCGTCCGAGCGCGGAAGAACTGGCAGATTACGGCGAACCGGATTACACCATTCTGGCAGTTCCGGGCTTCAAGTGCGTACCGGAAGTGGACGGCGTTCACAGCGAAGCTGCGATCATCATCGACTACGAAGCACACAAGATCGTGATCGTCGGCTCCCAGTATGCAGGCGAAATCAAGAAGAGCGTTTTCTCTACCATGAACTATGTCATGACAAAGAAGAACGTCCTGCCCATGCACTGCTCTGCCAACATGGATCCGGAAACCCACGAAACCGCTGTGTTCTTCGGCCTTTCCGGCACCGGCAAGACCACGCTGTCGGCAGATCCTGCCCGTAAGCTGATCGGGGACGATGAGCACGGCTGGTCTCCGGACGGTGTGTTCAACTTCGAAGGCGGCTGCTATGCAAAGTGCATCGGCCTGAAGGCAGAAAACGAGCCGGAAATCTTCAATGCGATCCGTTTCGGCTCTCTGGTGGAAAACGTTGTTATGGATCCCGAGACCCGCGAAATGGACTTCGATGATGGCAGCCTGACCGAGAACACCCGCGTGGGCTATCCGGTTGACTACATCTCCAACAGCCAGATCCCGGGCGAAGGCGGCATCCCGAAGGTTGTTATCTTCCTGACAGCGGATGCATTCGGCGTATTGCCTCCGATCAGCCGTCTGGACAAGAACGCTGCGATGTATCACTTCGTAACCGGCTTTACTTCTAAGCTGGCGGGCACCGAGCGCGGCATTACCGAGCCCCAGCCCACGTTCTCCACGCTGTTCGGCGAACCGTTCATGCCGATGGATCCTTCGGTCTATGCAGAAATGCTCGGCGAAAAGCTGGAAAAATACGGCACCAAGGTTTACCTTGTCAACACAGGCTGGGCAGGCGGCAGTGCATCTATGGGTGCAAAGCGCATGAAGCTTGCTTACACCCGTGCTATGGTCACCGCAGCTCTGAACGACAACTTCACCGGCGAATGGAAGCATCATGATGTGTTCAACGTGGATTATCCGGAGCACTGCCCGAATGTTCCCGATGAAATGCTGGATGCACGCGGCCTGTGGGAAGACAAAAATGCTTATGATGAGCAGGCAAACAAGCTGGCCACCATGTTTGCGGATAACTTTGCAAAGAAATATCCGAACATGCCCAAGGAAATCAGCGAAGCCGGCCCGAAAGCGAAATAATTGCATCGGAACTTGTTTTCGATATCAGCCCCCAAACTGCTTTTGGCAGTTTGGGGGCTTTTTTGTCTAGGAAAGGATCGGAAGCATGCAGGAATGTGGGAACGGCGCAAAGCCAATGCGCCGCAGCGGCGGGACGATCACGCGGGATACGGCAGGAAGCATCGGCCGAAATGACACAGGACAGCCCGGCACGGGGCAGAAATTATGATGAATTTGTAAACTTTTCGGGAAATGAGGGGCGCCTTGCTTGACTTTCGGGTGAGGCGGTTTTATGATAATGCTGTCGGTCGGTCGGCTGACAGACAGATGCGCGGAAGGCTGCCTTGGCGGCAGTACGCCGCAGGAACATCCAATTTTATGCGGGCATTCGGTCCGTGATGAGCTGGGGAGGAAAAGATGAAAGAAAAAGAATCCCAGGGGCATTTCATACACAAACTGGCGGCTTTTATCGTCGATAAAAAGTCGCTGTTTTTTTTGCTGTATGCGTTTGCGCTGGCGTTCAGTGTGTTTTCCATGAAGTGGGTCGAGGTGGAAAACGATGTTACAACCTACTTGCAGGAAGATACTGAAACGCGGCAGGGCCTGGAGGTCATGAATGAGAATTTCACCACATATGCATCGGCAAAAATCATGGTTTCCAACGTTACTTACGAAACGGCCGATGCGATCCGCGCCATGCTGGAAGAAGTGGAAGGCGTCCAGATGGTATCTTTTGACGATACCGAAAATCATTATCGCGATGCATCGGCACTGTATGACCTGAATTTTGAGGGAGAGCCGGACGAAGCCATTTGTCTGGAAGCCATGGATACCATTCGCGAACAACTGAGCGGATATGATGTTTCCATAGATACGCCGATCGGAACCGATGAAATCGCGGAATTGAATCAGGAAATGTCCACGATCCTGATCGTTGCCGTGATCATCATTGTGATTGTATTGACGCTGACCTCGCGTTCGTATGCAGAGGTGCCGGTTTTGCTGCTGACGTTCGGTACTGCGGCGCTGCTGAATAAAGGAACGGATTTTCTGTGCGGGAAAATCAGCTTTATTTCCAACTCGATCGCGGTGGTGCTGCAGCTGGCACTTGCCATTGATTACGCGATCATCCTGTGCCATCGCTTTTCCGATGAGCACGAGACAAAGCCGACGCGCGAAGCGTGCATTGATGCGCTTGCAAAGGCGATCCCGGAAATCAGTGCATCGTCGCTCACGACCATAAGCGGGCTGGTTGCGCTTTCGTTCATGAAGTTCGGGATCGGTCTGGATATGTCGATGGTGCTCATCAAATCGGTGCTGCTGAGCCTGCTTTCCGTGTTTACGCTGATGCCGGGGCTGCTGGTTTTGTTCAGCCGCTGGATCGATAAAACAAAGCACCGCAAATTGCTGCCGAATATTACGCCGCTGGGGAAATTTGCGGTGGCAGCACGCCATGTGATGCCGGTTCTGTTTGTGGTTGTGATCAGTGTCGCATTTGTTCTTTCCAACCGGTGTCCTTATTGTTACAGCTATAACGAGATCGAAACAGCGAAGGTGTCCGAGCATCAGATGCAGCACCTGAAGATCCGCGATACCTTCGGCACAAGCAATATGGTGGCGCTGGTTGTTCCGGCGGGCAATTATGCAGCCGAACAGGCCATTATGGATGAGCTGGAGGCAAGGCCGGAAGTGAAAAGCACACTGGCGCTTTCCAGTATGGATGTGTTTGAGGATTATAGTCTGACTGATTCGCTGACGCCGCGTGAATTTTCGGAATTGGTGGATCTGGATTATGAAGTGGCGAAGGGGCTGTACACGGCATATGCATTTGAGCAGAATCAGTACGGCGAAATTTTAAGCGGACTGACCAAATATGAAGTGCCGCTGTTCGATATGTTCCTTTTCTTGAAAGATGAAATACAAACCAACAACATCCTTCTGGAAGGGAAAACCAAAAATGAAGTGGATGATTTGTTCGCACAGCTGGAAAGCGCACAGCGGCAGCTGAAAAGTGAGGATTACAGCCGTATGGTCGTGTTTCTGAATCTGCCGCAGGAAAGTGACGAAACCTTCGATTTCCTTGCCGAAATGCGCCGCATCATGGGTCGGTATTATGATGGCGATTACTATGTAGTAGGCGAATCGACCAGCTCGCGTGATCTGGCATCCTCGTTTATCAAGGATAACCTGATGATCAGCATCCTTTCTGCACTGTTCGTCATTTTGGTTTTGCTGTTCACGTTCCAGTCGGTCGGGCTTCCGGTGCTTTTGATCGTTGTTATCCAAGGCAGTATCTGGATCAACTTTTCGTTCCCGACGCTGATGAATCAGCCGCTGTACTTCTTGGGATATCTGATCGTAAATGCCATTCAAATGGGTGCCAATATCGACTATGCGATCGTGATTTCCAGCCATTATCAGGAATGGAAAAAAGAGATGCCGCCCAAGGAGGCGATCATTCAGGCATTGAATGCATCCTTTCCCACGGTGTTTACTTCCGGTACGATCATGGCGGCAGCCGGCCTGCTGATCGGCAACCTTTCTGCAAACCCGGTCATTTCCATTATGGGAACGTGCCTTGGACGCGGTACGATCATTTCGATCGTGCTGGTTCTGTGCATCCTGCCCGCAATACTGGTGCTGGGGGATTCGGTGATCGAGCGCACCAGCTTCCGCTTCAAAGGAGCGGAACGCAAAATGCAGACGGCAGTGGGAACCATGCGCCTGAACGGGCATGTCCGGGGCTATGTTTCCGGTATGATCGATGCGGATTTTGACGGAGTGCTGCGCGGGGAGCTGAATGCATCCGTTGTCACAGACGCGGCGGCGCAGGATACAGGCGAAGAATCACAGGAAGAAGGTGCGGAATATGAAGAAAACAGGTAAAATCCTGATTGCTGTGCTGCTGATCGCAGGGATGGCATTCGGCATGTTCCCGGCATATGCTGCACAGCCGCAGGACGCCAATTCGGTTGTGATCCGATCGGTGGAGGATTTTCTGGCATTTGCCGAAAACTGCCGCAGGGATGATTACAGCCAAGGCCTTTTGGTCTGCTTGGAAAAGGATATCGACTTGACGGGCATCGGCTTTACCGGAATCCCGATTTTTGCCGGAACCTTTGCGGGCGGCGGGCATTCGATCAGCGGGATGCGCATCGAACACGATGGCTCGGTGCAGGGGCTGTTTCGGTACTTGACAGAGACTGCGCTTGTGAAGGATCTTTCTGTGCAAGGCACGGTGCGGCCGGACGGAAGCCGCCAAAATATCGGCGGCATTGCCGGCAGCAATGCAGGGCGCATTGAAAACTGTCATTTCAATGGTACGGTTGCGGGAAACGATTCTGTGGGGCTGCTTGTCGGGATCAACCGGGTTTCGGGTGTGATCGAAAACAGCATTGCCGAGGGCTCGGCATTGGGAAACCACTTTGTAGGCGGTATTGTCGGGGAAAATCTGGGTGTGGTGCGCAGCTGCACCAATAAGGCAGATGTAAACACGACAACCGGAGAAAAACAGATCGATCTTTCGGAAATAAGCCGGGATACGATCTTGGGAACGGAAGCGGCCGATACGGTTACCGATGTGGGCGGCATTGCCGGACGCAGCAGCGGTGTGATCCGCAGCTGCACCAACCGCGGCACCGTCGGATATCCGCACATAGGCTATAACGTGGGCGGTATTGCCGGGACGAACGGCGGGCTGATCGCCCAAAGCACCAACAGCGGCACAGTGAGCGGACGCAAGGAAATTGCGGGCATTGCAGGGCAGCTTGAGCCGGTGATCAAAATAGAGTATACGCCGGATACCTTGCAGATCCTGCAAGGACAGCTGCGACAGACAGCTTCGCTTGCGGATCGTGCATCCAATCACGCGAACAGCAGCGGGCAGGAGATAAACAGACAGATGAATCTCCTGCATGATCAGGCAAAGGTGTCGGCACAGGCGGTAGGCGAGATCCTTTTCAAAGAGAGTGATACCGTGATCCCGGATCCGGACCGCATTGCCGCGGCAAAGAATACGTTGGAAAACAGCATGGGTCAGATGCAGGGAACGGTGGACAGCATGCTGAATACATCACGCAGCGGAGCCGATGTGCTGACAAGCGATATCAAAGCCATCACCAATCAGGTGCACGCCATGTCCCAAACGATTGCAGGGGCAAAGGAAAATGTCGGCGTAACGTTCACGGATGTATCCGATCAGGATACGGATGACGACAATGCAAGCAAAATCATGGAATGCGTCAATCGCGGTACGGTATCCGGGGATTTGAATGTCGGCGGCATTGCCGGGCTGATTGCAAAGGAAAATAATTTGGATCCCGAGGATGATTACGAAAGCATCGGCAGCAGCTCGCTCAATGCGGATTGTGAGATGCGTGCGGTGATCCGATCGTGCGAAAATGCAGCCCGGATCGAGACGAAAAAGAAAAATGCGGGCGGTATTGTCGGGAAAATGCGCCTGGGGCTGGTGAAGGATTGTACGAACACCGGCTTTGTGGATGCCGAAAAGGCGGAAAAGGTGGGCGGCATTGCCGGTGAAAGCGAAGGGATTATCCGCAGCTGCTTTGTCAAATGCGCACTGGATGGGCAGAATACGGTGGGCGGCATTGCGGGCACGGCAAAAACGGTGACAGACTGCCGCAGCATGACCCAGCTGCGCGGCGGAGCGGAGCGCCTTGGCTCGATTCTGGGGGTCTACGATAACGGCGAGCCGGTGGATGAATCGGAAATCCGGGCAAACTATTACCAAAGTGTCGGCAGGGACAAAGGCGGCATTGACGGGATAAGCTATATGGGCGCGGCACAATCCATGACGCAGGAGGAATTTCTGGCACTGGAAAACCTGCCGCCGCTGTTTGGCAGCGCAGTGATCACCTTCTGGAACGAGGAAGGGGAAAAGCTGAGCGAACAGACCGTGCCGCTGGGGGAAACCTTGGATCTTGCCAGTGTGCCGGAAGTTCCGCAGAAGGAAGGCTTTATTGCGCATTGGGATGGGCTGGAAGAAGCGGCAAAGGAAACGGCAGGCTTTGATTATGAATTTGTGCCGCAATACACTGCGCTGCTGAAAACGATCGAAAGCAGACAAAAAGGCGAAGACGGCAAGCCGGTTTTGCTCGCAGAGGGTGTGTTTACCCGAATGCAGCAGCTCGAAACGCAGTCGCTGGATCAACGCCCGGAAACGGAATCCGGGGCGCTTCATGCCGCGTGGAGCATTCCGAATCTGGAAGAAGAACAGGCGACAAAGCTGCGCATCCTGTGCGGCGCACCGGCAGAAAATTCAGACTGGAAGCTGTTTACCATGGATGAAAACGGAAAATGGAGCAAGCAGCAGTTCGAAAGGGACGGCAGCTATCTTGTGTGGGATTACGACCCGTCCATGTGCGGCGTGTGCGTGCTGGAACAGCCGACACACAAACCGCTGATTTTCTGCCTTGCAGCAGCTGCTGTGCTGGTGCTGGCGGCAGCCGTGATCGTATTTCGAAAAAAACATAAAGGAAAACAAAAACAGCATCGGACGAAGGAGGCCGCAGCGAAATGAAGAATGAGGAAACCGTACAGGCCGTAGAATCCGTGTCGGGTGTGCGTGAACACATTCTGGATGCCGCAGCACAGCTTATTTTTCAAAAAGGCGTCAAGGCAACCAGCCTCAATGATATTGCACAGGCGGCCGGCATCAGCAAAGGGACGCTGTATTATTACTATCGTGCCAAAGAGGATATCGTATACGATATCACGGACCGCAACATGGTGCTGATTTCCGAGGAGCTGATGAGCTGGGTGCAGCATTCCGACCCAAAAGCATCGCCGCAGCAGCTTTTGAAAATCGTGTTTGAAAAGCTGGTTTCCTGCGGAACGAAGGGGCGGCTGCATCTGTCGCTGCTGAATGACGCTGCGGTCAAGGGATCAAGGCTTGCGGAAAAATTCAGCCGACGCTATGAAGAATGGCGCCAGAACGTGAGGGAAGCGCTCGACCGCATCCTGCCGCAGAACCGGGAGCACAACCGTGCGCTTTCGTATTTGATCCTGGCCGTGCTGGACGGATTGATCGTTCAAAAAACCTGTGGGGCGCAGGATATCCCGATCGATGAAATCGTGGATATGATTTTTGCAGCAAAATGATTCGGCTGTGCGCTCTGCTGCTCGGTACGGCACAGCAAAAAATGCCCGGCGCTTTTGCGCCGGGC
>JAHHSK010000057.1 GCA_020025255.1 Ruthenibacterium sp. | reverse complement strand
TGGCAGGGCTTGGGTATATCCCGGCTGAAACGAGCCGCCAGACAGAGCCGAAAAAGAAAAGGACACATCCCTGAATGATTGGCGTTCCGGGATGTGTCCTTTTTCGTCGTTCCGTGCAAAGCGGGAAACAAGCCCGCATGGGGAGGGTGCTGCCGCAGGCCGGCACCGGCACAGCAGTCAGGAAGGCAGCGAAGCACAAGGATCGCTGGCCGGGTGTGCAGAAAGCTGCGCTTGCGGTGTGCCGTGCAGTGTCGGCTCAAATTTCCGATGAATGAGGTATTGCAGATAGCCTAGATCCTTAAAAATGCCAAACCCGTTTGAAGGACTGTGCCCGGAGAAAAAGGATTCGCGCAAAACCGGCGTTTCCCGGAGCGTGAGCGACACAGAGCCATCGGGAAGAAAAAAGAATTTCAGTATACGGGTGCTGGAGCTTTCCAGCAGGCAGACGGTAAGCTTTAGAACCGGGTTTTCATCTTCATCCTGAGTGAAGATGCCCGAAGTGGCCAGACGATATCGGCTGGCACCCAGTTCTATTTCGCATTCGGCCGGTTGTTCGAAGCCCACAGGAATGCGAAGCACCGTGCCGTTTTCGGTCCAGAAAAGAGTAAGCGTGTTTTCGCCGGCCTCAAAGCCGATGTTTTGGATCCCCTTCGAGTACCAGTCATTCATGCAGGCGATAACCACGGGGATCAGGCTTGCGCGATTATCGCACAATGCATAGGTCTTTGCAAGAGCCGGACGGACGTCATCGGGGATCACGGGTGCAGGCTGGGGGACAGGCGCCGGAAAGAAACGATTCCACAGCCGCAGATACCACGGCAGCGGTGCTTGCGGCTTGGGCATTTCGGGCACGCGCTGCCCGAAGGAAAGATGCGAAAGAGTGTACAAAAGCGATTCGGCCGCGTGTTCATCCGAAAGGCCGCAGGGCGCTGTATCCTGCACCTCTTTTAAAAATTGCTGCATGGCAAGATCACTGCGGCTTTGCGTGAACAGATGCCCGGAGCCGGCATTGACTGCAATTACCAAATCCAGAACAGGGGCAATCACAACATACTGCCCGAACATGCCGTTGAACATGTAGATTTTATCGCTGCTGCGCGGCCACATTTGATAGCCGTACTCATCCTGCTGGGCAGAATAGGCGTGCGGAGCCTGTGCATCGCGGATCCATTCTTCACTCAATAGGCGCATGGGCGTGCCATCCGGTGAATACCAGATGCCGTTTTGCAGATAAAGCTGCCCCAGCTTTGCGATATCCTCCAGGTAAATGTACAGACCCCAGCCGCCTTTTTCGATGCCCATAGGGCATGTCTCCCATGCGATATCCCCAAAACCAAGCGGCTCGAAAAGCCGGGGGCGCAGATACTGGCACAATCCTTGCCCGGTACGGGCATGGACGATCGCAGAAAGCATATAGCTGTTCATGCTGTTGTATTCAAACTGGGTTCCCGGCTCCCACGAAACATCGGAATCCAAAAAGGCACGCACCCAGTTGGATTCCAAAACCGCACCGGCTTCACGGAAGGAAACGCCGCTTGTCATGGTGAGCAGATGACGAACCGTGATGCTGCGCATGCGCCGCCCGGTCAGAAGCCCGCATTGGGAGGAAAAAATATCGCAGATGCGTTCATCCAAAGAAAGGCGGCCTTCGTCGATCAGCATCCCGATCGCCGTGCCGGTAACGCTTTTGCACAGGCTGTGCGTTACATGCCAGTATTGCACGGAATACGGGGCAAAGCCGGCTTCGACGATGACTTTGCCGTGGCGAAGCACCATGCAGGTATGCGTGGCACATTCCGGGTCCGCTAGGCTGCGCAGCAGATGCTCCACCGCCGCGGGCGCGACGCCTTCTGCCTGCGGCGTCGAACGGGGAAGATGCTGCGGCCGGTTGCCGTGAGCAGAGGGCTTTTGCGGCCGTATGGCAAACGGCAGGATATGATCGGTATCATCCAGAAGAAATTTTCGAAGATAGTTGAGCGTTTTAATGTTGCTGCGAAGCTCCAATTTCAGTCCTCCTTGCTTCAGCGCTGTGCCGATGCGGTGCAGGGGCGTGCTTGTTATATATTTTATTATATCACGTTTTACTGTGCCGGAAAATGGACACCCCGGACACTATGAACAAAGGATTGACGTGTGCGCAAGTGCCTAGTCATGCAAAAAAAGGACGGCTTTCGCCGTCCTGCGTAAAAGTTCAGTGCATTTTGATCAGCTTGGGACGCACACGCAGACAATACAGCCCCACCACGCGTGCAACCGCAATATCATAAATCAGGAATGTGATGTTGCCCAAAAGGAGCAAAAGAGCGCAAAAGGGCAGCCCCGCACTGCTGAATTCCTGTACGATCGCTTCGATCGGAAACAGAAAGATCACAATGGCATACATTGTGAGGATGCAGACATTAAAAACAGAAAATTTGACGAGCCATTGAATCGCGCGGGAACGGATGCGCTCAAGCGCGGCCTTCAAAAGAGGATAAAACCCAAGAAAGAAAATAAAAATAAGGCTCATTTCCTTATCCGGCACCACAAATAGAGAAAGAATGCCGATCGCTGCATACAGCAGATATCCGGTTTTCATCCCGAATTCGATCGCGGCAGGAACCAAAAGGATCCCCGCGGCGGCCGGTGCGGCAAACGTTGCAAACGGCAGGATGCCGCCCATAAGCATCAAAACAGTGGCAAGGGCACCAAAGACACCCGAAAGTGCGATCTTCCGGCTTTCGCTTTCATGTTTTGGCATTGGGTCAGCAGCCCCCTCTGCCGCAGCCGCAGCACATATCCATGCACATCATAGCGGTACACATATCACAGCAGCTGCAATTTACCACCTGTGCGCCGCCCATGGGGGAAGCATACGGGTTGCCGGGCATGGCACCGTGTGCATTGTTCTGCAGATTGCGCAGTGCCGCTTCGTATTCCCGGTTGCCCGGAGAAAGACGGCACGCTGTCTGGAAATAGCGCATGGCATCGGCTACCCAGCCTTTGTAGTAATAGGCGCTTCCGACAAGAAAGTTCCATTCGGCATCATTGGAGCCGCCGGGAATGCGGTTCAGTTCTTCCAGCGCCTGATCGACGGCACCGCTGGAAATCATCTGGCGGATCGAGCGATAGCGGCCATTTGCCGTGCGCCCGTTTTCCGGCTCGGACGAAGCATCAAATGAACCGGAAGAACCGCCCACAGGCGCACCGGTGCGAATGGCACCCATAAGGGTATCGAAGGCGGCGTTGATTTCCGCCATTTTTGCTTCGGCGTCCTCACGCAGGGGGCCGGCTTCATACTGCTGGGGATTGTATTTCTGAGCCAAGGCACGATATGCGGATTTGATCTCCTCTTCGGTGGCATCCGGGGTCAGTCCTAAAACCTTATAAGCGTCCATTTAAATTCCTTTCTGATAGTGAATCAATTTACAATTCGGCATGTGCATTCTTTTTGCGGCTGCGATCCTGTCCGGCAAGCGAAATGCTCTGGGGTATTCCTAAAAAGATGATGTTGTCCAGCAGGGCGCGGCACGGGCCGGGATCCAGAAGATTATAGGCCAGCGCAGCTTCCCCTGCGCATAAGCGGCACAGATGCTGAACCTGAAGGATCGCTTCCTGCCGGGAAAGACCGTTGAGTGCAAATACGTTATATGCACCCGAACGGATATCTTTTTCATAGTCTTCGGCTGCATCCAGATAATAGATGATTTTTCCCATAAAAAGCCCCATGCGCTCCACAGCGCGGTTTCCGGGACAAGCCTGTGCAAAAAGTGCGGCCGTCATGCGGGCGGTGGGGTCGGCTGCTTCGTCAAAGCTTCGGCTTTGGCGCGCTTCCAGCTGCTGCTGAGCGTGCGTCTGAACCCGAAGCACTTCATCCAATTCGGGACGCCTTGCCGCAGCTTTGCGGTGCATAGTGCGAAGAAACGGACGAAGCAGCAAAGAGGGAAGGCGGCGCAAAAAGCGTTCATCCGCAAGATCGTCACAGAGCTTGTAATAAACGGTCAGCACAAGGGAATCCGCCGCCAGACGCAGCCCTTCGGTGCTTTGGCACATCGGCCGTTTTTCAACGGGGTTTGCAATGCATCGTTCCGGGCACATCTGTGCCTGAATGCCGGCGATGCCGTCTGCCAAAAGCGCGGGAACCACCAGGTCGTAATTCAAAAGAAAACGGGATAAAAATCCGTATTCCCGTTTCAGTTCTTTGCACAGGCCGCAGTAATAAGCACGGTAGGCATACCATTCGCGCACTTTCATTTCCGCTTTGAACGGAAGAACATATCCAAACATGAAAGCACACTCCTTTCCAATCGAACGGAATGTATTCAGTATACCGTATTTCTGTGGTATTTACAATTATTCCCGCACGCTTTGTCATTAATTTCGCAAAAATTTGCAGTTTTTTCACAAAGTTCGTCTGCGGCGGCACAATACATGCGCTTTATACGGTTTTGTTGAGGTGATCGACCGTGTCGAAGCGATAGCCCGAATTTTTAAACCAGCGGATGATGTCCGGCAGAGCGGCGGCGGTGTTCTGGGTGTTGTTGGTATCATGCATCAGCACGACACAGGTGCTTTTTCCTGCCGCTTCGCGGATCACATTATTGTAAATGGCATGGGCCGAGGGATGCCCGCCCACGGCGTCTTCGGCACATACGTTCCAATCGATACAGGTGAATCCGCGCTCTTGTGCCTGCGCTTTGAGCTTTTTCATGATTTCGCTGCCGCCGTACCGGTGGCTGACCGTATTGGTGCTGCCGCCGGGAAAGCGCAGGTACAAAATCTCCTTTTCGGCGGGGACATAGGGCAAAAGCTTTTCGCGCAGCTTTTCCAGATCGTCCCAGTAGGCATCGGGGCTGGCATAGATTGTTTTGTATTCATGGCTGCACGAGTGCAGAGCGATCAGGTGGCCTTCGGATACCGTGCGTTCCAAGATAGGCAGGTATTTTTCGTTGTTTTCAGCGGCAACTACAAAAAAGGTTGCCGGTACCTGCTCTTGCTTCAATACATCCAAAACCGCTTGTGTTGTTTTAGAGGGGCCGTCGTCGAATGTAAGATACACCACTTTTTCTTCCTCAGGCCCCTGCGCGCTGTTTGCAGATGCCTGTGCGGCAATCACGGCATCGGTATCGGCAAGATCTTCTTGCGAACATACCCCGCGCCGCTGATGCAGCGGAACGGCACACAGGCACAATGCAAGGCACAGGGCGCCTGCTGCTGCAATGCGCACAGTTGTTTTTCGGGAAACCCGTAAGGGTGCTTTCGGATCGAACAAATACATCGCCGCCTTCGTTGTTGATTTACAGAGGATTTCCTCGTATACTGTATTTTATGACAGCACCGCGGAGCATATCACACAGCCTTACGGTGCGGCAAAGGAGATAAAGCATGATCGAATATATTACATTGACCCTTGCAGGGCTGGCGGCGGGATTCTCTTTGTTCAGCATCCTGCTGCGACCGAAAAAGGAAGAACAGGTGCGGCGGCTGGAGGCGCTTTCACAGGAGCTGCGGGATGAAATGCGCCTGCTGCGCACAGAGCTTTCGGATAATGTGCACAATTCCATGCGCACCGCAGCGCAGATGCAGGCGAATGCACAGCATCAGGCGGCACAAGCGCAGGATGTGCGTCTGCGGGAACTGAGTGAACAGCTTGCGTTCCGTCAGACATCGCTGCAAAAAACGGTAGCGGATCAGCTGCAGCTGATGCAGCAGAGAATGAATGCGGGCGCGCTTGAAAGCGAGCAGAAGCTGGAAAACATCCGCATTACCATGGAACAGCGCATTGGTGCAATGCAGCAGGATAACGGGCGAAGGCTGGATGAAATGCGCCGTACGGTTGATGAAAAGCTGCAGAAAACATTGGATGAAACGCTGACCCGCTCGTTCAGCCGCGTGAGTGAGCAGCTGGAAAACGTATATCGCGGGCTGGGCGAGATGCAGACGCTGGCAGCCGGTGTGGGCGATTTGAAAAAGGTGCTGAGCAATGTGAAAACACGCGGCATCCTGGGGGAAATCCAGCTGGGGGCGATTTTGGAACAGATCCTTGCGCCGGAACAGTACGCGGAAAATGTGGCAACTGTGAAGGGCAGCAGCGAACGGGTGGAATATGCGGTAAAGCTGCCGGGGGACGGCACCGAGCCGGTGTATCTGCCGATCGACGCCAAATTCCCTTCGGATGCTTACCATGCGCTGCTGGATGCCTATGATACGGCAGACCCGGTGCAGGTGGAAGCGGCAGCGAAAACATTGGAGCAAAGGATCCGGGCGTTTGCAAAGGATATCCATACAAAATACATCCGTGTGCCCGATACAACGGATTTCGGCATCATGTTCCTTCCGGTGGAAGGATTGTATGCGGAAGTGGTGCGCCGCGGCATGGTGGAACGTCTGCAATCGGAATTCAAAATCGTGATCGCAGGCCCCACAACCATGGCCGCGCTTCTGAACAGCCTGCAAATGGGCTTCAAGACGCTTGCAATTCAAAAGCGTTCCGGGGAAGTGTGGGATGTGCTGAGCAGTGTCAAAGCGGAATTTGAAACGTTTGGAACTGCGCTGGAACAGGCGCAGACCCGCATCCGACAGGCGGATTCCGCATTGGAAAATCTTGTGGGCGTGCGCACACGGCAGATCCGTCGGCGCCTGAGCAGTGTGACGGCAATGCCGGAGAACGAAGCTTTATCGCAGGATACGAACTGAAAAAGACACCTGTGCCTTTATTTTTCGGCACAGGTGTCTTTGTTTGATTTACAGCACAAGGACAATTCAAATCGAGGCGTTGTCGTCTGCGCGGGCAGCAATCGCAAAATCCTTCGGGCTGATGCTGTATTCGGATTTGAAGGCGCGGTAAAAATTGGAATAATCCCCGAACCCGCAATGCTGATAGACGTCGGTTGGGGGCAGGCCATCCGCGAGCATTTGTTTTGCAATGACAAGACGCTTTTGAATGATATAACGGTAGATGCTTGTCCCCACAAGGCGGTTGAATTCATGGGAAAGATGATATTTGTTCACAAAAAAGCGGGAGGCAAGCATATCCAAAGACAGCTCCTCGTGATAATGCTCATTGATATAATTCAAAACATCCGTCACGATCGGCCCGGATTTATCGGTAACTTCATGATGCTGCGCAAAATGCTTGGATTGACGGTTCAGCTCAACCAAAAGCTCAATCAAACAGCCCAGCGATGCGATATCTGAGCCGTATTCGGTGCTGTTGGATTCACTGACAAGCCGTTCCATAAGATCGGTGATGTGCTGGCGCACGGTGGGCGGAAGCCGCAGAAGGTTTGTGTGGCCGGGCACCGAGGAATCGAAGCAGTGCGTCAGTGTGGTTGCGGGTGTGCTGAACTGTTCCAGAAAAGATTTGTTCACCCATAAGACAATCCGTTCATATGGATGCTTTTCCATTGTGATGCGCGGCTGGTGCAGTTCCATGGGATTGATGAGAAGAATGTCGCCGGGAAGCAGATGGTAGTTGCGGCTTTCGATCGTGTAATTGACATTTCCGTTCAAAAAAAGATAAACTTCATAAAAATCATGATGATGCAGTGCAATATCATTCAGATATGAGTCACGATAACGGTAGATTTCAAAGCTGTTGGAGAGCATGCTCTGCCGTACTGTGAATTTCTGGATTTTTCCACCCAAAAAACACACATCCTTTCTTTGCGGAAAAATAAATAAATCAGAAAAACAAATCGAACTTTTGTAATGAGTTTAAAACAATTTTCGCAATGTGTCAAGCAATAATAACAATCAACGTTGCAAATCAGTGTGTTATACTTGTGATAGTATATAGTTTTATGTCGGCATGCTGTAAATAAACATAGCATATCGGCCAACAGATAAAAGGAGCAGTCGCATATGAAAGAAAACATCCATATTTCCGGCTTTTCGGATGAAATCAGTTCCGATTTCACAAAACAGCTGGAAACTGTCACCGCACTGGGGATGAATTATATCTCCCTGCGTTCCGCAGACGGCAAAGGCGTTGCGGAATACACTGTGGACGAGGTTCGCGAAAAGCTGATGCCGCGTCTTGCACAGTACGGCGTCAAGGTCTCCTCGATCGGCTCACCGATCGGCAAGGTGGGCGTAGAAGATGAGGAAGGCTTTGAAAAGCAGCTGGTCGATCTGGATCGCCTGTGCGAGATCGCAAAAATGCTCGATTGCCGTTACATCCGTATGTTCAGCTTCTTTATTCCGGAAGGCAAAAATGCCGATGATTACCGGGACGTTGTAATTGAAAAGCTGCGCCGTTTTGATGAAATTGCGCAAAAGCACGGCATTGTGCTGCTGCACGAAAATGAAAAGGATATCTACGGTGATACAGCAGCGCGCTGCAAAGTGATTTTTGATGCACTGGCAAGCCCGCATTTCCGCGCTGCATTCGATTTTGCAAACTTTGTTCAGTGCGGGGAAGATACCGAAAAATGCTGGGATCTTCTGCGTCCGTACATTGAATACATCCACATCAAGGATGCGGTGACCGATGATAAGGAAAATGTGCTGTGCGGTACCGGGGAAGGCAAGATCCGCCAGCTGCTGACGCGTGCTATCCGGGATGAAGGCTACACAGGCTTTTTGACACTGGAACCGCACCTTGTCTTGTTCGACGCTCTGCAGTCGCTCGAAACCGAGGACGCAAAAAACGTCATCAAAGAAAACAAGGCAAAAGACGGGGCAGAAGGATATGCCATGCAGTACAACGCACTGAAAGAAATTTTGGATGCGATCTGATTTTGATCCAAAGCGGTGCTTTCCGCTTTCGATAAAGTAGTTTTTGTTTGATTAGACATAAAGGAGAGAATGTTATTATGGAAAAAGTAAGATTCGGTCTGATCGGTATTGGTGCACAGGGCGGTTCGTATGCCGGCTTCCTGACAGGTAAGGGCGGATTCCCCGGACTGGCAGCACCGGAATGCCCCCCGCACTGCGCACTCGGCGCACTTTGCGACATCGATCCGGAAAAGGAGAAAATGTGCAAGGAAAAATATCCGGAAATCCCGTTCTTCAAGGATTGGAAGGAAATGGTGGCTTCCGGTACGGTGGATGCGGTCATCACTACGGTTCCGCACTATCTGCACCACGAAATCGCAATTTACTGCCTGGAGCATGGCATGAACGTGCTGGTTGAAAAGCCCGCCGGCGTGCGCGCAAAGGACGTTATGGCAATGAACAAGTGCGCAGCAGAGCATCCCGATGTTGCATTCGGCATCATGTTCAATCAGCGTACCAACAAGCTGTACCAGAAAATCAAAGAGATCGTTGCTTCCGGCGAACTGGGCGAAATCCGCCGCACCAACTGGATCATCAATACATGGTGGCGTCCGGACAGCTACTACCGCCAGAGCGATTGGCGCGCAACCTGGGGCGGCGAAGGCGGCGGCGTGCTGGTAAACCAGGCTCCGCATCAGCTGGATCTGTGGCAGTGGATCTGCGGTGTTCCGACGAAGGTTTATTCCAAGAACATCTGCGGTGCACACCGTGACATCGCCGTTGAAAACGATGTTACCATGCTGGTAGAATTCCCGAATGGCGCAACCGGTACATTCATCACCTGCACCCACGATGCATGCGGCACCGATCGTCTGGAAATCGACCTCGACAACGGCAAGATCGTGGTAGAGGACAGCAAGAAGGCAAAAGTATACCGCATGAACAAGTCCGAGGAAGAGCTGAACAACACCATGACCATGGTGGAAATGTCTCGTTTGACAAGCGGCAACTCGGCAGGCAATACGCTGTATACCGTGGAAGAATTCGAAAACACCGATGGCTGGGGATTCCAGCACACCACCGTTATGGAAAACTTTGCACAGCATGTGATCGACGGCACCCCGCTTCTGGCTCCGGGCTCCGACGGCATCAATGGTGTAAACCTTGCAAATGCTTCGCAGCTTTCCAACTGGCTGGGTAAGGAAGTAAGCAACCCGGTCGATCCGGAAGAATATGCTGCAGAGTTGAACAAGTATATTGCGGAAGAGGGAAAATTCCCGGTTCGCGAGTAATATCGTGCGACGCAGCAAAAAGCGGCGGCGGCATTCGCTGCTGCCGCTTTTTTTCCGCAGGAAGTGAGGAAATAAACTTATGAAAAAAGCAGCAGTGATCGGCCTTGGCGATATTTCCGCCATACATCTGGCTGCAATCGCCGGCAATCCGGAAATCGAGCTGTGCGCAGTGTGCGATATCGACCCGGCAGCAAAAGAGCGTGCACCGGAAGGTGTGCCGTTCTATACAGATTACGAAGTGATGGCACAGCAGGCAAAGCCGGACTGTGTACACGTCTGCCTGCCTCATTATCTGCATTACCCAGTATCCAAATATTTTGCAGAACATGGGATTCATGTTTTTTGCGAAAAGCCGGTTGCACTGAATACGCAGCAAGCACAGGAGTTTGTTGCGCTGGAAGCAGCGCACCCGGAACTGCACATCGGTATTTGCCTGCAAAATCGCTTGAACGAATCGGTTGAAATGCTCAAGGATATCATTGACAGCGGAAAATACGGTAAAGTTGTGGCGACAAAGGGCATTGTGCTTTGGGCGCGTGAAAAGTCTTACTATGACTGCAAGCCATGGCGCGGCCGGTGGGAGACCGCAGGCGGCGGATGCATGATCAACCAGTCGGTGCATACGCTGGATCTTTTGTATTATCTGGGCGGTAAGGTGAAGGATCTGCGCGCAAGTGTTTCGCAGATTTTGGGCTACGGCATCGAAGTGGAAGATACGGTTGCCGCCAATCTGTTTTATGAAAACGGGGCACGCGGGCTGTTCATGGCTACCACAGCCAACAGCCGCAATGAAAGTGTTCAGATCAGCGTGCGCCTGGAAAAAGCAGAATTTGCGATTCTGGAAAATGTATTGTACCGCATTGACGCAGATGGCTCTCGGGAAAAACTGGTGGAAGATGCCCGTATGCCCGGTACCAAGTTCTATTACGGTGCAAGCCACGCGAAGCTGATTGCCCGTTTCTACAAAGCGCTGGAAGAAGGAACCGATCATTATATTCATGTGCGGGATGCCGAAATGAGCATCCGTTTGATCGATGCCATCCAGAAAGCGGGCCGGACACAGGAAGCCGAACCGGTGTGATTTATTTTATCAATAAGGAGAATAGAAGTATGAAAAAGGGATTAATTGGTGTTCAGATGAGCACAATCGCTCCGGCAAAAATGCCGAAATTTGATGCGTTTGAATCCATGCAGAAGCTGGCAGATATCGGCTACCATTGCGTGGAAATTTCTCAGGTACCCATGACAGCGGAAAATGTAGCAGGCTTCCGCAAGGCGATTGACGAAATCGGCCTGAACGTTTCTTCCTGCACAGCATCCGTTGCTCCTATGATCGCAGGCATGCCCGGCGAATATCTGAACAACGAAAACGATTTCAAGAAAATTGTGGAAGACTGCCGCAAGCTGGATTGCGACATGCTGCGCATCGGCATGCTGCCCATGGACTGCATGACAAGCTATGACAAGGCTATGGAATTTGCAAAACAGGCAGATGAAATTGCAGCCCGCCTGAAAGAAGAAGGCATCGATCTGTACTATCACAACCACCATGTTGAATTCCGGCGCTACAACGGCCAGTATCTGCTGGACATCATCAAGGATAACGCCAAGAATCTCGGCTTTGAGCTGGATATCCACTGGATTCACCGCGGCGGCGAAAATCCGGTTGAATTCATCAAGAAGTATGCCGGACGCATCCGTCTGCTTCATCTGAAGGATTACCGCATCGGCGCGCTCAAGGAACCGGAAGGCGGCGTAGATTTCACGGATCCGAAGGCAATCATGGGCTTTATGCAGAACTTTACCGGCAACATCGAATTTGCAGAAGTCGGCGAAGGCACTCTGCCTGTTAAGGCATGCATCGAAGCAGGCCTTGCCGGCGGCAGCGAATATTTCCTCGTAGAGCAGGATGACACCTACGGCCGCGATCCGTTTGAAAGCCTGAAGATCAGCCACGATAACCTGGTCAAGCTGGGCTACGGCGACTGGTTCTAATT
>JAHHSK010000056.1 GCA_020025255.1 Ruthenibacterium sp. | reverse complement strand
AAAAAGCCTTGAAAACGGCTGTTTTCAAGGCTTTTTATGGTTGCGGGAGCAGGATTTGAACCTACGACCTTCGGGTTATGAGCCCGACGAGCTACCGAGCTGCTCCATCCCGCGATATGAATGGAACTCATTCTCATGAGTGCTTACTTAGTATACAACGCAAAGGAAGGATTGTCAAGGTTTTTTTAAATTCTTTTTGAATTTTTTTGCAAACGGGCAAAAGCGGAATATTTTTGAAAAAAGCACATAGAATCGAAATAACAGGATATGGCAGGGGGGAGGGAGAGGTTCCATGCTGTTCGGCACAGTGCTCAAGGCGGTTGTGATGATTGCGATCCCGATTACACTGGTGGTGTACGCCTGCCTTTTTGTCGGTGCCCGCTGGGATGAGGATACGCCGGAATCGAAAATGCAGCAGCCACGGCAGTAAAAAAACGGACGCCGCCCCGATGCGGCGTCCGTTTTGCTGTAAGGCGGTTGGGGCAGGCCGCGGATCATTTTGCAGGCGGCTTTCTTGCGCCGAAGATCGCGGTGCCCACACGCACAATATTTGCGCCTTCCGCGATCGCGTCTTCGAAATCGCCGCTCATGCCCATGGAAAGATAATCCATTTGCACGTTCGGCAGGCTGCGGCAGCGGGTCTGTTCGAACAGATCGCGCATGCGGGCAAAATACGGGCGGGCAGCCCCCGGTGTCAAAGCCGCCGGAGGAATCGCCATAAGCCCGCGCACGCGCACCGACCCAAGTGTGCCGGCATGCAGCAGCAGGGCATCCAGCGCCTGCGGCGCAATGCCGCTTTTGCTCGGCTCGCAGCCGATGTTGATCTCGATCAGGATGTCCTGACAAAGACCCTGCTTTTCGGCTTCGGCAGCAATGCAGTCCAGCAGATGCTGCGAATCCACCGATTCGATCAGCGCGGCGCGCCCGACGACCTGCTTTACCTTATTGGTCTGCAAATGCCCGATCAGATGCAGCGGCTTGGCGGCGTAGGCACCGGCTTTGTGCTTTTGGCATAATTCCTGCACGCGGTTTTCACCGAAAAGGTCGATATCCAGCGCAGCGGCTGCGCGCACGGTATCGGCATCCTGCGTTTTGCTTGCCGCGCACAGCAGAACTTCTTCGGGGCTGCGGCCTGCGGCAAGGCAGGCGGCGTGGATGCGTGTGCGGACATCGGCAATGTTTTTCTTTAAAAAATCGGTTTGGGAAACGCTCATCCGCGCGGCACCTCCTGTTCGTCCGTTCGGTACACGGCACGGCTGCCGCCGATGTATTTCGGGCGGGTGCGCGCGCAGATAAGCGATGCGCATCCGATCTGCCCAAGGCTGACGCGCACCGGCACAGCCACAGCACGCAGATGCATGCCGATCAGCGTGCCGCCGATATCCATTCCGGCCCCGGCGCGAATGGATTCCACGGCAACGGGGTCGTGCATATCCTGATAGGCGGTAACGGCAAACGAGCCGCCCGCATGCGGCTGCGGGATGACATTGACGGTTTCCGCCCAAGGGGCAAGCGCCTTTTTTTCCACGATCAGCGCGCGGTTCAGATGTTCGCAGCACTGGGCGGCAAGAAACAGCCCGTTTTCACGCAGCACCGGCATAATGCCGGAATACACCGCCTGCGCCGCTTCCATGCTGGAGCCGCGGCCGATGCGTTGGCCGAGGATCTCGCTGGAAGAGCAGCCCACTACAAAAATATCCCCGCGCTGCAGGTGTGCGGCCTGCAAAAGCTCGCGCACAGCCGTTTCGGCCTGTGTGCGGATCTCGTTGGTATCGATCATTGATTTTCGCCTCATTTCCCGGCCTGTGCCGCCGTTTGCCGCGGCGCAGGGCATCGGATTCGTTTTCTTTATTGTACCGCACTGCCGGGTGTTTGGGCAAGCATGTACCCGTTATTTGGAGATTTCAGTGAATTTTATGTAAAAAGCGAGACGGCGCACAAAAGCTGTGCTACAATAAAGGCAAAACAGGCGGACAAAAAAGAGGCTGTCCGCCGCGCAGGAGGAGACACTATGAAAGTTACTTTTATTGGCGCTGCACACGAAGTAACCGGTTCCTGCTCATTGGTTGAAGTCGGGAACACGGCATTTCTTGTCGATTGCGGCATGGAACAGGGCGAAAACCGATTTGAAAACGTACCGCTTCCGGTGGCGGCATCCTCGCTGGCTGCGGTGGTGCTTACGCATGCACACATCGATCATTCCGGCTATCTGCCGCTGCTGTATAAGCAGGGCTTCCGCGGGACGGTGTACACAACGGAATCCACAACCAGTCTGTGTCAGATCATGCTGCGTGACAGTGCCCATATTCAGGAATCCGAAGCGGAATGGAAAACCCGCAAGGCGATCCGCGCAGGGCGTCCGGAGGTGGAGCCGCTGTATACCATTGCCGATGCAGAAGGCGTGCTGGAACGCTTTCGCCCGTGCCCGTACAATCAGGTCATCCGCATTGCCGAAAATGTCGTGGTGCGCTTTTCGGATATCGGGCACCTGCTGGGTTCGGCGGCAGCGGAGCTGTGGCTGACGCAAGACGGCATCACGAAAAAAATCGTGTTCAGCGGGGACGTGGGAAACACAAATCAGCCGATCATCCAGGATCCAAAGCCCGTGGAGCAGGCCGATTATCTGGTGATCGAATCCACCTACGGCAACCGCTTGCATGCGCCGCGCCCGGATTATGTGGGCGAATTGACGCAGATCCTGCAGGAAACATTCGATCGCGGCGGCACGGTGGTGATCCCTTCCTTTGCTGTTGGCCGCACGCAGGAAATGCTGTATTTCATCCGGGAAATCAAGGAAAAGAAGCTGGTGCACGGGCACGATGGATTCCCGGTTTATGTGGACAGTCCGCTTGCAAACGAGGCAACCAGCATCTTTCTGCAATGCCCGACCGAAAATCTTGATAAAGAAGCCCGCGCACTGGTAGACCGCGGCATCAATCCGCTGTGGTTTGAAGGGCTGCGCATCAGCGTCAGCAAGGAAGATTCGCAGGCGATCAATGCAAACACCGAGCCGAAGGTCATCATTTCGGCAAGCGGCATGTGCGATGCCGGGCGCATCCGGCATCATTTGAAGCACAACCTGTGGCATGCGGAAAGCACGGTGCTGTTTGTGGGGTATCAGGCGGGCGGAACGCTGGGCCGCGCGCTGGTGGACGGTGCACAGAAGGTGCGCATTTTCGATGAGGAGATCGCAGTCAACGCGGAAATCCGCGTTATGTCGGGCATCAGCGGCCATGCCGACAAGCAGGGGCTGCTGAACTGGATCGCATGCTTTCAGCCGCATCCGCAGCAGGTGTTTGTAAATCACGGCGATGATGAATCCTGTACCGATTTCGCCCGGTGTCTGCGGGAGGAATACGGATATGAGGTTTACGCTCCGTACAGCGGCACATGCTATGATCTGCTGCATGGGCAATTCCTTGCCAAGCCGGAAGGCGTGCTGATCGTTCGAAAGCAAGCCGATACGGCGTCCGGTACGATGCGGGATGCGCGTGCACTGGAAGCTTTTGGCGCATTGCAGCGTGCGGTGCGTCAGCTGGCAGCAGTGGTGCAGAATGCATCCGGGCGGCCGAATAAGGAGCTCAAGCGCATGACAGCACAGCTGGAAGAGCTGTGCCGCACATGGAAAAAGTAAACAAAGCGTATATTTAAACAAAAAAATACACAAAGGAAAAGCCGCGCATGGCATCCCCAAGCAAGGGGGGCATTGCGCGGCTTTTGTGCGGGAATCAATCGGATAAAAAATCGATCGCAGCAAGGGGGCAGCAATCGCGTGCCGCGGCAGCAGCGGGAAGAACCACTTCATCCAGTTCTGCGGGCACAGCCTGCGCCGTGCCGTTGCGCACGGTGAAAAGGGCAGGACAAAGCTGTTCGCACAGCCCGCATCCGGTGCAGCCGCTTTGGACAACAGCATACAAAACGAAAACGCATCTCCTTTCCCAATGGGATGATACTCAAAGCATCGCCCGTTTGCCCGGATTTATGCATGCGGCACAAAAAAGCGCCCTGCGGCGGGATTTCCCGCCGCAGGGCGCTTGCCATGTATTTATAAGGTCAGATCCGCTACCGCAGTGCGGCAGGATTCCCCGATCAGGTACACTGTGATGCGAGTGCCGGCAGGCAGAGCCTCGGTATCCAGCAGCACATTGCCGGATGCGGAGATATCCGTATAGTAAAAATGCTTATGCGCCGCGGTTGCGTAGGCGTGCTCATCCCGAATGGTATAGCATACCGTTCCGGTGCAGCGGCCGTCCTTTTCGCAGAAATCGGCGGGGAGAGGGATGTGTTCCCCGCGCACATAAAGCGCATATTCCCCGCGCTGTTCGGCAGGGCGCAGTTCCGCGGCAACCCGTTCGGGCGGGGCGATCCGATGCGAAGGCACCTTGCCGTGCACAAGGCAGGCATCCCCGCACCAGGCGGCATCGAACTGATCCAAGCGATAGCGGCGTTCAACGGCAGCGTCATCCGAAGCATGCGGATCATTGACGATCACATATTCCGTGCCGTCGGCCTGCGTTTCAAAGCCGCGCACCACAACAAAGCGGCCTTCGGCGCAATCCTGGCTGCCTTCCAGCAGGGGCAGCCCCGTTTGGGCGGCGGCATCCGGGGTATCGGCACAGGAAAGGCGCACACCGCAGGCAAAGCCGGCTTTGATTTCCTTTTTCAGTGCGGCGATATCGGCAAAAACGCAGTAGCTTTCGTATCCAAAGCTGCCGGCAACGGCAGGAATGAAGCAGCGGTTATGATAGCCTGCGGCAAAATCATACTGCGCGTGCGCCACTTCCTCCGGGATCAGATCCTCGCCCCAGCGGTTCATCAGCATCGTGATGCTGACCGCGCTGCAAAGCTCATCGGCCAGACGCGGGTCGCGGTTCATTTGGGCATAGGCGGGAACCGGGACACAGCGGTGGTGCAGTGCATCGCCGGTTGTGCGTTCCGCAAGCAGCGGTTCGACCGATGCGCTGAACAGATGAACAAACGGCGTGCTGTGGATATCATCGGTGGCAAGGCAGATGCGAAGCTGGAAGAATTGGGCGCCGGACGGCGCATTGATCTGTACGATATCGCCCGTAAGCATGGCAAAATCGGTTTCACATCCCTGCTGCGGCAGTGATTGGCGGCGCTGGAACGTGCCCCATGAGCCGAAGGACATCCAATCCGACCAGCGGCTGTCGGTGCCCACGCGCACTTGAAGCGCAACGTGGGTATGGGGCGGGGTGGCGGCATTCCATGAGCCGAGCAGCGCGCGGAATGCCGGGGCCGGGATTTCCGGTGTAGTGTAGCTGCCGGAAAGCATATAACAGCCTGCGTATTGGGAAAGACGGAAGGAACCGTCTGCAAATTCCGCATTTTCAAATGTGCCGAAACCGGCAGCTGGTTCGCTATTGCATACGAACACATGATTGGACATAGATTTGCTCCTTACACAAAATCGCCGAAAAACGCTTGATTCAAACGGTTTCGGCGACAAAACATGCTTTAATACAATATCCCATAATAAGGCATGGGGGCGGAAAAGTCAAGGAAAAAACAGCGCTGTGCCCGCTTTCCGCGGCGCAGTTACGGAAAATGCCGCCCTGCTGTGCGGCAAAAGAAAAACCTGTCCGAAAGCGAATGGATTTCGGACAGGATAATTGCGGGGTGCGCCGAACTTAACGCTTGGTGCCCAAATAGAACAAAGCGATCGTGCCGGGGCCGGAATGGCTGCCGATGACAGGGCCTATGGTGTGGATGCGGATATCCTTTGTGCCGAATTCGCTGCGCACAAGCTCCGCCACGAACTGCGCATCGTCAAGGCAATCGCCATGGCTGATGAAAATTGTTTGATCGGCAGGGTCGATCGCATCCGCTTTCATGCGGGAAATCAGCGCCGTAAGGCTGGCTTTGCGTCCGCGCACCTTTTCCATAGGAACAAGATGCCCTTCGTCGTCGGTATGCAGCACGGGCTTGATGTTCAGCATCGTCCCGAAAAAGGCTGCCGCACCGGAAAGCCGTCCGCCGCGCTTGAGGTGGTTCAGATCATCCACCGTGAACCAGTGCGCCAGATGCAGGCGGTTATCCAAAACCCACTGCGCGGTTTGTTCGATCGTGCTGCCGCTTTGCCGGCGCTTTGCCGCGTGGTATACCAGCAGCCCTTCCCCCATAGAGGCAGCAAGGCTGTCCACCGCAATGAATTTATGATCGGGGTATTCGGCACTCAGCTCCTCAAAGGCAAGGCGGGCGGAATTATAGGTTCCGGAAAGGCCGGAAGAAAACGCAATGTACAAAACATCGAAGCCCTCGCGCGCAAGCTTTCCGGCTTCGGCTTTGAAGGTTTCGATGTTGATTTGGCTGGTGGTGGAAAGCTTCCCGGCCCGGAGCATTTCATAGAAATCATGGGAGGAAAGCTCATGCTCGTCCGGATCGTTGTGATATGTTTTTCCGTCGATCGTATAGGTCATCGGAAGAACGCTGATATCCAGTTCGGCAATGATCTCCGGAGAGAGATCGGTCGTAGAATCGGTCAAAATCCGATAAGGCTGCATTTCAGATCACTCCTTTTTGCGCGATAAGAGCCGTAAAAAAATTTTTATACATGCACAGTATAGCATAAATCAAAGTGCAAAAAAAGAGAAATCCGATACTTTTGTGAAATTTTCAGGCAGCGGCGGAATTCCATTCTTCCAACGTGATGCCCTGCTCTGCCATGCTGCGGGCAGCCTGTGTGCCCACAAAGCGGTAATGCCACGGCTCATATACCACGCCGGTGATGTCCTGCTTGCCCTTGGGGTAGCGAAGGATGAAGCCGTATTCCGCACAATGCGCTGCAAGCCATTCAAATTCCGGCGTGTTTTCAAAATCAGCGGTCAGATCATCATGGTGAGCGTACCAGTCGGCAGATACGATATCCGCCGCAAGCCCGGTATTGTGTTCGGATGTGCCGGGGCGTGCGACCCACAGCGCGGCCTGACGTTCCGCCTCCGCCTGCGGCAGCCCTTCGGCAAGAAACGTATTGACCTTGCGCTGGAACAGGGCGGTTTGGCGGCGGATGCTGCGGTATGCCGATACCAGATACAGCTTGCAGCCTGCCTTTTCGGCATCCTCCAGCATGGCCTGAAGCATCGGTGCGGCGCGGCGGTCGAACTGGCGTTCATCATAGCCGCGTATGGCTGCGGTTTCCACGGTAAAATCCTCCGGCAGAGGATGTTCGGCATTGACAAGCCGCGTCATCCATGCAGTGGAGGCATCGGCCGAAGCCATATGTGCCGGCTCGCGCGTTTCGCCGCGCGGATCGGGCACAGCGGGCTGCGGTTCGCCGGGCGTCGCCGTGTTTTCCTTCGGCGCACTCTGGGAAAGATCGGGGCGGATGCGGTCATCGGGTTGACGGGCACACCCGCCCAGCAAAAGCGCTGCCAGCGCAAGCACAAGAAAAAAAGCAAGGATCTGTCTGGGCAAAATACAAACTCCCTTCGGCCGCCGGTTTGCGGCACAGGCCGAAAGCGGCGGATCATTGTAAATTGCCGGTAAGGGTCATCACGGCGGCAAGCGCTGCCGTCGGGGCGGTTTCACACCGAAGGATGCGCGGGCCAAGGCCGATCCAGATACAGCCTGCGGCGCGGGCGGCTTCGGCCTCTTGTGCGGAAAAGCCCCCCTCGCTGCCTGTGATGATGCCGATGCTCTTGGCATTCCCAAGCCGGCTATGTAGGCTGTCGCCGCCCGCTTCATAGCAAAGGAAGGCGGCATCGTTTTCGGCGGCATCCGCCAGCATCTGCGCATAGCTCATCGGCATTTCCACCGTGGGGATCACGCCGCGTCCGCACTGCTTTGCCGCTTCCAAAGCAATGCGGTTGTAGCGCACGTTTTTCTGTTCTTCTTTTTTGGGCGCGGCAACGCAATAGCGGCTGAAAAACGGCACGATGCGCACGGCGCCCAGCTCTACGGATTTCTGGATGATGGTTTCCAGCTTATCCTGCTTTGGGTATCCTGCATATACTGTTACACGCACACTCGGCTCTGATGCACTGGGAGCACTGGAAATGATATCCAGCATCACGCAGTCACCCGTGCATTCGGCAACCGTGCAGGCATAATCCGTACCGCGGGCATCGCATACGATCACAGGGTCACCCGCTTTTGCCCGCATGACGCGCGCCAGATGATGTGCGTCTGCGCCGGTCAGCTGTGCGGTGGTGCCGTGGATGTGTTCGGTAAAATAACGGTGCGGCATACTTCCTCCTTAGGCTTTGGCATGGCCGCAAACCAACGCGACCCAGCCGTTCTTTTCCTTTACTTCGCGCACGGCAAGCCCGGCCTTTTTTACGGCCTCGATCACTTCATCCTTGCGCGTATCAATGATGCCGCTGGCAAGGAAGGTGCCGTTTTCGGCAAGAAGCGCGGGTACATCCGGCACAAGATGAATAATGGCGTTTGCCACGATATTAGCGCAGATGATGTCATATCTGCCGCTGGCTTTGTCGGAAAGATCACCGATCAGAACCTGAAAATCCTGTGTCACGCCGTTGAGTGCGGCGTTTTCCCCGGCCGTGCGCACGCACATCGGGTCGATATCCACGCCTTCGGCTTTGGCTGCACCCAGCTTGAGCGAAGCGATCGCAAGGATGCCGCTGCCGGTGCCGATATCCAATACGCGCTCGCCGCCGGAAACCAGACGGTCCAGCGTTTCCAGGCACAGAGCAGTCGTTTCATGCGTGCCGGTGCCGAACGCCATGCCGGGGTCAAGCGAAATAACAGTGCGGTCGGTTTCGTATTCTTCCCAGCTGGGTACGATCGCAAGGCGGCTGCCGATGTCCATAGCATGATAATAGGCCTTCCAGCCGGTTTCCCAGTCCTCCTGCTGAACTCCGATGAATTCCATTTTATAAGGAACCTCTGCGCGCTGCAGCCGATCCTTCATCAGATCGGCAATTTCCGCAAAGTTTTCGTCCGGCGCAATGTACAGGTGAACGATCACCTCGCTGCGGTTTTTTTCCACAAGCTCCGGTTCGATCAGATCCACATGGGCAATCTGTTCCACCTGCTGCTCCAGATCGCGGTAATCTTCAATGTAAATGCCCCCGCCGGAAATGCCCGTGGCAATATCCTGTGCGGTCTGCGCATATTCTGCGGATACGGTTGTTTTGATATCGGTCCATTCCATAAAATTGGTTCTCCTTTAAACAATGCTTTTTCCGGGATGCCCCACAGGGGCTTTTGTACTATTATACACAAAAAAACAAAGAAGCAAAATGGCTGCAAAGCGAAAAAGCGTCCGCAAGGGCAGCAAAAAAAGGCGCTTTGTGCGTTTTTTGTGGAATTGAACAAAAAAAGATTGTTAAAATAGTAACATTCGGCGTCTTGTACATTGATAAACTTTTAACATAATGGTATGATATAGGCAAGGCAATAAGCCGACCCAAAGAAAACAGCATCTTTCCGTAGGATTTGAGGAGGAAAAATCGATGGCTGATAAAAAGAAAAACACCGTACCCGAAACCGAAACAGGCAAGGAAAACACAGTCGATACCATGATCAATGGCCTTGTGGAAAAAGCGCAGGCTGCCCTGCAGGAATTCCTGAAGCTGGATCAGGAAGCGATCGATTCGATCGTACACGCCATGGCACTGGCAGGTTTGGATAAGCATCAGGAGCTGGCCCGCATGGCCGTGGAAGAAACCGGCCGCGGCGTGTATGAAGATAAAGTCATTAAAAATATGTTCGCAACCGAATATATCTGGCATGATATCAAAAAGGAAAAGACCGTAGGGGTCTTGGACGAAAACGAAATGGAAGGCTATGTGGAAGTGGCAGAGCCTGTGGGCGTGATCGCGGGTGTTACCCCGACGACGAACCCGACGTCCACCACGCTGTTCAAAAGCCTGATTGCCGTCAAAACGCGCAACCCGATCATCTTCGGCTTCCACCCTTCGGCACAGAAGTGCTCGGCCGAAGCGGCGCGCATCGTATACGAAGCCGCTGTCAAAGCCGGTGCCCCGAAGAACTGCATCCAGTGGATCGACAAGCCTTCGATCGAAGCAACGGGCGCATTGATGAATCATCCGGGGGTTGCAACGATCCTGGCAACCGGCGGCCCGGGCATGGTAAAGGCGGCTTACAGCTGCGGCAAACCCGCCTTGGGCGTTGGCCCCGGCAACGTGCCCTGCTATATTGAAAAAAGCTGCGATCTGCACCGCGCATGCACCGACCTGATGATGTCGAAAACGTTTGATAACGGAATGATCTGCGCATCCGAACAGGCCGTGATCGTCGATACGGAAATTGCAGCCGAATTTGAACGCTACATGGCGGAAAACAACTGCTATTTCCTGAATCCGGACGAAACCGAAAAGCTGACGAAATATATGTTCCCCGATCCCAACAAAGGCGTGTTTGCCCCGCTGGTGGGCAAATCGGCCGGCTGGATCGCTGAACAGGCCGGGCTGAAGGTGCCCGCCAAGACGAAGATCCTGATTGCGCCGCTGGATAAGCCGGACGGAACGCACCCGCTGGCAAAGGAAAAGCTTTCTCCGGTACTGGCGTACTTCAAGGTGAACAGCACCGAGCAGGGCTTCGAATATGCAAACCGTATGCTCGAACTTGGCGGCCTTGGCCATTCCGCGGTGATCCACACGGGCGATATGAAGATCGCGGATGAATACGGCATTGCGATGCGCGTAGGGCGCATCATCGTGAACAGCCCGTCCTCGCAGGGTGCAATCGGTGATATCTACAACACCAACACCCCGTCCCTGACGCTGGGCTGCGGTTCTTACGGAAAGAACAGCGTTTCCCAGAATGTAACCACCGTGAACCTCATCAACAAAAAACGCATTGCAAAGAGGAGAGTCAATATGCAGTGGTTCAAGGTGCCGCCCCGGATCTATTTTGAAGAAGATTCGATCCAGTATCTGGAAAAAATGGAAGGCATCAGCCGTGCATTTATTGTTACCGACCCGGTCATGGTCAAGCTGGGCAATGTGGATAAGATCCTTTACTATCTGCGCAAGCGCACCGATTACTGCCACAGCCTGATTTATTCGGACGTGGAAAGCGATCCTTCCGTTGAATGTGTTATGCGCGGCGTGGAGGCAATGAATGCCTTCCAGCCGGATGTCATCATTGCAATCGGCGGCGGCAGCGCGATCGACGCGGCAAAGGGCATGTGGCTGTTCTATGAACATCCCGAAACCAGCTTTGACGGCGTGCGCCAGCGCTTCCTTGATATCCGCAAGCGCGCGTTCAAGTTCCCGGATCTTGGCAGAAAAGCAAAAATGGTCTGCATCCCCACCACTTCCGGCACGGGCAGCGAGGTTACCAGCTTTGCGGTTATTACCGATAAGCAGAACGAGAACACCAAATATCCGTTGGCGGATTACAGCCTGACGCCGGACGTTGCGATCATCGACCCGCAGTTCACGCGTTCGATGCCGCGCAGCATCGTTGCCGATACCGGCCTGGATGTTCTGACGCACGCGATCGAATCATACGTTTCCGTCATGGCAAACGATTACACCGACGGCCTTGCACTGCATGCGATCGAGCTGGTGTTTGAAAATCTGGAAAAATCCTACAACGGGGATCCGGCCGCGCGCGAAAAGATGCACAATGCATCCTGCATTGCCGGCATGGCCTTCACGAACGCATTCCTTGGCCTGAACCATTCCATGGCGCACAAGCTGGGTGCCGAATGCCATATCCCGCACGGGCGCGCCAATGCGATTTTGCTGCCGTACGTCATCAAGTACAACGCAACCAAGCCCACCAAGTTCCCGCCGTTCCCGAAATATAAGGAATATGTTGCGGATGAGCGCTATGCAAAGATCGCGTTCCGCCTTGGCCTGTGCAGCAAGAACACACCGGTTGATAAGGCTGTGGATCTTTTGATCGAAGCAGTTCGTGATTTGATGAAGAAAACCGAGCGTCCGGCCTGCATCAAAGACTGCGGCGTCAGCGAAGCCGATTTTATGGCAAACATCGACGCGCTTTCCTATAAGGCATTTGAAGATCAGTGCACCACGGCAAACCCCGTGTATCCGCTGGTTTCTGAAATCAAAGAGCTGTACAAGAAAGCATATTACGGCGAAAGCAAATAATCCGAACGCGGGTTCGGCACAAAAGGCGGCACTTTTACGGTGCCGTCAGAGGCTGTCGAAAAAGTTCGGCAGCCTTTGAAGGACACCGGGCGCACAGTTTGCGCACAGCGCAAA
>JAHHSK010000055.1 GCA_020025255.1 Ruthenibacterium sp. | reverse complement strand
CTGGCCGAGGTGCTCAAGGAGAAAAACCGGGAAAACGGGCCTGTTTACTGTAATTATGAAGGGCTCAAGCAGATATATGCCATAACAGCGCGCAATGTGCGCGGCAAGGTGATCGTGCCGATGATGATCACCGTGCTGGTACAGGAACAAGCGCAGGAGGACGGCCGCTTGTGCAGGTGCGAAGCTATGGATGATCTGTGTCTTGCAATCTCCGCAGTGCTGCGCAAAAGCGATGTTTTTGCAAAATACAGCCAAAATCAGTATGTGGCACTGCTGTGCCTTACCGATGAAAAGGAAGCGGAAGGCATCCGCACGCGCCTGCTGACAGCGTACGAAAGCACCGGCACGCACGAAGAAGTTCGGCTGGATATCCGCACACCGGCCTTTATGTAAAATATCCCGCAGGGAAAGGCAGTACCGTTCCGGGGCGAGCGAAAGGCGCGCCCCGGAATTTTATTTGCCGCAAGAAAGGAAAATGCCCTGCCGGCATGCGCAAAAGCGTGTTTTTCGGTTGTGGTACCGAGTGCGGATGTGATACAATAAGAAAGCTTATGCAAGGGAGGAAAGCAAATGAATATCGAACTGATCAGCGCGATCATCCATGCGCTTGATCCGGCGATCGATGCGCCGGTTTTTTCACAGACGATCCTGCCGCCTTCACAGGATGTGCTGCAATATCTGGCGGGACACGCAGCCAAGGCATTCGCAAGCGAGGATGCAAAGATGTGTACGCTGCAAGAGGATTCCCCGATCCGGCCGATGCTGCATCAGCTGGAACCGGCGTTTGCCGATCAAACAGCAGCCATTGCCCAGCAATGGTTTGAAGTCATGCAGCAAAACCCCTCGATCCCGGCGGCGGATCTTGTATTCCTTTTGCTTGCGATCGATGGAAAAGAATACCTTGCTGCCCTGAAAATGAATTATAAAAGCGGCTGGCTGCACAAAGCGGGCGAACAGGAGGGAATGTACCTCAATGAGCCGGTGCGCTGCGCTGCGATCCTGCCCGGTGCTTCGGGCAAGGCGGATGAATCGTTTTTTGTAAGCATGGATGGCAGCGAAGTGCGCCTGAGCGAAAAAAAATACGAGATCGACGGCCGCAGGCAGACCTATCTTGGAAGCCGCATCGTAGGCTGCCGCGTGGGAATGTCTCCGCGTGAAAAGCTTTCGGTGATCCGGCAGGCGGCAAGTGAAGTGAATCAGCAGTTTTACGGAAATACGGGGATCGATGAGCCGGAGCTTGCCAAAGCAGTTTGCGAAGAGTTTTATACCGCGCGGGATGAAGAACGCTCGCGCCCCGGCAAGCCGGAGCCGGTGCCCGTGCAGGCGATCAGCGATAAACTGTATGGGGATATGCCCCATGCGCGCGAAGCCTTTGAAAAGGCGCTGGAGGAGCATGAAATTTCGATGCAGGAGCCGCTGCCCATGTCGGCACCCGCGGTGCGCCGGCTGGAAAAGCAGAGCCTGCGCAGCGGCGCGGGCGTGGAGATCAAAGTGCCCGTCAGCGTATATCGCGATGAAAATGCCGTGGAATTCATCCGCAATGCCGATGGCACCACATCCCTTTTGATCAAAAACATCCTGATGTAGCCGTTTTGCGCCCTTTTTCGGAACTTTTTGGATAAGCAGCCTTGTTTTTTGATGCAGAATATCATACAATAAGATGTATTTGAACATGTTTTTGCATATTTGGAGGACACTACGTGGAAAACTTTCTCGAACAGATCGAAAAGCGTCGTACCTTTGCGATCATTTCGCACCCGGACGCGGGTAAAACGACGCTGACCGAAAAGCTTCTTTTGTACGGCGGTGCAATTCAGCAGGCCGGTATCGTCAAGGGGAAAAAAGGTGCGCGCGCCGCGACATCCGACTGGATGGAAATCGAAAAACAGCGCGGCATTTCCGTAACAAGCTCGGTGCTGCAATTCAATTATGACGGATACTGCGTCAATATCCTGGATACCCCCGGACATCAGGATTTTTCAGAGGATACCTACCGCACGCTGATGGCCGCCGACAGTGCCGTTATGGTGATTGATGCGGCAAAGGGTGTTGAAAAGCAGACAAAAAAGCTGTTCAAGGTCTGCACCATGCGGGATATCCCCATTTTTACCTTTATCAATAAAATGGACCGTGAAGCGCAGAATCCGTTCGATCTTTTGGAAGAAATCGAACAGGTGCTGGGCATCGAAACCTATCCGATGAACTGGCCGATCGGCTGCGGCAAGGATTTTAAAGGCGTGTATGACCGCAATACGAAGGAGATCCTGGCCTTTCAGCACGCGGGCAAGGTCGGCCGCCAGCAGGCGGAAAAGATCGAAGCGCATCTGGGCGACCCGAATCTGGACGAGCTGCTGACAAAGCCGCTGCATGATACCCTGTGCGAGGATATCGAGCTTTTGGATGGCGCATCCTATGAATTCAACCTGGATAAAGTGCGCCATGGCCGCCTTACCCCGGTGTTTTTTGGTTCGGCGCTGACGAACTTTGGTGTGGAACCGTTCCTTGCGGATTTCCTGCGGCTTTCGCAGCCGCCGCTGCCGCGCAATTCCACGGCAGGCCCAGTCGATCCGCGCGGCAATGATTTTTCGGCGTTCGTGTTCAAGATCCAGGCCAATATGAACAAAGCGCACCGCGACCGCATTGCGTTTATCCGCATCTGCTCGGGCAAATTCGAGCGCGGCATGGATGTGTTCCATGTGCAGGGCGGCAAGAAGGTCAAGCTGGCACAGGGCACGCAGCTTATGGCATCGGATCGCGAAATCGTGGAAGAAGCCTATGCGGGTGATATCATCGGCGTGTTCGACCCGGGCATTTTTTCGATCGGGGATACGCTGACTACCGCAAAGAATCCGTATCGCTTTGAGGGGATCCCCACCTTTGCGCCCGAACATTTTTCGCGCGTGACACAGGTGGATACCATGAAGCGCAAGCAGTTTGTCAAGGGAATGGAGCAGATCGCACAGGAAGGTGCGATCCAGATTTTCAAGGATCTGGGCGGTGGCATGGAGGAAGTGATCGTCGGCGTTGTGGGCGTTCTTCAGTTCGAGGTGTTGGAATATCGGCTGAAAAACGAATATAATGTGGATATCCGCATGCAGAACCTGCCGTACAGCTTCATCCGCTGGATCGAAAATGAAGACTGCGATCCCAAAGAGCTGAATCTTACAAGCGATACGCGGCGCATCGAAGATCTGAAGGGGCGCAAGCTGCTGCTTTTTACAAATGCATGGAGCATCACTTGGGCCGAGGAGCATAACCCCAAGCTGCGGCTTTCCGAGGTTGGGCGCTGACGAACCGGCGTTTTGCAAAAGAAAATAAAGGCGGCGTGCTTTTTTTAAAGCACGCCGCCTTTTATCATGCCGGCAAAGCGGTATAAAAACAAAACAAGCGGAAAGCGGGCATCGAGCAGGGGCTTTCGCAAAGGGGAAAGGGAAAGCCCGCTTTCCCGCAGCATAAGGCTTTGGCACTCGCCCGGCTTACCCAACCCCAAGATACGGCGCCGGATCGATCAGACGCCCGCCGGAGGTCAGCTCGAAGTGGACATGGTTGCCGCTGGCAAATCCGGTGCGCCCTACGGTGCCGATCTGCTGGCCTGCCGAAACAGCCGAGCCGGGCGCGACCATGAGCGCAGTGCAGTGGGCATAACGCGTGGTATAGCCGTTGCCGTGATCGATCAGGACATAGTTGCCCCAGCTTGCATGCGAACCGGCCTCGATTACAACCCCGTTGTCCACAGCAAGCACAGGCGTCCCGGCGGGGGCGCACAGGTCGATGCCGCGGTGCGCCGGGCGGCCCTGCCCAAAACGGGTCGTAATATACGATAGCTGCGGTACCGGGAAGATCATCGTTCCGTTGCCCACAACGGAACCGACGGTGTATGTGGGCTTGCGGGTGCCGACCGTGACAATGCGCGGGACCATTTCCTTGATCACGGTCACTTCCACCGGCTCGACCGAGAACACCTGCCCGTTCACGCGGGTTTCCCGTGCGACAACGTGCTGCGAGCCGTTGCTGCCCCGCTGGGAAACAAAGCGCACGCCTTTATCATATTGATCGGATTCCACGGTTTCGGTTGTGTATTCCACAGTTTCCTCATATTCTATCGTGTCCATGGTTTTGACACTCAATAGATCGCCGGATTGCAGCGTATTCATAACGGCCTGTGTATCGCTGACCGAGTTTGTGAAGTAAACACCGGGGATCTGTTCGATCGGATAAAGGAAATCGACCGATTCGTGCGTGCCGTCATCATATTGCGCCAGATGTGCCGTCAGCATGTTTTGAATCGCCTGCCCGTCCTCAACCATGCCGATCAATTCCCCGTTGATGCGGATGCCCACTGCGCGCATGATCTGGTTGGAAGATGCGGTGATGATCTTATCGGCCAGCTCGCTGACATTGGTGCGCGCCGCGGGATCGACCAGCTGCAGCTCAAAAACGGGATGCTGTTCCCATTCGACCTTGGCTCCTTCCGATGCGACAACGCGTTCCTGCACCATTTTTTCGGCGGTATCCCAGACGGATTCATTTTCGATAAACACCAAAAAATCCCCGTTATAATTGACCCCAAGGGAAAAACTGGAGCCAAGGATGCTTTGTGCGGTAAAAACGAACAGGCATAACGCGCCTGCGGGCAGAAGATAGCGCAGCGCGTCGAGCGTCAGATGCCCGTAGGAGCGCAGGCCGCCTTTCAGATATTCAAAGCCTGCCCGCTTGCCGCTTCCGCCCGCTTCTGCTTCCTCATGCGCAGCGCGCAGTGCATTGCGGATCCCGACAAAAAACTGATAAAACGGCGCGGCAAGATCCCGGCCGATGCTGAGGAACAGGGCAGCCAGGGGGCCAATGGCGAAGGAAAACAACGCCTTGAGCCCGCGGGAAAGCACACGGCCGATGCGTTTGCATATCCGCAGACCTTGGATAAAAAGATATTCGGTTTGCAGCCCAACACGGTACAGCATCTGGCCTATGGCATTGATGATAACGCGTATCGGCAGGTTCTCATCAATGGAGGGCGGAAGCTCGTTTTGTCCGCGCTGCAGGTTTTTGATGAGGCTTTTTGCGGCACTTTCATTCGTGTCGGCACAGACAGGTGCTTCGGGAAGCTTCACGGCAGAAAACTGTATCGTGCTCTGGCTGGCTTCGGAATGGCCGGGGGTATTGTGATTCATCCGTTCTCTCCTTATTTGCGGCTGTTACTTTGCGGCGTACAGCCCGCTTTTTCCGTTAAAAAGCAGTTCGGGGTCGATGCTTTGGTTGCCGATGCGCGCTTCATAATGAAGCCGCGGCCCCGAAGTAAGCCCGCTTTGGCCTGCTGTGCCGATCACCTGCTGTGCCGCAACGGAATCCCCGCGCTGGCAGGCAAGCGTATCCAAATAAAAGAAATAGCTTTTCAAACCGCCGCCGTGCGATACGATGACGGTGTTCCCGGTCAGCTGCAGAAAATCGGAAAATACGACAACGCCGCGCGCGGGCGAGCGGATCGCATCCCCGGCCGCGCAGGCATAATCGATCCCCGCGCTGCGGGAAGGACGCTTGGAATCGCCGGAATAGCGGAATAGGCCATAGGCGGCAAGCTGTGCCTCGCTTTCACACGGGCGCACAAAGGTGCCGTCCCAGTAAAATTCCGGTTCGGCAGCCGAATACAGCGGATAAATGGCATCGCGCCATTCCTGTTCGGCCTTCGGGTCAGGTGCCGGGGCATCCGATGCCACATGCTGCTTTGGAAAATCGCGGTGGACAACGGTGATTTCCTGTGTGACATCCAGTGTCCCGCAGATGACACGCACCGGCCACACGCCCGGTTCGCGGTTGTAGTGTATCCCGATCACCGCGGCTTTCCCGCCGGGAACAGGGCAGAATTGCGCAAGGCCCAGCTCGGTTTCGATCACCGGTTCGCAGTCTTCCAGAAATCCGGAAAGCCGCACCGTGAGCACATCGCCCTGCAATAGCTTCAATGAAGAAAATTCAAGCTTGGGCGGCGCGTTGACGCGCAGCCGGGCCGTGTAATGGAACGTGCCGTAGCCGTGCGCCGGGGCATTGGGGTGATCCGTCGGCCGATGCTTTGGGATCGTGGCATCGGCCTCGATCGTGTAAAGGCCGTTTGCGGGAAAATCCAGCACGGCGGATTCCTCATTGATGCTTTCAAAAATCACATTTTCGGCCTCGTCCCGCACAACAAGATGCACCGCAATGCCCTTGGGCAGAGTGAAGCGAAGCGATGTCTGCGTCCATTCCTCTTCGGAAAGCGCAGGGATCAGCAGAGCCTTCGGCACATCAGAGCTTTTTTTAAATAAAATGCCGCCCATGACCGGTTCATTCCAAGAGTACCCGTTTACGGGAAGCGGCAGCTCATCTGCCAGGATGACCGGTGCGGCAACATGGTCTGCATCGGTTTGAAAATACGAATATCCGACAACGCCGCCGACGATCAGGCCGGTGAAAACGACGACAAGCAGGATCCATACAAGAATTTTTTGAAACGTGCGCACGGAAAAACCCCCTTTGCGCAAAAGGTGCAGAAAACATAGGTTATATAGAAATTATTGTAGCATAAAATCGCCCAAAACGCAAAAAGAATTGAAGAAAAGTGACGTTTTATGCTATACTGGATACGAAAAAAAGGGGAGATCGCAATGGAAAAAACCGTGCAGCCCGGACGATATCGTCATTTTAAGGGCGGGGAATATGAGGTGCTTTTCTGCGCCGTTGACAGCGAGACACAAACGCAGCAGGTGGTTTACCGTCCGCTTTACGGGGAAGGGAAAATCTGGGTGCGCCCCGCTGCCATGTGGAATGAAACGGTGGAGCGGGACGGAAAGACCCAGCTCCGGTTTGAAAGGCTGGAACCGGAAACAGAGCTTTGTGCGCTGCGGCAGGAAATCAATGAGATCGACGCGCAGATGGCGGCGCTTTTCTGCCGCCGCATGCAGACGGTGCAGCAAGTGGCACAGTACAAAAAGCAAAACGGGCTTGCCGTGCAGGATCCGGCACGGGAAAAACAGGTGCTGGAAAGCAACACGGCGCTTTTGCCGGAACGTGCGTATGCACCGTACTATGCATCGTTTTTGCAGCAGGTCATGAAGCTTTCCCGGGAATATCAGACCCGGATGCTTTCGCAGGGGGATACCCCTTGAACGGCGGCAGGGGAAAAAGCAAAATCAAAGTCTGCGGGAAGCTGACGCCAAGGGTGCAGCCGATCAACGCGCGTATGGGGAAATGAGTATGAAGATAACGATGCGCCTTGGAAAGCGCAGCTATGATATCATTGTGAAGGAAGGCAGCTTGGGGCGCATCGGGCAGCTGGCAAACCTTGCCAGACGCGTGCTGGTCGTCAGCGATACCGGCGTGCCGGAAGAATACATCCGCACGGTGCTGGCACAGTGCAGCGCGGGCGTGCCTGTGATTTTGCAGCAGGGGGAAGGCGCAAAAAGCCTTGAAACCTTCGGCACGCTGCTGAATGTGATGTACGAACACGGCTTTACACGGGCGGATACGGTGCTGGCTTTGGGCGGGGGCGTAGTGGGGGATGTTGCAGGCTTTGCGGCTTCGGCTTATATGCGCGGCATCCGTTTTATCAACTGCCCCACAACCACTCTGGCGCAGATCGATTCTTCCGTGGGCGGCAAAACGGCGGTCAACCTCGGCGGCGCAAAAAATGTTGCCGGTGCGTTTTATCAGCCCAGCCTGGTTGTGGCGGATACCGATACACTCAAAACGCTGACGCGCCGCCATTTCGTCAACGGTCTGGCAGAGGCCGTCAAGGCGGGGCTGCTGCTGGATGAAACCCTGTTTACCCGGTTTGAACAAGAAAATGCAGAGGAGTGCATCACCGATATCATCGCGCGCAGCATTGCGGCAAAGCAGAGCGTTGTCGAGCGGGATGAAAGGGAAAAGGGGCTGCGCGCGATACTGAACTTTGGGCATACGATCGGGCATGCGATCGAAAGCTGCGAAGGGCTGGGCGGGCTGTATCACGGGGAGTGCGTTGCACTGGGCATGCTGCCGATGATCGAACAGCCCGCTGTGCGCCGCCGCGTGCGCAGCGTATATAAAAAGCTGGGTCTGCCCACACAGATCCGCTATGATGGGGACAAAATCATGGAATTTATCCGCCATGACAAAAAGCAGTGTGCAGACGGCAGCTTTGCGGTCGTGCGGCTTGCGCAGATCGGCACAAGCCGCATCGATAAATTATCTGCCGATCAGCTGCGCGCAATGATCCGGGAGGGGATCCGATGAGCGATACATACGGAAAACATATTACGCTGACCCTTACAGGCGAAAGCCATGGCCCGGCCGTCGGTGCCGTGCTGACCGGCCTTGCAGCCGGGATTCGGGTGGATGAGCCATTCATGCGCAATCAGCTGGAGCGCCGGCGCGCAAAGGGCAGCATTTCCACCGCACGCAGCGAAGAGGATGCCGTCCGCTTTCTGTCGGGCGTGTACCGTGGATACACAACGGGCACGGCGCTGACGCTGATGATCGAAAATAAGGATGCGCAAAGCGGCGCATATGAAGCGGCAAAAAACCTGCTGCGTCCGGGGCATGCCGATTATACCGCATCCGTCAAATACCGCGGCTACGCCGATCTGCGCGGCGGCGGGCACGCAAGCGGGCGGCTGACGGCACCGTTTGTCGCCGCGTGCAGCATCCTGACAGGGCTTTTGCGCAGCAAGGGCATTTTCATCGCAACGCACCTTGCCGAATGTGCGGCGGTTTCCGATCTGCCGTTTTCAGAGGAACCGGCCGTGCTGGAACAGCAGATCCGCAGCCTGAACGAAACGGCGTTCCCGGTGCTTAATGACAGCAGCGGACGCCTGATGCAGGATGCGATCCGCCTTGCGGCCGATTCGGGGGATTCCGTGGGCGGCATTTTGGAAACGGCCGTCATCGGCCTTCCGGCCGGGCTGGGAGAACCGTTTTTCGGCAGCGTGGAAAGCGAGCTGGCATCGCTGCTGTTCAGCATCCCGGCGGTCAAGGGCGTGGAATTCGGGGCGGGCTTCGGCTTTGCAAGGATGAAGGGGAGCCGTGCCAACGACCCGCTGCGCATGAAGGACAGGCAGATCGTCACCTCCTCCAATCACAATGGCGGCATCAACGGCGGCATCACGAACGGCATGCCGGTGATTTTCCGCACGGTGATAAAGCCCACGCCGAGCATCTATATGGTGCAGCAGACCGTCGATTATGAAAAACGATGCAATGCCGTGCTGCAGATCAGCGGACGGCATGATCCCTGCATTGCCCACCGCGCCTGTGTGGTGCAGGACAGTGCGGCCGCGCTTTGCATTGCAGAGCTGCTTTGCGCGCGCTGCGGCACAAAATGGCAGGAGGACGGCGCATGGAATATGGATTGATCGGTGCAAAGCTTGGGCACAGCTATTCCAAGCTGATCCATAAGCAGCTTGCGGATTATGAATATCATCTGCGGGAGCTGCCGGAAACGGACGATCTGCATGCGTTTTTAAAGCAGCGGGATTTTTGCGGCATCAATGTCACGATCCCTTATAAAGAAGCGGTGATCCCGTATTGCGATACGCTGGACGATGCGGCGCGCGCCATAGGTTCCGTCAATACGATCGTGCGCCGAGACGGAAGGCTGGAAGGACACAACACCGATTTTGCGGGCTTTACATATCTTCTTCGGAAAAACGGGATCGTGCTGCGAAGCAAAATCGTGATGATCCTTGGCACGGGCGGCACGCAGAAAACGGCGGCGGCTGTGGCAAAGGCCGAGGGCGCGGCGCAAATCCTGACAGTCAGCCGCACGCCGCGTGCGGGCATCCTTTCCTATGCGGCGGCGAAAAAACGCACCGATGTACAGGTCATCATCAATACCACCCCTGTGGGGATGTTCCCGCAAAATGAGCGCAGCCTGCTTGCGCCGGAAGATTTCCCAAGGCTTTATGCCGCAGTGGATGTGATCTATAATCCGCTGCAAACGGATTTTCTGCTGCGTGCAAAGGCCTGCGGCGCAAGGACGGCAAACGGCCTTTCGATGCTGGTGGCACAGGCGAAATATGCGGCGGAATATTTTACCGGCAAACCGATCGACGATGCAAAAATCGACCGGATCGAAGCGGATATCCGCCAAGAGGTTGCCAACCTTGTCTTGATCGGCATGCCGTCTGCCGGGAAAACAACGATTGGAAAATACTGCGCACAGAAGATGAACCGGCCGTTTCTGGATCTGGATGAACAGCTGGAACGCGAATGCGGGATGACCATACCGGAAATTTTTGCGCGCGAGGGCGAGCAGGGCTTCCGTGCAAGGGAAAAGCAGCTGATCCGCACCCATTTGAAAGGACGGGCGGCGGTGATCGCTGCGGGCGGCGGCGCGGTGCTGGATGATGAAAATGTGCGCTGCATGCGCCAGAACAGTGTCGTTATTTGGCTTACGCGCCCGCTGCACCAGCTGGAAATCGGGGCAGGGCGTCCGCTTTCTGTGTCGTATGAGGCTTTGTGCGAAATGCAGCGCCAGCGCATGCCGCTGTATCAGGCAGCCAGCGACGCTTGCGTAGAAAACAACAGTACGCCGCACAGCGCGGCACAGGCAGTGATGGAGGCATTCCATGAAGTTCTTGATTGTGAATGGACCGAATCTTAATATGCTGGGTATCCGGGAACCGCAGCTGTATGGCACCCTGACATATGATGAGCTGGTACAGTATCTTGCACAGCAGGCGGCACGCCTTGGCGTGCAGGCCGAGTTTTTTCAATCGAACAGTGAAGGAGAGCTGGTGACGGCAATTCAAAAGGCATACGGGCGCATGGATGGCATCATCATCAACGGCGGCGCCTATACGCATACGAGCATTGCGATCCTGGATGCGCTGAAAGCGGTTGCGCTTCCGGCGGCAGAAGTGCATCTTACGGATGTGGACAGCCGCGAGGAATTCCGCCGCATCAGCTATCTTGGCATGGCGTGCTGCTGTCGGTTTTCCGGGGAAGGAAAGCAGGGATATGTGCACGCCATGGAAAAACTATTGGAAATAATCGGAAATAATAATACAAACAGTATAAACTGAAACGGCGCGGGCGGGCAAAAACCCGCCCGTTTTGCAAAGGGGGGGGCACAGCAATGCAGGTTCAGATCCACAGCGGGCGTTTTGGCGGTACGGTTTCGGTGCCGCCTTCCAAAAGTGCGGCACACCGCATGCTGATTGCCGCCGCACTGGCAGACGGCACAAGCGTCATCCGAAATTTCAGCCCCAGCGAGGATCTGAACGCAACCATACAGGCGCTGCGCGCTTTGGGGGCCGGGCTGGAACAAAAGGAAAACGAGATGATCGTGCATGGCACAGGCGGCTGCATCCTGCCCCCCGGCCGGGTGGTGGATTGCGGCGAAAGCGGCAGCACGCTTCGCTTTCTGATCCCGCTTTTTTCGCTGTGCGGCAGCGAAGTTTGCTTTGCCGGACGCGGGCGTTTGATGCAGCGTCCGCTTGATGTATACGAACGCATATTTGCGCAGCAGGGGCTGTGCTTTCAAAAAGATGCGTGCAGGCTGCATGTGAACGGAGCACTGCGGGCGGGAGAATATTCGGTAGAAGGCAATGTCAGCAGCCAGTTTATCAGCGGGCTGCTGTTTGCGCTGCCGCTGCTTGAGCAGGACAGCGTGCTGCGCATCCGCCCGCCGTTTGAAAGTGCGGCTTATGTGCACATGACGCTCGATGCACTGCGCAGCTTTCAGGTGCGTGCGGGCTTCACGCAGGAAAATACGATCGAAATTCCGGGCGGGCAGCAGTATGCGCCGTGCCGGTGCACCGTAGAGGGGGATTATTCGCAGGCGGCGTTTTTTGCAGTTCCCGCTGCGGTGCGCGGCGGCATCACGATCCGCGGCTTGGCAAAGCAGTCGCTTCAGGGGGATCGCGTGCTTTTGGAGTATCTTGCCCGCTGCGGGGCGCGCTTCCACGCACAGGGGGATGCGATCCGGTTTGAGGCTTCGGAGCTTACGGCGCAAACCTTCAGCCTGGCCGATTGCCCCGATCTCGGCCCTGCGCTTATGGTGCTGGGCACTTTCTGCCGTGGCACGACCGTGCTGACGCATGCCGGCCGGCTGCGCATGAAGGAAAGTGACCGGATCGCCTCGATGCAGCGAGAACTGCGGAAAATGGGGGCGCACATCACATCGGATGCAGACCGTGTTGCGATAACCGGCGCACCGCTGCACGCCAGCGGCAGCCTTTCGGGCTGTGCAGATCACCGCGTTGTTATGGCACTGGCATCGGCGGCGGTGGCAGCTCGGGTGGATGTGTGCATCACAGGAGCGCAGGCGGTTGGCAAAAGCTGGCCGGATTTTTTTGATGCGCTGCGCGGCTGCGGCTGTGAGGTGCAGTATGGGCAGGAGCCGGAATCGCCTTCGGAGCGTTCGGCCGTCCTGCAATGCAGCCGTTCGGCCGATTGGGAATGATTCGAAAAAGTGAAAAATGGGGTGTATCCGGTTTGGATACACCCCATTTTTTATAAAT
>JAHHSK010000054.1 GCA_020025255.1 Ruthenibacterium sp. | reverse complement strand
GGGGCAATGGAGGACTGTGTCCAGTCTTTGTGCTTAAGGCAGTAAAAGAACATTACGGAGCTGATCAGCCAGGTTACCGGATAAGCCGTGAACAGAACGGTAATATCCGGTATCAGCCGTACCATGACCGTAATGTATAGAATACGGAAGATGCACCATACCGAAAGCATGATCATCATTGGCGTCATTGCACGCCCTGCACCGCGAAGAACCGCTGCGGCACCATGGGAAAAGCCCAGAAGAAAGAAGAAAAGGGTTTGAACGTGTGCTTGACGAATGCCGAATTCAACCACCTGCGGCGTATCACTGAACAGTGAAATAAGCTGTGCGGCGAACACAAAAACAATCACCCCGATCGATTCGGAAAAGCCGATCGTCATCAGAATGCCGGTGCGGGCACCGCGGCGTGCGCGATCCGGCCGATTGGCGCCCAGATTCTGCCCGATGAAGGTGGTAAGTGCCATAGTCAGGGCGGTAATCGGAAGAAAGACAAAGCCCTCTACTTTGGAATAGCTGCCGCACCCGGCCATAGCGTTGTGGCCAAATGCATTGATGTTGCTTTGTACTACAACGTTTGCAAGGGCAATCACACTGTTCTGCACGCCGCTGGGCAGGCCAAGCTTCAAAATCTGACCCAGAACCCGCGGATCGGGGCGCAGCTTTGTGGGGCAGATGCGCACGATGAAATGCCCGCTCATCAGATGCGTAAAGGCAAGAACCGCACTGAGCAGCTGCCCAAGTACGGTGGCAAGGGCTGCACCGGCAACACCCATATCCATGCCTGCAACAAACAGAAAGTCCAGTACAACGTTGGCAAGAGAGGAAATGATCAGATAGTATAGCGGATGCCGGCTGTCGCCAAGGGCTTGGAATATACCGGTTGCCGTATTGTAAAGAACCAGAGCCAGCAGCCCGGAGCAGTAGATGCGGAAATACAAAACGGAATTGGGCATAACATTTTCCGGGGTGCCCATCCAGCGAAGGATCGTGGGGGTGAACACGATGCCCAGGATCGAAAGAAGTGTGCCAAGAACGATCGAAAAAGTCACCAAAGTATGAACGGCTTTATCAACACCGTCCCGGTCACCGGCACCGTATCGGTTGGAAATAATAACGCTGCCGCCCATAAATACGCCCTGAAAAAAACCTACCAGAAGAAAGCAAAGGCTGCCAGATGAGCTGACAGCTGCCAGCGCATTATCCCCGCAGTAATGGCCCACAACCCAGGAGTCCACGGTATTGTACAGCTGCTGGAAAAGTCCGCCTAAAAGCAGGGGAACGGCAAAGCGAAGCAGTATTTTCCAAATAGTGCCTTCTGTCATAAGTAACTTTTTATCGTTCATTGCAAGTGCCTCCCAATCAGAACGAATGAAATCCCTGCCGAAGAAATGCGGCAGAAAAAATATACTCAACAAAGAAACAATTATACAACACTTACAAAAAAAGTCAAACCAAAAGGCATTTCCGACAAAAAGGCAGAAATAAGTCGAATTGCAAACACCGGAAGAAAAAAACAAAACAGGGTCACTATTTTCACACAGGATTCGACAAAAGCATAGAGTATAGTTGGGGTATAAAAATATAGGAAAGCAAACCGGAAAAGGGTGAGCGAACATGAGATACGAAAAAAGAAAAAAACACAAGCAGCAGGCGGCACGGGGGCATGCGGGGAAAATCGTCCGGAAAGTGTGCTGTGCTGTAATGGCTGCGGCATATCTTCCGCTGGTTTTGATGAATGGTGCAAAGGCGTGCACAGAAAGCCGCGTGCAGGAAGAATACCCGGGCACATCCGGGCTGGTGCAGCCCGCCGGCGAAGAATGTGCTGCTGCACAAGCGGATGAAAAACAGCAGGAAAACGACACACAGCCGGTGCAAGCGGAAAGCGAAAAAACACAAGATACGGCAGAAAAGGAAAAACCGCACGCGGCGCAGAGTGCACCGGATGCAGACAGTGCCTTGCTTTTGGAAAATACGCAAAACAACAAAACAACCGATGTGCAAGCACCGATACCGGAAAGCGGGAAGACGGAAAGCGAAATCGAAGCACAAGGGATGCCGCAGGCAGAAACCGATCCTGCGGAACCGAAAACCGACGAGCCGCAGGAACAGATCGTAGAAAATCTGCCGCAAGCCGAAGAAAGAAAAGCCAGCGTTTATCGGGTGCAGTATTATGCGAACCTGCCGCAGTATCAAGCAACATCGGAAGAGCCGGATCGGAAGGCGCTGTTTATTGATACATCGGCTGCGGCAAACGGAGGAAGCCCCAAGCTGCCGAAGAACGGCAGCGAACTGCTGAAGTTTTGGGATGTATATCTGGAACCCGGTGTGCAGGGATATCGGATTCCGATGGAGCCGGTTTTGCAGCCGATTTATAAAGAACAGGAGTATTCCTTTTCACAGAATAAAACCGCAGCAAGTGTCAATCGGCTGGAAGGAATGCCGTACTACCAGCTTCGGCAAATCTGGCGATTGAAGCCGGGAAAAGCAGAGGACAGCATGGATATCCGGGACTGGGATGTTTTTCCACCGCAAGCAAGCTTTTCCGAAAAGGCGCAACAAGCGGGCAGCATACAAATCAGCAGCGGAACCGTGATTCGATTGGTATACGATACCGTGAAAAAGGAACAGGGGTTTGAAAATCCGGTGGTGTTTTATGACTATGATGTAACGGATGGCAGCCCGACCCCGCTGAGCGATGGAACCCACATGCTGCATACGGAACATTACGGGATCAATTCTGCCGAAAATACATCTGCAAACGAAGGCGCTCGATTTGCCTTCGGAAATGACAGCATGGGCACAGATTTCGGCAATGAAAGCTGGAACGGGAATCAAATCAACCGCTTCAATCAGCAAAACCAAAAAAACGGCGGACAGGCAAACGGTGCAAACGCAGCGTGTTTTGGTATGGTGACGGGGCTGGATGAGCAGGAAAATCCGATCTTTGCGTCCGGATTGAATGTTCCGCCGCTTTTCGGGGAAAAACAGGCGGTTGGCAAAACGGAAATCACGGATAAGGCGTTGGTATTCCGGCGCGAAGGGGATACCTATCTGCTTACGAGTGTAAAAGGAACCGATCTGGAACATTTGGATAAGTTTCAGCATACTATGGGCAGCCCGGGGCTTTGGACAAATGAGTTCTGGCCATTGGATGCAAGCTTCGCAGGGGCAGATCCCATGCTGGGCGGGCCGAACAACAAAAAATATAAGGTTCCGGTGAATGGAGGGATCGAGCCGCCGCGTTCCGATCTGCTGTCTGGAAAACAGGAAAAAGACCACAACAATTATTTCGGAATGCATTGTGCGTTCGAATTTGAAATGACGGCAGATTATATCGGCCCTATGGATTTTTTGGTATACGGCGATGATGATGTATGGATGTTTTTGGATGATACGCTGATTGCGGATATCGGCGGCGTGCACTGTGCGGCAGGGATGTATGTTGATTTATGGGATTACATCCCGAAAGGAACCCAAGGAAAGCATCGCATAAACATTTTCTTCACAGAGCGCGGTGCATCGGGATCCACGTGCTATATGCAGTTTACATTGCCGAATGTGGGCATCGGCAAAGTGCCGCAGAAAAAAACCGGGATGCTCCAGGTTGAAAAAGAAGTGCGCGGAGGAATTTGTGAGGAAATCCCGTTTCAATTTTCGCTGAAGCTTTCGAATCATGAGGAAAAACCACTTTCCGGGAGCTATCCGTATCAGGTTTGGAACAAGGATGGAACACTGGCATCGAATGGAGTGTTTCGCCCGGGGGAGAATGCGTTTTCATTGAAGCACGGGCAGTTCATGACCGTAGAACTGCCCAAGAATACAAAATACACGATACAAGAATTGCTGAATGAAACCACACCGCCCTGCACGACAATCATGCAGATCAATGACAAGGATGTTGTGTACGCAAAGGAGTATTCCGGTAAGATCAAACAAGAAAAACAAACGGTCGTGCACGTAATCAATCAGGCTGACAGCAGCCTGCCGTCAACGGGCGGCACAGGAAAAACCACCTTCCTTTTATGGGGGATTTTCCTGCAAACCGCAGCGCTGTATAGTATGAAACAGCGCAAATGCGGATCCAATAGAAGCATACGGGAAAATTTATGATTCCCGATGCAGATAAATAAAAGAAGGGCAGGCATGAACAGTATGAAAAAACGAGTGGCATTGCTGATAGTACTGGTGCTGTGTATGTCATTTTGCACACAGGTTTTGGCAGTATCAGGGACAGCAGGAGGGCAAAATGGACAAATCATTATCACACAGGCGGTCAAAGGGGCAGAGTATAAGGCATATCGTTTGTTCGATCTGAAGTACAACAGCCAGACGCAGTCGCATTCCTATACGGTTGCCGCTGCATGGAAACCCTTTGTCGAGCAGGATGCAATCAGCGGGACAAACGGATATCTGCAGGCAACACCGATCGGGGATCAAATCTACATAACGTGGAAAAAACAAGGAACAGAGGAAGAACAAACTGCTTTTGCAGCGGAATTCGCAAAATTGGCACTGGCGTATGCAAGAAATCCCGAAAACCACATCACACCGGATGAAATAGCGGTCGGGACGGTGAATCAAGAAAGCTGTACAGCACAGTTCGATAATTTAGCGTACGGATATTATCTTGTGGATACAAGTGTGGGTTCGCTGTGCATGCTGGATTCCACAAATCCGAACTTTACGGCGGCGGATAAAAGTACAGCGCCAAAGCTGCAGAAAAATGTCAAGGAAGGGCAAGTATGGGGAAAGACAAATGACGGCAGCATCGGGGATACCATCGAATTCAAGGCATCGATCACGGTCGGCAAGGGTGCAGAAAACTATGTTTTGAAGGATAAAATGGGCAAAGCCTTTGATTTTGTTGAGCTGACCCACATCACAAGAAAAAGCGGAACCAATCCGCAGGAAGTAACCATCGAGAATCCCCAAAATAAAAATTATTCTGTGCGCCAGGATGCAGATTCCACGTTTGTTGTTCAGTTTACAAACGAATATCTTAAAACGCTGTCACCGGGGGATACCTTGACCGTTTATTATAAAGGCGTGTTGAATGAGCAGGCAGAGATTCGCACACAAGAAACCGCGAACAACAAAAACAAGGCTTGGCTGCAATATGGGCATAGCGCACAAGTCCTGATGTCAGCTCCCTCCGAAACCCATACCCAGACGTGGGATTTTAAAATTCATAAATATACCATGAATGCACAAAAAGAACAGCCGCTTGCCGGTGCAACATTCTCGCTTCATCAAGGAAGTGAAACCGGGGAGGTTATGAATTTTACAAAGACCGATACGGCCGGAACCTACCGCGTGTGCACAAGGACGCAGCATTCGACGGAACATGAACACATAACAGAACTGACAACGGGGGAAGATGGAAACCTGCATATCCAGGGGCTGGATTCCGGGGTGTACTATCTGGAAGAAACAAAAGCACCCGAAGGGTATAACAAGCTCAAAGACCCAGTGAAAATCCAAATCGGCACAAAAGGAGAAATCAATCAGCAAACCGCGAACAATGGAAATATCACAGTGAACATTGAAAACAAATTCGGCTCAGAGCTGCCTTCGACCGGCGGTACCGGAACCGTACTGTTCTACGTTGGCGGTACGGTATTGGTGATTTTTGCAGGCGTGATGCTTGTTTTGAAAAAAAGATGCGATAGAAAAAAGGAAAAATAAAAAGGGAATGTGCGGAAAAAAGCCGCAAGCAGCCGAAAGGAGCGGAACCGGTGCCGGCCGGTTCCGCTCCTGTGAAGTGCGCTTTGGTGGAGGAGCAAAATGAAAAAACACGGGTATACGGTTTTGATTACAGGGATCATGTTTGCGGGGATTGCTTTGCTGACGTATCCATGGGTCAGTGAGATGTGGAATCGAATGGTGCAGACGCAGGTGATCGACCGATATGAGCAAACGCTGAAAAATATGCCGGAGGATACCGTGGAAAAGCAGTTTGCGGCAGCACAGCAGTACAATAAGCAGCTGGAAACGATTGCCTTCCCTTTCATGAATTTCGGGCAGATTGAAGGATATGAAGAAATCTTCAATATCGATGGGGATGGAACCATGGGATATCTTGATATCGAAAAGATCCGGGTGCATCTGCCGATCCGCCACGGAACCGGCGCGGATGTACTGAACGATTCGGTGGGACATCTGAAAGGCAGCAGCCTGCCTACGGGCGGGCCGGGAGTACATACCGTGCTTTCCGCTCACCGGGGCTTGCCGTCGGCACGGCTTTTCACGGATCTGGATCGGCTGGAGACCGGGGATACGTTTACATTGACCATACTGGATCGCACTTTTCGTTATGAGGTGGATGCAATCTCCGTGGTGACACCCGAACAAGTGGATCCGCTGTATCCTGTGCCCGAAAAGGATTACTGCACGCTGCTGACCTGTACACCCTATGGCATCAATACACATCGGCTTTTGGTGCGCGGCAAACGGATCGGATGATTGGGTTTGAAACATCGAAGTTTGCAATACGGACGAGAAAGATAAGGGGGGATACACATGAAAGGATGCCGTGCGCAGGTGCTGATTCTGGCGGCACTGTGCGTTTTTTTGGCGCCGCTGTGTATTCGCGCACAGGCGCAGGATGTACAGCCGCAAGCAAAGAAAGGCAGCGTACAGATCACGCTGGAGGATACCGATGCAGCGGATGCGGCATTCCGCCTGTACCGGACTGGGGATGTTTTCATAGAGAATGATTTGCTGAACTGCACCCCCGTGCCGGAATTTCAGAACAACGGGATGCCGTTTGACGATCTGCGCGCAGACGGCCTGGCGGAGCACTTAAATGCCTTCGCCGCATGGCGCAATGTGCCGATCTATGCGCGAAAACACAGCAGCGGAGAAAGCATTCGGTTTGAATCGCTTCCCATGGGGATGTACCTTGCCGTGCCCGAAGGAAGCAGTGCGGAAAAAGCAATAGCATTTGTGTTCACGATACCATCCAAAGATGCAAAGGGAGAATGGATTTACGATCTGCAGGTGTACCCGAAAAATCCGGATACGGCAAGAACCTGTTTGCAGGTGGAAAAGCAATGGGCTGGCAGTGAAAACAGCAGGCCGGAGCAGATCGAAGTATGGCTGATGAAAAACGGAGTAAGGTTTGATACGGCATTTCTAAGCGCACAGACACACTGGACACACACCTGGGATGATTTGCAGCAGGGTGCAGTGTGGACAGCGGCGGAAGTGAATGTGCCGAAGGGCTACACGGTGCAATATGTGACGCAGCCGAACCAGATGACGATCATAAACTCCGGCATCGAAAATCAGGAGATCTTTCTTCAAACCGGTCAGCTGAAATGGCCGATCCCGATTTTGCTGGCTGCGGGCATAGGGTTCCTTTTTGCGGGATGTTTTAATCTGAAAAGGTCACGTTAAAGAAGCAAAAAGGTCTTTGTCCGTAAAGAATGCACCCCATGCGAAAGAATAGGATGCGGTACCGCCCTTATAGCAGAGCGATACCGCATTTTGCTTTATCATAACCGCATCAAGGCGGAAAAACGAAGGAACGGTTCCCGTTCGAAAGCGCAAAGCCGTTCCATAACCGCATGGTTTCGCGGAAAGCCGCAGCCAAAGGGATTATAAAGACCAGAAGCTGCCCCAAAAGGATTTTGCCGCAGCCGGTGCTCGAAGCAAGGGGACTGGACAAGAAAAAATTTTTGAGTTAAAATTTAAAAAACGAAAACACAAGCCCCGACGGAAAATGATAGCATAGTGAATGAAACACAATGCGGCTGAGGATTAATGCGCGATGAATTACAGAAAAGAAGCGATAGCAGAAGCGTTTTTACAGCTTTTGGACGAAAGACCGTTTGATAAAATTACCGTAAAGGATATTGTAGAACGGTGCGGAGTGAATCGGAATACATTTTATTACCACTTTCAGGATATCCCGTCCCTTTTGGAAGAGATACTGAAAAACCGAATTGATACGCTGGTGGAAAAACATTGCAGCGTTGATTCGCTGCAGGACTGCATCTCGGTCACGGTACAGTATTTTATTGAAAATAAGAAAGCGGTGATGCACGTCTACCGCTCCCTGCCGCGGGATGTTTTCATCAGCCATTTGGATCATCTGCTTTTGTACCTTGTTCGGGAATATATTGCAAATATTGTCGGCGGCATGAAAATCCGTCAGGATGACAAGGAATTGATCATACGCTTTTATAAATGTATGCTCGTCGGCATTTTTTTGGATTGGCTGAGCGCGGGCATGAATTATGATCTTTTGAAGGATTCCATGCGCATGTGTCAGCTTTTTGATGATGCCGGGCTTAAAATGCTTCAGCACGCGGACGAAAACGCACAAGAGCAGGCAGTGGAATAAAGCAAAATCAAACGCCCCTGTGCCGAAATCGAGCGGCGCAGGGGATCCTTGTGCTGTGCTGCAAAGCAAAACAAGAGGGAAAAAGCTGCTTTCGGCAAGAAAAACAAAGCAGCAGCACCCGAATAATCAAGCAAAGGGAAAAATCGGACAAAAGCATCGGTTTGTATGGTTTTCAGATAAAAGGGAGTTCTTTGTCTGTATACAAGCACCGCGGCTTTGGCTACACTGTAAAAAGGCGGCAAAAATAGGCTGTGCAGCAGAAGATTTCTGAAAGCACAGACTTGAGCCAAAGCGGAATACAAAAACAGATCGGCTTGCCACAAGCAGATTCTGGGAAAGAAGAATGGAATGAAAAACAAAGAGAATCTGCGTTCTACGATTCCAATGAGAACGGCAAAAATCGGATATATCGTGCTTTCAGCGATTTTGTGTGTGCTGGGCATTGCGGTGATTGCATTCCCGCTACGGGCGGCCGAAGCGTTCAGCATGTGGTGCGGCATAACCTTTATTGCATTTGGCTGCATTAAGATGATCGGCTTTTTTTCAAAAGACCTGTATCGGCTTGCTTTTCAGTTTGATTTGGAGTTTGGCATCCTTATGGCGATACTCGGTATCTTTATACTTTTTCACCCGCAGCATTCTGTGCGTTTCATATGCACGGCGCTTGGCGTTTTGGTGCTTACCGATTCCCTTTTTAAAATCCGCATTACATTGGAGGCAAAGCGGTTCGGCATCGGTACATGGTGGGCTACGCTTTTGCTTGCTGCCGTCTCCGGTGTGTTTGGTGTGATTTTGCTGTTCAGCCCCACAGAAGGCGTAAGGGTGTTGATGATCTTTTTGGGCGTGACGATCACAGCGGAAGGGGCGCTGAACATGTGTACAGCGCTTACTATGGTGAAAATCATTCGTCATCAGCTGCAGGATGAAAAAGAAAGACACCGCTGAAAAGCAATGCCGTATCATAGACCCTTTCGGCACGCCTCGCTGTTTTTCATTGTGCCAAAATATGATATAATAAAAAAGCTCTGCTGCTTAAAAATGGGCAGCCGGGCTTTTTTATGATGATGCAGGACAGAAAGGCGGCATAAAATGAAAGAACGGACGTACCTTGCCATTGATTTAAAGTCATTTTATGCATCGGTAGAATGTCTGGAGCGCGGCCTTGACCCAATGCGCACCAATCTGGTTGTTGCCGATACAAGCAGAACGGTAAAGACGATCTGCCTTGCGGTGACACCATCGCTCAAGCGCTATGGCATACCGGGGCGGGCACGCCTGTTTGAAGTGGAACAGAAACTCCGGCAGGTAAACTTAAAACGGGAACACCAGGCACCGGGTCGGCGGCTGTGCGGAGCCTCCTGCGATGCACAGGAGCTGGATGCGAATCCGCAGCTTGCGGTCGATTATATTGCCGCACCGCCGCGCATGGCCTATTATATAAAGAAAAGCACACAGGTGTACCGCGTGTACATGAAATACATAGCCCCCGAAGATATCCATGTGTATTCGATTGATGAGGTGTTTATGGATGTAACGAATTATCTGGATACATACGGGATTTCGCCGCACGACCTTGCCATGCGCATTATTTTGGATGTGCTGAAGGAAACCGGCATTACGGCTACGGCGGGAATCGGCACAAACCTGTTTTTGAGTAAAATTGCTATGGATATTACAGCAAAGCACATACCGCCAGACGAAAACGGAGTGCGGATTGCCCAGCTGGACGAAATGAGCTATCGTCAAACCATGTGGGATCATACGCCGATTACCGATTTCTGGCGTGTGGGGCGCGGTTACGCAAAAAAGCTGGAAATGCACGGAATGTATACCATGGGTGATATTGCACGCTGTTCCATACGCAATGAATCGCTTTTGTATGATTTGTTCGGGATCAATGCCGAACTTCTCATCGATCATGCATGGGGCTGGGAGCCTTGTACCATTTCGGATATCAAGCAGTATAAGCCAAGCTCGAACAGTATCGGCTCCGGCCAGGTTCTGTCTGATCCGTATGATTTTGAAAAAGCCCGTTTGGTTGTGCGGGAAATGGCGGATATGCTGGTGCTGGAATTGGTTGCAAAGGGGCTGATGACCGATCAGATTGCGCTGGTGGTAGGATATGATATTGAAAATCTTTCGGATGAATTCCGCAGAACGAATTACAGCGGTGAGATAACAACCGATGCGTACGGACGCCGTGTGCCGAAGGCCGCACACGGTACAGTGAATCTTGGCCGCTATACCTCCTCTACGCGGGAAATCATGAATGCCGTGACAAAGCTGTATGAGGAAATCGTGCAGCCCAAGCTGCTGATACGAAGGATCAATCTTACGGCAAATCATGTGCTGCCCGAGTGTGACATTCCAAAGCAGAGCAGTGAACAGCTGGATCTTTTTACCGATTATGAGGAAAAGAAACGGCAGGAAGAACAGCGGGCCGCTCAGCTGAACCGGGAAAAGAAAATGCAGCAGGCCATGCTGGAAATCAAGAAAAAATTCGGAAAGAATGCGATATTGAAGGGCATGAATCTGCAGCAGGGTGCAACAGCACAAAAGCGCAACGAACAGATCGGGGGACATAAGGCATGAGAGGAAAGTATGATGATATCATCGATCTGCCGCATCCTGTGTCGCAAACAAGGCCGCGGATGAGCATGCTCGATCGCGCGGCGCAGTTTTCTCCGTTTGCAGCATTAACCGGCTATGGGGATGCGATCAATGAAACCGGACGCTGGACCGAACGAAAAGCAGAGCTTTCCGAAGAGGAAAAGCAAGAGCTGGATCGTTCGCAGCAGGCATTGCTGGAAAAGGGAACACAGCATCCGGAAATTCGGATCGTCTTTTTTTGCAAGGATCAGAAAAAGCAGGGAGGAAAATATACCGAGGTGTGCGGCAGGCTCAAAAAAATCGATGCGATCGAACGCGTTCTGATTCTTATGGATGGAACAAGAATTGCGCTGGAGGATATACGAGAAATTGCAGAACAATAAAAAACGGATTGCTTTGCCTGCGTTGGCAGGAAAGGCAATCCGTTTTTTTGCAAATGCAGCATCAAAAGATCTGCGCGCTGTGAATAAAAGCTTTTGTTTTTTCGCTTTGCGGATGACAAAAAAGCTGCTCCGGAGTTCCGATTTCTTCGATTTTTCCGTCTGCGACAAACATAACACGATCAGCGACCCTGCGTGCAAATTCCATTTCGTGCGTTACGATGATCATGGTGTGATCTTCGCGTTTCAGATTTTGAATGACGCGCAGAACCTCCCCGGTCAATTCCGGATCCAAAGCAGAAGTGGGTTCGTCAAAGCACAGGATCTCAGGGTCAAGCGCCAGCGCACGGGCAATGGCAACACGCTGCTGCTGCCCGCCGGAAAGCTGATACGGATAGGCGTCCGCCTTGTGCAAAAGCCCGACTTGTTCCAGAAGCTGCCGTGCGTTTTTTTGAATCTCCTGTACAGAGCCGCGGTGAAGAAGCGTTGGAGCAAGGGTGATGTTTTCCATAACAGAATATTGAGGAAACAGATTGAAGTTTTGAAAAACAAGACCAAAGTGCAGCCGATTTTCACGGATGTCATCATCGGAACGGGCGGAAAGCACATTCCCGTTGACTGAAATGCTGCCGGAATCGGGAATTTCAAGAAAATTCAGGCACCGCAGCAGCGTGGATTTTCCGCCGCCCGAAGAGCCGATCACCGCAAGGATCTCGCCCGCGTTCAAAGAAAAGGAAATCCCCTTTAAGACATCTGTTTTGCCAAAGCGTTTTTTCAGATTTTTTACATTTAAAATTTCCATATCGTCACCCTTTAAAATAATCAAGCTTTTTTTCCAAATGTCCAAGCAAAAGAGTTAAAAGCCCGCTGAATACAAGGTAGAAGATACCGGTGCAGAACAGCGGATAAACAAGCCCCTTGGAAATAAAGCTCTGTCCGACATAAATGATTTCATATACGCCGATAATGCGGGCAAGCGAGGTATCTTTTACAAGAGTGATGATTTCATTGCTCATCGGGGCGATGATGCGCTTTATCACCTGTAAAAAAATAATTTTAAAGAAGATCTGCTGCTTTGTCATACCCAAAACCTGTCCGGCTTCGTACTGACCCTGCGGGATGCTTTCGATTCCGCCGCGGTAAATTTCAGAAAAATAACAGGCGTAGTTTATGGTGAACGAAAGGATGACAGACCAGAACCGATCGCCGGAGGGAAGCCCGAAAAGCAATCCCGGCCCATAGAAAATGACGATCAGCTGAAGCATCAAAGGAGTGCCGCGGATGACCCATACAAATCCACGGGAAAGGCAGCGCAGCGGAGCAAAGCGGCTCATCGTGCCAAAACATACAACCAGACCAAGCGGCATGGAAAAAACGAGTGTCAGTAAAAAAATTTTCAGCGTTACCCAAAAGCCGTTCAGCAGTTCGGCTGAAACCTGTGCCAACATGGAACAAACCTCTTTCCTGTATTGTTTTAGGATTTCGCATACGAAAGATCCGCCGGAGAAAACCCGGCGGATCACAGAAAGCGCAAAGCAGAGACAATCAGCTTGGATCGCCCGACGTCTTTTGGGGCGCAAGAGTAAGGCCGTACTTTTCAGCCAGCGCCGCAAGAGTGCCGTTATCCGAAAATTCCTTGATGCATTGATTCAGCAGCTCGGTCAGATCCGAGCCTTTCCGGAAAGCAACCGCATATTCTTCCGAAGAAAGGGCGGTGCCGATACCAAGATCATCAAAATTAGTGCCTTCTCCTGTCATGGTTTTTGCCATGGAGCCATCAATGACACAGGCATCTGCGGTGCCGGCGGCAACCTCCATAAGAGCGGAAGACTGATTTTCCAGTGCAATCGTTTCCGTAATGCCAAGCTCTGCCAAAGCGGCTTGACCGGCAGAACCATTTTCACATGCAAAGTTCAGGCCTTTGATGCTTTCGATGTCGGGATACTGTTCGAGCATATCTTTTTTCATGACAACGACCTGAGAATTGATCAGATAGGGGTCGGAACAGCTTGCATTGCTGCGGGCTTCTTGCGTAAGGGTCATTCCGTTCCAGATCGCATCGATGTTTTGGGTTTCCAGCTCAAAATATTTCTGTTTCCAATCGGAAAGAACAAAAAATTCTGCTTCAACGCCCAGTTTTTCACAGAAAAGACGCGCAAATTCTGCGTCAAAACCCGTCCATTGATTATTTTCGTCTTTGTAGTCCATTGGTGCATATTCGGTAATGCCAATGATCAGCCGGCCTTTCTCTTTTACATGCTCCGTATCGGATGCGGTGCGGCTGCCGCATCCGGCAAGACATGTCAGGATCATCAGGAGCGATAAGGCTGACGCGAACAGCTTCTTCATAATAC
>JAHHSK010000053.1 GCA_020025255.1 Ruthenibacterium sp. | reverse complement strand
CCGCGCGGGCTGTCAGGGGCTTTTGGCATTTTACATCGCATCCAAAGCGGAAGCGGGAAGCTTTTTCGATCTCATAAAATTCAGGAGGAAAGGCTTTGCCGATATTCGCCGGGAGACATTCCGTGGTATTTTTTGAAAAAGCGAACCAGACTGCGTACATCGTTATAACCAAGGCTGCTGCTGATTTCATTCAGCGTAAGAGAGGTGGATGCCAGCAATTCCTTGGCCTTGGCAGCGCGAACCAGATTGAGATATCCGGATATCGTTTGCCCCGTAGAAAGCTTGAACAGCTTGTTGAGATAGATCGGGCTGAGTGCCACGGACGCCGCAATCTGAGGAACCGTAATATTTTCAGTATAATGTTCCTGAATGAAGGCAATCGCTTTGCTGACATGCCGCTCGGCTTCCGCAGGAAGCTGCTTTTCGCCGGAGATCACGCCTAAAAAGTAATCGAGCAAAAGCTTGATGCATCCAGAGCGGGAATCAGCGCGAGAAAGCTTTTTCAAGGTTGAGGAAGCAAGCTCCGGAAGCACATCCAGCTCCAGATCGATCATATGCGTCAGAGTGATGCACAGACAGGATATGGACAGGGTGCGGATGGGTTCCAGTTCCTTGGGGGCATCGGTGAATCGGAACAGATTTTCCAGATAACTTTCAAGTCCGGCGATATCATGATCCAATAATAGGTCGATGATCGCATCGGCGCTTTGCGAATCGATGGAAGGCAGAATCGGTGCAGATGCATCGGACATCAGCGGCTCGCCATCATCACTGCCGTGGAAAAAGATCATGTTGCGCCGCGCCTGAAGATAGGCGTAGTAGGGAATGATCTGTGCGCCGGCGGTATAGCTGCCTACCGAAACAAGTGGACTTTGCGGCAGAAGGCTCTGCAGTTCGCATAAGGCATCCGTGCATGCCTGCTTGACAGACAGGAGAAGATTTTCCTGCTGGGAATTGACCAAAAAGAGAAGCCGTTCCTGTGCAATGTTTGCGGAATACACAATACCGGAACAGGAAAGACGGCGGGTCATCCTGTCGCGAATCAGCAGTTTTAGCTGTTCTTTATTGGGAAGACCGGAAAAGCCTTCCATGTTGGAGCAATCCACAAGGATCACAACGAATTGATTATAGGGAAGGGAAATCCCAACTTCTTCATAACGTGCAGACTGGGAAGAAATATCAGTATAGTTTGTTGCAAGCTCTATGATGTATCGTTCCTGAATCGCCGGAAGATTTCGCTGAAGCTCACTTGTCAGCAGATCGATGCAGCTGCTTAAGCTGGACATGGTGCTGCTGAGCTGCTGATATTCACACCCATCCGATGCACAGGGAGTAGAAGTCGTACGGTGCAGGATCCGCTCCAAAGGACCCAGCATCAAAAAACTGTATCCAAAGGCGCAGCTGAGCAAAAGCAGCAAGAACAGGCCAAAGGCGGGCAGTACATGGAGCAGAGCTTCAAAAAACTGATCGAGAACAATGGCGTTGGGCAGGACATAGCGGCATTCCAAAGGGGCATTCAGGTTGGAAGAAAGCACACGGCTTTGCGTATCCTTGGCATATTGAGCCAGATTATCCTGCGAAGGAAACGCAGAACCGCAGGCAAAGTGAGGGCTGCCGGAATAAAGAGTCTGTCCATTTAGCCCGATCAATAGGGTTCCGCCGAAGGGATCGGGCTGCTCTTGAATCAGCCGGTGAAGATATTCCATAGGAATATGGAAGACGGCATAGCCTGCGGGATCGGAATGATAGAGCGGCAGACGACGGATATAGGTTAATACAGTACCGTCATTTCTTGCCAGATAATACTGTTTGTATTTTCTGCCGACCAGCCAAAGCTCATAGGGCTTATTCTCGGCCAGCAAAGTCAGCAGTTCCGGATCGGGATACTCGCAATAAGAATAAAGGCCGCGGTTGGTCACATAGATCTCTTGCGCATTCTCCATGAAAAGATCGACCGATCGGTAATCATAGAGCGCTGTGGTGGAGCACAGATCGGTGGACATGATGCGGTATTGATCGATACTGGGGGCGGGAGAAGAAATGACGGTGTTGATGGAATCCAGTTTGGCAACCGTTACCGCATTAGCCTGTGTGCGGCTGAGCACACCGGAAAGGGAAAGGATCACATTGCTCATTTGTGTCTGTATGGCATTGGACAAACTGTTTTTTACAGAGTAAAATTCAGCCCCTGCGACAAGGCCCAGTGCAAGAAGCCATAAGGAAAGCAGTACGGATAATAAAGAGCGGAAATGGCGGCTGCGAAACACCTGTTTGCAGTTGAGGTGTAATTTCATAATAGATCCCCTTTGCCAGAACAAAACGGAATAAAAGCGATTAAAAACCGAAGGAGAGTTCAATTGCCTTCTATTATACGCGCAAAGGAGAGTGTTGGCAAGATGCTGTTTTTTTGAACGGCAAAAAACAAATTTCTGTGCAGATTTTATTTTTGCGCCGAAAAACGGACTGCCGGAAACGGAGAAGCGGGTGCAAAAAAGCAATCAATAAAAACAGAATGATTCTTCCGTTGTCAAAACGGAAAGAGGACTGATATACTGGGAGCATCCAGAAGGCTGCATCAACAGACAGAAAATGATTTGTGCGAATGCAGGCATATAAAGGAGCGTGACAACATGCGGACACAGCTTGCCAAAAAAGAAGATTATACAAACAAAAAGCTTGGCAAGAAAGAGCAGGAAGGCTATTTTACACAGCTGGGCAGACATATTTGGAAGCATCGATATATGTATCTGATGCTGGTTCCGGCCATTGTGTACTATTTGATTTTCTGCTATGGCCCTATGGGCGGCTTGATGATTGCGTTCAAGGATTTCAATCCGATCAAAGGGATCCTTGGCAGTCCGTGGGTGGGCTTTGAACACTTTAAAGAGCTGTTCGCTATGGATAAGTTTTATCAGGTGGTATGGAACACGCTTCGAATCAGCGTCAAGAGGCTTATTTTCGGCTTTCCTTTTCCGATCATCGTTGCCCTGATGCTCAATGAACTGCGATCGAACAAGCTTCGGCAGGCGGTTCAAACGACCCTTTACCTGCCGCAGTTCATTTCCTGGGTGGTGCTTGGCGGCATCATGGCCAATCTGTTATCTACAAACGGCGGGATCGTTAATGGAGTGATCCAACTGTTTGGCGGCACGCCCATTGGCTTTTTGAACGATGAACGTTATTTTGAAGGAACCATGATCGTATCCATGATCTGGAAAACATTTGGGTGGAATACGATCATTTATCTGGCGGCACTTACGGCGGTGGATCCCCAGTATTATGAGGCTGCCCGCGTGGATGGTGCCAGCCGCTGGAGCCAGTTGATCCACATCACGCTGCCGGGCATTATGCCCACGATCGTGGTCATGCTGATTATGCGCATCGGCAATCTGATGCAGGCGGGCTTCGAACAGATTTTTGTTTTGTACAATCCCGGCGTATATGCTACGGCAGATATTATTGATACCTATGTTTACCGAATCGGCCTTCAGGATGGAATGTTTGAACTTTCCACCGCGGTCGGCCTGTTCAAATCGGTGATCAATTTCCTGCTGATCCTTGGCGCCAATAAGCTTGCCCGCTATGCCGGTGAAGAGGGGGTATATTGAATATGAACAGCAACAAATGCAGGATGCCGCGCAGAAACCGTATTCGGGAAGGATTTGCCAGCAGACTGTTCGATGCGGTGAACGTATTTTTACTGCTTCTGCTAGCGTTTTCTACTTTATATCCGTTCTGGGATACGCTGATCGTTTCCGTCAGCTCGCTGAAATCCTATTTAAGCACCAGCATTCATCTGTGGCCAAGCGAATTTTCGTTCGAAGGATATTCCTATGTGTTTTCCAATATGGAATTATGGAGCTCGTATGGCAATACCCTGTTTATCACATTGGTGGGTACGCTCATCAATATGGTCATCACGATCATGACAGCGTATGTACTTTCAAAACCGATGCTGCGCGGACATCGGATCCTGAATTTCCTGGCCGTATTCACCATGATGTTCAGCGGAGGCATCATCCCCAGCTATATGATCGTCAAAGCCACCGGGCTGATGAATTCCCTGTGGGCAATGATCATCCCCACGGCAATCAATACATCGTCGCTCATCATTCTTCGAAACTTCTTCATGGATATCCCGGCCGCACTGGAAGAGGCGGCGATGCTGGACGGCTGCAACGAGGTGGGCGTGCTGTTCCGCGTGGTGATCCCCAATGCCAAAGCGGCGATCACGACGATTGCGCTGATGTATGCGGTGGATCATTGGAACGATTTTTATAATGCGATCATGTACATTACCAATCGAAAACGCTGGCCATTGCAGCTGTTTTTGCGTTCGATGCTGTTTGAAACCGAGGCGGCCTATTCCAGCGGCGGGCAAAGCCTGTTCCTTTTGGGACAGCCGATGAAGATGGCAGCAGTGATGCTTTCGATTATTCCGATCATATGTATGTATCCGTTCTTCCAAAAACATTTTTCCAAGGGTATGATGGTGGGTGCAGTAAAGGGATGACTGCATCGGGCAATGGACTGCCGAATGCAGACCGGAATAGATTCTTTCGGTGTTTTCCTGTCGCAGCAAGGAAGGAAACGCCGATAATATTCGACCGTTGAGCGGTTGGAACATTTAGAAAGGTGGAATGAATAATGAAAGCAATGAAACGCATTGCAGCATGGATGCTGGCAGCAGGCATGATGCTTTCCTGCTGTGCCTGTGCCGGGAGCGGAGGCTCTGACCCGGAACGTCCTACCATTAAATGGCTGACAACAGGAGACGCCGCAGCAAAGCCGATCGGCCCGGATGACCGGATCGTACAGGCAATCGAAGACAAGATCGGCATTGAGCTGGAGGTGATCGTTGTCCCCGAAGGCAATGTGGAAAAGGTCAATGTGCAAATGGCATCGGGGGATTTCCCGGATATTGTGACAGGAGCCTGGGGAACGTCGGCGACACAGCAGTGGATCGATGACGGTATGGTGATCCCGCTCAATGATTATTTTGAAAAAAATACGGCGATCAAACAGTGGTGCGAAGAGGAATATCAGTGGACGGCTTTTGACGGAAAATATTACGGCATCCCGTTCATCACGCAGTACAATGCAGCCAACACGCTGATTATCCTTCGGCAGGATTGGCTGGATAAGCTGAATCTCAAATATCCCGAAACGCTGGAGGAAATGAAAACCGTGCTTACGGCGTTTACGCAGCAGGATCCGGACGGGAACGGCAAGAATGATACCTACGGCTACACAGTGGAAAAGCCTTCATCCAGTATGGGCAGTACCAACTTTGAATGGGTGTTTTTTGCAAATGGGCTGGAGTATGCGGATTATGCCTTGGATGAAAACGGAAATGTGATTCCTTTCTTCGAGGATCCCAGCTTCATCCCCAGCATGAAATATATTAAGGATTTGTGGGATAGCGGCGTGATTGACCCGGAGATCATGATGAATGATGGCGTCAAAGCGGAGGAAAAGTTTTATCAGGGGCGTGCCGGAGCGGTGGTCCGACCCTTGTACCGTCATGTGGCACGTCACGAAAACAGCCTGCGCCAGCTGTTCCCGGAGGCGAGCATTGCTTATGGGCGTCCGCCTATGGGATCCGATGGAAGCTTCGGCATCAACAAGCAGGGGAAAAACGGGATGCTTACCTGTGTGACCGCTGCCTGCAAAAATCCCGACAAGGCAGTGGAATTGATTGACTTTATGATTTCTGAGGAGGGCTGTGATCTGCTGCGCCTTGGGATCGAAGGTACGCATTATACCCGAAATGAAGACGGAACCATTCACTATAACGAAGAAGAACGCGCAAAGGATGCGTTTGCAGAAAACGGATGGGCGCATGCGCTGGCATGGGGTTCCTTTTACTGGCCGCTGGAAGCCGGATATATGCCGGATACCGAACCGAACAAGGAACGTGCGCTGGAAAGTGTAGAACTGGCAACACAGGCGCAAAAACCCAATTTGATCAAAACCAAGACACCCGCAGAGGTTGCAAACGGAAAAGCCCTGAATGATATCTTTATTCAGTATTTTTCCGATATGCTTCAGGGAAAGATCTCTATTGAGGAGGGAACGCAGAAGCTGAGTGAAAAATGGCGTTCGCAAGGCGGTGAAACGCTTTTGGCTGAGGTGAACGAGGTATATAAAAAGCAATGAAACGGAACCTTCGGGCGCAATAACGAATTGCGCCCGAAGGCAGTACGCAAAAGGAGAGGATCGAATGGCTCGAAACCCCAATATCGTGTTCATCCTGTCGGATGATCAGGGTGCGTGGGCAATGCACTGCGCCGGGAACAAAGAATTGAAGACACCGAATCTGGATCGCATTGCAGCCCGTGGGATGCGTTTTGAAAACTTTTTCTGTGCATCGCCGGTTTGTTCGCCGGCTCGCGCCTCGCTTCTTACCGGAACCATTCCTTCGGCACATGGGGTGCTCGATTGGCTGCGGGGAGGCAATCTGGATGCCGAACGCTTTGCAAAGCAGGGTGCGCAGGACCCCTATGGCGGATATGTAAGTGAGCATAAGCCGATTCAGTATTTGGCAGGACAGCTGACATATACCGACGTGCTGGCACAAAACGGCTACAACTGCGCCCTGAGCGGGAAATGGCATCTGGGTGACAGCATCAACCCGCAGCATGGCTTCCGCTATTGGTATACCATTGGGCGAGGAGGCTGCTTCTATTATCATCCGGATATTGTGGAAAACGGGGACATCCGAAATCTTCACGGACAGTATGTTACCGATCTGATCACCGATAAGGCATTGGAGTTTTTGGATATCCTCAGCGAAGAATCGGCACCGTTTTATCTGAGTGTGCACTATACGGCACCGCATTCACCTTGGAGTGCAGAGCATCACCCGAAGGAGTTTTTGAAGCTGTACGAGGATTGTCCTTTTGAAAGCGTGCCGAATGTTCCGGATCATCCGGGCTTGACTTGTCCGCCGGTCTATGGGACCCCAACCCGCACGGAAAATTTAAAGGGGTATTTTGCGGCGATTTCTGCTATGGATCAGGGAATCGGGCAGATATTGGATCGATTGCAGCAAAAAGGATTGGACCAGGAAACCATTGTGATTTTTGCCTCAGACAACGGCATGAATATGGGGCATCATGGCATTTGGGGCAAGGGAAACGGAACCCGTCCCATGAATATGTATGATACTTCGATCAAGGTGCCGTTTTTGATTTCATGGCCGGGGAATATCCCGTCCGGGACGGTTTGCAGGCAAATGGTGAGTGCGTATGATTTTTTTCCGACCCTGATCGATTTCCTGGACATGGATACACACCAGCTGCATGGACTGCCGGGAAGGAGCTTTGCTGATGTGCTGCGGGGACAGCCGCAGGATGAAGAACGGGATGTGGTGGTGTTTGATGAATATGGGCCGGTGCGTATGATCCGATCCAAGCGATTCAAATACATTCATATTTATCCGTATGGACCGGATGAATTTTACGATTTGCAGGCAGACCCGGAAGAGCAGGTGAACCGGATCGCAGACCCGTGCTTTGAAGCGGAGATTTTGGAAATGCGGCGGCGAATGGAAAGCTGGTTCAATCGGTATGTGAATCCGAATATGGATGGAAGCCGGGAAGGCGTGACCGGCTCCGGACAGCTTTGTTCCGCAGGCGTTTACGCCCAAAGATTGGAAAAATATGCGTCTCCGGAAGAGAACGGCTGACGCAGAAAATGAAACGAAACGGCTTTGACAGCATGCGCGAAGCCCGTGCTGCGCATCGGCTGTGCTTGCGGTGCTGCGGCAAAGACCGATGCCGGTGATACCGGCGGTGCTTTGATGCAGCTATGCCGGAAAATATGCGGCGGAGCATGCGAAAAAGCGAAAATAACAGCATCAAGGCCGTTCAATAAAGGAAGCAGAGCGCAGAAACGCTCAAAAAATAAAATAATAATGGAGGTAAAAAAATGAAGAAAGTACTGAAAAGACTGGGCAGCATCGCCGTTTGCGGCGCAATGTGCCTTACCGCCTTAGCAGGATGCGGAGCATCCAGCAGCACATCCGGCACGGATACATCGGAAAGCGGCGGAGCAGCGCAAAGAGAGTTTGAGGGAGTAAAACTGGTTTATTGGTCGAACTGGGAGGCAACGGAGCCGCAGGGAATTGTGATCACACAGGCGGTAGAAGCCTTTGAAAAGGAAACCGGTGCCGAGGTGGACCTGCAATTCAAAGGCCGTAAGGGAATCAAAGAAGGGCTGATCCCTGCGCTGGATGCCGATCAGCAGGTGGATCTGTTTGATGGTGCACAGAATAAGAGCAATTACGGGGAACGCATTCTGTGTCTGGAAGATGTGGTGAAGGAAGCCGATTATGAAAAAGAATCAAACCCGGTTTTGATGGAACTGAGCCGCAGTTATTATTCCGACGGAAAATTGTACGAGATCCCCTACCAGATGAAGGCCAATGGCTATATGTACAATAAGGAACTGTTCAAGCAGGCGGGGATCGCCGAAGTGCCCGGTACATGGGAAGAGTTTTTGGAAGCATGCAAAAAGCTGAAGGAAGCCGGGATCACGCCGCTGACAACGGATGATGCATATGCGATGCAGGCATTCGGCATGCATCTGGCTCGCTTGATCGGATCGGATGAAGTTAAGAAAGTAGTCAATGAAGGCACATGGGATCGTCCGGAGGTTCTGCAAACGGCACAGGCATTTGAAAAGCTGGCTGCGGAAGGATATTTTTCTTCTCAGGTGGGTTCCAATGTGTGGCCTACCGGACAGAACACGGAGCTTGCGACCGGAACCGCTGCCATGTATTGTGTGGGCACCTATATAGTGAATGAAACAAAGAATATTACCGGCCCGGATTTCCAGTGGGGATTTTTCGGCTATCCGGAATTGGAAAACGGGATCAATGGGCTTGAGGCCATGGTGATTGGCAATCAAAGCTTTGCTATTACCAATAAGTGCAAGAACCCCAAAGCGGCTTTTGCGCTGATCGAAATGATGACGCGCGGAGAATGGGATGCGCGTTTGGCGGAAGAAAGCCTGTCGCTGCCCGCGGATATCAATAATACCTCCTGGCCCGAACAGCTGGCCGATGCCAAGCCTTATATGGATAAGTGCACACAGATACTTGCAACATCCGGCGGACTGGAAAATAACCCGGAGATCACACCGGCACTCAAAGAAAACCTGATGAAACTGTATGCGGGTACCTGCACGGCACAGGAATTTGTGGATAATATGCTGGCGGCATCCAAGGCATAACAAAGAATGCGATATGGCGGACAGGATCGATTTTGTCCGCCATTTTTTTCAAGGAAGGGAACGGCCTATGAAAAGGAATCGAGGCATGATTATTGCATTTGCGGGCCCGGCCACATTGATTTTTGTGGCCACGTTCATCTATCCGATTATCCGCACAATAATCATGAGCTTTTTTTCGATACAGGAAATTACAGATCCAACGGATAAGTGGCAGTTCAATGGCGTAGAAAACTATATCAGCCTATGGGAAACGCCGCTGTACCGTACATCATGGATCAATCTTATCAAAATTTTTGTAATTGGCGGAATCATCACCTTGGGTGTTTCTTTACTGTTTGCGGTTATTTTAAAAAGCGGGGTACACGGAAAAGGCTTTTTTCAAGCTGCCATTTATCTGCCGAATGTAATCAGCGCGGTGGCTATGGCTACCATGTGGATTCAATATGTGTTTAATCCTTCCTACGGCTTTTTGACAAAGCTGTTCCGTGCGCTGCATCTGGATTTCTTGGCAGAGGTGCAGTGGCTGGATGCCGACCATAAATTCTGGGCGCTGCTGATTTCATATTGTTTTGGCATGATCGGGCATTTTATGCTGATTTGGATCAGCGGGATCGAGCGGATCGGCCCGGATTATTATGAGGCGGCCAGCATTGACGGCGCCAGCCGAGTGGGACAGTTTATACATATCACTCTGCCGCTGCTGAAAGGCATTTTCCGCACGAATATCATTATGTGGGCGATTAGTGTATCGGGCTTTTTTATCTGGTCAAAGCTGTTTTCTCCGATTTCGGCGGATACATCAACGATCGTGCCGATGGTTTATATGTATGATAAGCTGTTTGGTGCGGAAAATACCGGCGATGTGGTTCGCGATGCCGGCGCAGCTGCTGCAATCGGCGTCATGCTGTGTCTGTTCATTGTGCTGGTGTTTACCGTGGTGAATCATCTGCTCAAAGACGACGATCTGGAATTTTAAGGAGGCGCGATATGCTCAAGACCAAACAAAAAAAATCACGCAAGGCAGGCGCTTACAGTCTGAAAAAGGAACTTTCCCTTGTACCGGGATATCTGCTGCTGGTTACTTGGGTGGGGTTCACTGTGGTTATTCTGCTTTGGGTGATTGCAGCCAGCCTTTCCACCCCGGCGGATATTTTTAAGGGTACGATTTTTGAATTCCGGACAGGCATGCATTTTGAAAATTATTCGCGGGCATGGTTTTCTTCGAAGGTATCCGTGTTTTTTTTGAACTCGCTGCTTTATGCAGTCGTTTCCTGCGTGGCATTGATTTTGATTTGTGCGCCGTATTCGTATGTGCTGCAGCGATTTGATTTTCCCGGTGCCAAAATCATTAAAACGTGTTTGGCGGCTACAACCGGAGTGCCGGTCATCATGGTGATCATTCCGCTGTATATGATGGTAGCGCGTGCCGGGCTTCTGCGCGAAGAAATGACAAACCGGATCGTGCTGATCGTGCTGTTTGTTGCCACCAAGATCCCTTATACCACAATTTTTCTTATGGCTTACTTTGAAAACATATCCCGCTCATACGAAGAAGCGGCGGCGATTGACGGATGCCGTCCAACCAAGACGTTTTGGCGCATTGTGTTCCCTATGGCTCAAGGCGGGGTCGTGACGGTAAGCATTTTCAATTTTATCAATATTTGGAATGAGTATTTTCTGTCTTTGATGTTTGTCAATTCCGATAAACTGCGGCCGGTTGCATTGGGCTTGTTTTCGATGATAAACGGAATGCAGTACAGCGGCGATTGGAGCGGATTATTTGCTTCGGTCATTATCGTATTCCTGCCCACCTTTATTCTGTACCTGCTGTTGAGCAAATATATTGTCGGCGGGCTGACCGGAGGAGTGAAAGGGTGATTCGGTTTTGGAAATGAATTTGCAGCTTTATGACAAGCAGCGTCAAAAGATTTTGGATGGACTGACCGGGATCACGGGGCGCGTGGAGTCCATTCGGCTTTATTTAAAGAATATCGAAGCCGTCAAACGGTTCAGCTGTGCTACATGGACAAGCCGGCAGCATGTGATCGCGGCGATATCCAGCGGAAGGCATACCGGGTTTGCAGAGAGCATTTTATCTGTGAACTGCCCGGAGGCAGGCCTTGAGCCATGGCGTGATGCAGCTGCATGCCTGCTGGGGCTGGATGCAGGGCAGGCTGTGCTGGAAAACCGCAGACATCAAGGAGAATGGCCGGAACAGCTGGTGGAAATGCTGGAGATGGCGTTGGTTGACCTATGCGGAAAATGCAAAGGGGTGCCGGCAAATCATTTGCTGGGCTTAACGGAAGGAAAACCGGTTTGCGGCGTGCATGTGATTCTGAGCGACCGTTTGGAGGAGGTGGCTGAAAGCGCACACTGGGCGCGGCAGGCAAAAAAAGCAGAGTACATTAAAGTGAAGCTGTTTGGTGAGGTCGGGTTGGATTGTGATGTGATCCGAACCGTGCGTCAGATCTGTCCGCCGGAAGAAACATATCTGATCGGAGATGTAAACTGCGGATATGGGCCGGATCCAAGCAAAAGCGGATCGCTGGAATGGATTTCCCAACAACTCAAGCAGCTGCACAAAGCGGGTTTGGATGCTTGCGAGGATCCGGCTTTTTTGCAGATCCCTGAATGGGTGGAGCTGCAAAAAGAGGTTATGCCGCTGATGCTTATCCCGGATTATCCCATGCGCGGTTCCCGTGATTCCATTAGAAAAATCTGCCGCGGTATGGGTGGGATATACAACATCCACCCGGATTCTGCGGGATCGATTATTGATGCAGTGGTGCTGGCGCGGCGCATTCGGGAATTGGGCGCCGATTTGATGATTGGCGATGATAGCTTGGTGGGGCCTTCGGCATCCATTTGGCAGCAGCTGGCGTTTGGTTTGGGAGCACGCTGGGTCGAAGCGACCGAAAAACGGGCGGAATCCGATTTTTATTATCGCTGCGTCAGGCATCTGGCTACGGACAGCACACATAATCCCATTTCGATTCAGTTGGAAAATGGATTCGGCATCGATTTGGACGAGGTGCGCTTATCGCGTGAAGCAGACTGTGCGGTAGAGGTAACGCCATGAGTAAAAGAAAAAATCTGTTGTTTGTTTTTGCCGATCAGTGGCGAGGCGATGCGCTTGGATATGCGAAGGCCGATCCGGTGCATACGCCCCATATGGATGCGTTTTGTGCAGATGCGACCTATTGCGATCATGCGTTCAGTACGTTTCCGGTGTGCACGGCACATCGTGCCAGCCTGATGACCGGAAGATATCCACTTTCCATGGGGATTTTCACCAATTGTAAAAATGGATTGTCCATGCGGCTGAAAGATGACGAGATCGGCATCGGACAGATGCTGAAGGAGGCGGGCTATCAGACTGCATATATTGGGAAGTGGCATCTGGATGAGCCGGAGCAGAATCACTGCCCTAAGCCTGTTTCCGGAGCACAAAATTGGGATGCGTTTACTCCGCCGGGGGTGCGTCGGCATGGCTTTGATTACTGGTATTCTTACGGCACATACGATGAGCACCTGAAGCCCCATTATTGGAAGGATACTCCGGAAATGATCTGCGTGGATGAGTGGTCTGTACAGCATGAAACGCAAAAGGCTATAGAATATCTGAAGGATGTGCGAAACAAAGATCGTCCGTTTGCGTTGTACATTTCTTGGAACCCGCCGCATACTCCATACGATCAAGTGCCGCAGAAATATCTGGATCTGTATCCGGATGTGGCACTGAAAGACAATGTGCGGCTCAAGGATATTCACCACCACACCGGAGAAAAGGTCCCTTATACGGAAGAAGAACTCAAACGGGCTACACGACAGTATTATGCGGCAGTCAGCGGTTTGGACGAACAGTTTGGGCGTCTGATTTCCTATTTGAAGCAATCCGGCTTGTATGAGGATACGGTCATCGTGCTTTCAGCAGATCACGGAGATATGCTCGGTTCGCATGGCCTTATGGGGAAATATGTCTGGTATGAAGAAGCAATCCGCATACCGTTTATTGTGCGGATACCGCACAATGAAAAACGCCGCTGCAACACATGCATTGCCAGTCAGGATATGACCCCCACGCTGCTTGGGATTTTGGGCTTGCCGATCCCGGCTTCAGTAGAAGGAGAGGATTGTTCACCGTATCTGCTGACCGAGAAGGAGGATTTGTCAAAGAGAAGCTATCTGTGCGCATGTCCGGGACGGGATGTTTTCTTAAGAAAATTTGCACAGGCAGGTAAGGATCCGAAGGTGTACGGGTGGCGCGCGGTGCGAACACAGAATTATACCTATGTGATGGAACTGGGATATGATGTCATACCAAGACCGATGCGATATTTGTACTGCACAGCGCAGGATCCGCAGCAGGTGATGCCGCTATCGCTGGATGTGCCGGAAAACCGGCAGCTGGCGCAAAGGCTGGAAGCGGAAATAGTAGAATGGATGAATCGACAGAAGGATGATTTTCAGCAGAATTGGCAAACCAGTGCACCGGTAATAGGAAGATAGGCGGAGCACGGAGAAAACGGCTGCTCTGCGCATGTGAAAAGATAAATCGAAATTTGAAAACAAAAAAA
>JAHHSK010000052.1 GCA_020025255.1 Ruthenibacterium sp. | reverse complement strand
GCACGCCGTTTTCCCCGCGCCGCCCGCCGCAGATCGCCGTGCCGCTTTGTGCGATTGTGTATGTCATAGTGCCCCCTCCCCGATGCAGTGAGGGAAGGCAGCTGAAAAGGTGTGCTCCATGTGTCAAAACTCCTTTCCGAAAACGCCCTCCCCGGCAAGGGCATCCAGTTTTTTCTTATCTGCGGCACTCATGATGCCGCCGCGTTCGGGGGTGGCCGAGGTGCGCAGCCGCGTGATGGCAGCGGCAAGCTTGGAAAAGCTGTCGGACAGCTTTTCGTGCGGGATCAGCGGCGCGGGCTCGGCAGCCTCCTGGAAATCCGGGGCAACGGCATACGGGATGCCCTCATCGGAAAGCCGCAGCAGTTCGTTGGCAGCGCGCGCGCCCCAGCGATCCCCCGGCTGGGATACCGCACTGGAAACTTCCGCATAGACATCCTGAAGAACGGCGGAACCTTGCCGGTTTCGGAAGGTGAGCCGAACCCGGCCATCCGGTTCGGTCACGATCATATCCTTATAAAGACGGGACAAAAAGATCACCCCCCAGCGTAAAGGCCAGCATAGGCCGTGTGTTTTTTTGTGCGGCAAATGCCGTGTGCAGTGCAAGATGTGCCGATTCGATCCGATTCAGATCCGCAGCGTCCCAGACACTGCCGTTTGGGGCATAGTCCCGTGCACGGGGAATGGTTTCGGGACGGAAGGTTGCGTCCATAAGGCGGTCGGTGTTGCGGTCCGGGTTTTCAAAAAAATCGCAGAACGGCAGCAGGTCGTCGGCAGCATCCGGCATCGGGGCAAGCGGGACGGGGGCATAAAGCACAGCGGCCTGCTGTGCAAGATGCCGGATATTATCCCGGATGCGGGTATAATCGCGCAGGGGCAGGAACACATCGGTGCGCTGCCAGTCGGTTTTCGGGTTCAGCCATGCCATAAAGCAGCCCCCCTTTCTTGTGCAGGATCATACATGGTAATTCCTCCGTGAAATTCGTTCATTCTTCGGCTGCGGCAAGATTTTTGGCACAAAGCGTGCCCTGCAGCCCGCCGTCATAGGTAAGCTCGGTCTTCAATACGCGCACCGGAACCGGCTGGGCGGAAAACGGGCTTTCAATGCGCAGCAAATCCAAAGCATCCAGCTCCGGCCTTCCGCGGTAGGCAAAGCTGTATGTGCTGCGCAGGCAAAGCCAATCCTTTACCCAATGAGCCACACGGCTGGCATCCTCGCAGCTGGTGATGAGCGGGTTATCCAGATATTCTTCGCAGCTGGAAGCATCGAACAACGGAACATCGGCCCGCACATCCCGCGTGCTGGCGGTGAGCTTTCTGCCTGTGACGGTCACGACCGCAGAGCCGGTGCCTTCCAGCGTGATGTGCGCTGCGGCGGCATAGATTTCGGCTTTTGTGATGACAGCGCCCTGTGCCGTCACCTTGGCATCGGCGCACATCGGATAGCGCAGCTCCAGCACCTGCGTGCCGTTTACGGCATAGGTTTCCCGATGAAGCTGGGATGCATTTTCCTCGGCCGTATAGCTGTAAGCCGGGCAATGCACCGCGCGCAGGGTGGGGATCTCGCGCACACGGGGATATTCCAGCATTTCGTTCGAATCCACCACAAGGGTGTCCGGCGGACAGGCAGCCGGCTCAATGCGGATGAAGCCCTGACGATCGGTGAACAGCACGCAGCATGCGGCATGCGCAATCAGCTGCAGCAGCTCTTTGTGCTTTCGGATCGGCAGCGGGGCGGCGGTGCGCAGGTTTTTCAGCCCGCTCCACAGCTTCCACGGCTTTTGCCCCTGCGGGGTGCGGCGCAGGCCGCTGTCGTCAAGCACCTGCTGTGCAAGGGCGTAAAGGGTCTGCCCTTCGGCGGCAAGAATCCCTTTCGTGAAGGTCCCCGAAAGGCCGGAAAGGGCATCCTGCGCCGTAAAGCGTGCAGAAAGGCCGTTGGTGTCGGGCTGTCCGGTCAATTCATACTGCCCGCCGGAGATCCAGTAAATGCTGCCGTCCTCCAGCGTTTGGCCGTATTCCAGTGAAATGGGATTCTGCCGTCCGATGTATCGGAAGATGCCGCGTGGATTATCTGGATTGTACAGGCACTGTTCGCCGCTGCCGGTCAGGCTGTTGATGTTGACGACCGTAAAATCCAGTGTCGAATGCGGCAGCCTGCGGCTGATCGGATCGACCTCGGATTTCTGGACTGCGCGGATGATTTCGCTGTCGCTGAATGTCACCCCAAAGCCAAATGTCAGCTGTGCGATGCGCAGCCGGCGGCGCGGGGCATTCATGCGCAGAAAGCGCAGGGTCAGACGATCAAAAAGGTCGATGCCATCGTTTGTGGAAAAAACGGGGTTCGCCGGCGAATAGCTGCGGGAAAATAAGCGCGTCTGCCCGCGGAACGCTTCCACAACAAATTCGGCGGGATAATCACCGCATACGCAATCAAACACAAAGGAAAGGCCGGGGATCGAATGCAGCGTGGGAAACGAAAATGAGATCTGCGGTATCTCGGCCGGTTCAAATGTGCCGTCTGCGCCGCACAGTGCCTTTGAAACAAGCCCTTCCGAATAAAGCGCAGCCTGTGCATTGTGCGGCAGGATACGCAATACGCCATCGGCGCGCATGCGTCCGGGCTCCAGCGTTGCATAGCTGCTTTGCGGGACCCGCGGATCGTGAAGCATCGAATCGGGGCGGGAATAAAAGGTCTGCTGCGGCGCAGCGGGCATCGTGCATTCGTCAGCGGCATCGTGATCCACAAGACCGCACCGGATGCGGATGCGGCACGGCAGCGCGATCTGGCTTTTCATCTGGGCATCGTAAAGCGGGGAGGTTGGCTGCATCAGATCACCCCGCAGTCGATGACGCTGAACGATGCGTTCCGGTAATACGCCGGCTCCCCGGTTTGCGGGCAGATGCGGCACGGCTGTGTTTTTACATCCCCCAGATAAAACAGCCGGGTTTCCCAGCGGCCCAGATTGTGGTTGAACAGGTGGCAGTAAAAGGTGAAATGTCCCTGTTCAAACCAGCGGTTCAGCTCCCACCATTTTTGGCAGGAAATCTTATCCCAGCCCAATTCCTGCTTGTGCAGGCTGCGCCCCACCATGCGTCCCACCAGCGTTCCCTTGGCGTTGCGTGCGCTGTTTACCATGCGGGAGGTAGTGAATCCGGCCTTTCCGGCGGAAGGATACGGCACAGTGAGTGCGTAGTTTGTGCGGCTGGTGCGGGCATCCGCGCCCAAAAAAAGATAAGCGGTATCATCGTGGTTCATGGCGGCTCCTTTCTTAATATGCCTGTGAAAAAAATCCGCTTACACGCGCACCGCGGTTTGCGTGGATCTGCGCCATGGCGCGGTACAGCACTTCGCCGTCCAGCAGCACCTCGATCGGCTGTTCCGCGGTAAGGCTTGCATTGACGCCGGATTCCTCACGCACGATCTGGCGGATGAGGGATTCCGGTGCTTCCAGATTGCGCCCGTGCTTTTGATCGCCCAGTACGGCAAGGAATTCCGCGCCGGGCGGAATGACGGCACCCGCTGCAAGCCGGGGGATCTGCGGAGCCGAAACCGTCGGCAAATGGATGCCGAAGGAGCGTCCGCCGAACACCGGTACCCAGCGCGGGATCGAGATGTGAACGGTGTTCAGTGCGCCCACCACGCCGTTCACGGCGGCGGCCACAGCGCGCATCATGGTGTTGACAAAATCAATCACAGAATTGACGCCGCCGCGAACAAAGGTGAGGATGCCGTTCCAAGCACTGTTTACGGTGCGGCAGATGCCGTTCCACGCCTGCTGCCAGCTGCCGGCAAATGCACCGGAAAGAAAATCGATCAGTCCGTGCAGCGATTCGCTGATCCAGCGCACCACATCCATGATCGAGCCGGCGGCTGAGCGCACCGCGCCGGCAGCACCCGTGAATATGGCGTTGAATACGGGGGAAAAGAAATCGGAAAGCCACTTGAGCAGCGGGATCAGGTGTTCGTTCCACACATCGAGCACCAGCTTTGCAACCGCGGCGAAAAGCTCCGTCAGGCTGTCCCACAGCGGGGAAAGGTGATTGTCCCACAAGCCGTCCAGCATGCCGCCGAGCGTTTGGAAGGCAGGGGCAAGATAGGCCGCGTAAAACCCGGCCCACAGATCCGATATCCCCGCAAAAAGAGCGGAAAGCTTATCCAGGATTTCTTGCCCGTGGGCATCCCACATGGCAGAAATGCCGTGGAACATACCGGAAAAAATCGCCTGTACGTTTTCAAGTGTGGGCAGCAGCACACCGTTTACGATATCAAAAACCAGGGTGGAAAAACGGTTGAATGCCGCGCTGAAGGCGTTCGATGCCACCGTGCCCAAAGTGGAAAACACGGGCGCAGCCACACCCGTAATGCCGTTTACAAGGCTTGGGATGAAGTCCGAAAGCAGATAACGCAGCAGCGGGGAAAGGCAATCGCGCCACAGTGCCTGTGCGTCGTGTGCCAGAGTGGAAAAAAGCTTCGGGATCAGCCGCAATACGCTCAGAAATGCATCGCGCCACTGGCGCAGCCCCGGCAAAAACAGGCGGCACAGCGAAGAAAATCGTTCACGCAGTGCGTCGAATACGGCAAAAACGGCATCGCGGCAGCGCTCCCATAGGCTGCGCAGCTGTTCGGGAAGGCGGCTTTCCTCTTTTCCGGCAGTGCGTACCGAGCTGCTGCTTCGGCCGGTGCGCTGCTGGGTCAGATGCAGCTCGTCAAATTCGCGGATCACGGCGCGCACGGCAGCGGCAAGGGTGCGGTATACGCGGGTGACGGTGCGCGCCGAATCGGATGCCTTTTTGATGCTGCGGTGCAGCTCCTTTTTATCCGATTCCTCCGGCTGCGGTTCACGGGGCGGGCGCAGAAGAATGATCGGCTGTGATGTGGGAAGCATGGGTTCCTCCTTTCTTAGGGTCGCCTGCGGCAAGCAGCGCGCGGAAGCGTTCGGCCGCCGCTTTTTCCTGCGGTGTTTCGTGCTGCGGCAAAACGGCCGCTGCCCCAAGCCGCGAAAGCAGGCGGCGCTCATCGGGCGATAGCGTCCCGGCAGCCTGCTTTTGGCGCAATGCAACGATCTGCATGAACAAAGTATCCGGGCCGATATCGAAAAACAGCGCAGTGAACGTATACCAGTGCATCGGCTGGGAAGCATCGATGCCGTGGCTGCGCCGCATGGCCGAATAAATCAGCGGCGCATCGTGCACAAAGCTGTAAAGCCGCGGGCCGTCGGGGGCGGGTGCATCGCTGCCGCAGTTCAGAAAGCGCACGGCAAGCTGCGCGGCTTTTTCCAGATCCTGCGGGATTTCGGGATAAAAAAGGGAAAGCATCACCGCCTGCTTTTCCAGATCGGCAAGGCAGTCATCCTCAAAGGCAGCCAGGATGCGCAGCGCAGTATGGGCATCCCAGCGGATCGGATATTCCCTTGTGCCGATGCGCACGCTGCGCGGCAGTGGGGCAAACAACGGATTCATTTACGAAAGCGCCTCGTCCTGCGCAAGATAATGCTCCAGCTTTTCCGTGCGTGACGGACGCAGAACATCCGCAACGCCGGAAAGGAACTGCTCCAGCAGCGCGGTGCTGCAGCCATCCCCGAAGCACATCTGGCTGGTGCCTGCGCCGAAAACGATATCGATTTCATTCTGTGTTTCGGCGTAGGCGCGTTCCAGTGCCGTCAGGCTTTCGGCAAGCAGGTTTTCATCCTGCGAAAGTGCCGCAAGATCCTTGCGCCGTTCGTCCAGCGAGGAAAGCAGGCCGTAAAAGCGGTTGAGGAACGCAGGGTCGTCCGGGGAAAAGCAAAGTTCGCCAACGCGCACGCCATCGCGCTCCACCGGAACACGCAGCAGGTGCGAAGCAAGGGAAAGAGCGGGGGTATCCATAAAAATCATCCTTTCATAAAAATCATTGTCATCCCCGCGCGGGCGGCTGCCCGCGCGGGGACCGGGTCTTATTCGGCGGTAAACGTGCGCGCGGCAGGATCAAAAAGCCCCTGCTGTGCGCTGCCGCACAGGTTCAGTGTAAAGTTCAGCTTTGCACTTTCGCCGCCTGCGCCGCCGAACTCGTCCACCTGAACGGTGCAGCGGCTGCGCTCGGCGGGATATTTCCCGCCCTGTTCCGGCTTGTACAGGTACACCATAAGGCAGTTTGTTTCGCAGTCGGAAAGAACGCTGCGCCGGATGCGCAGATCATCGATAAACTCGAACACCGGGTCGCCCGCAAGCGCGGTCATCGGCGCTGCGATCGTGGGCTTGTAGCTTTCCACATCGGTAGAGCCGCTGTCCTCGTTGACATAGATCACTTCGCTTGTCTGCGGATTGTATGCGATGCTCATTTCCGTTACACCGTCTCCGATCAGCTCCCACGTCGGGCTTTCTGCATTTCGGGCGGTATCAAGGAAAAGGGCGAATTTGGAACGCCGGATCTTTTGTTTTTGTGCCAATCAAATCATCCTTTCGTGGAATAAGCCGCAATAGGCGGCTTTTGAAAAACAAGGGTAAGCGCAAGGGTAAAAACGGCAAGCCCGCTGTCATCGGTGTGTTCCAGCTTCGGAGCGCGCGCCTCGATGTGCTGTGCGCACAGCGGAGCCGCCAAAACCGGCAGATCCCCCGAACCGGCAGCATCCTGTAAGGCAAAGCAGGTGTCCTGCATCGTGCAGTACAGCTCGCGGAACTGTTCCTCGCACACGCATACGCCGCATACGCTTAAGATGAACTGCTGCTGGAAGGTGCGGCCGCCAAGGATATCCTCGGTGAAGGAAAGGCTGCCGTCCGGATACAGCGAACAGCCCTCGCCCGGGTACATGGTGCCGGTGCGGATGCCCCCTGCGGCAAAGCGGGAAAGGGGGGCAAGGGTGCAAAGCCATTCGGCAAGAGCGCAAAGGATCATTACACAACCCCCCCGCCCTGACGGTAAATGCGCCCGTATCCGACCTCAAAATGGGCAAGCGGGCTGTCCGTGCCCTTTTCGTCCACCGTTGTCAGCACAAAGCGAACCGGGGCTTGGGCAAGCTGTACGGCAGGCGAAAGCGCGCTGCCGCGGATGTGCCCGGGCAAAAGAAGGTCGCCGGGGCGCAGTGTCCAGTGGCGTGTGCGCTCCTGCGCGCAAAGTGCCTGCCATGCTTCGGGTGAAACATAGCCCTGCGCCGAAGAAAAGGGGATGTACAGCAGGGCGCGGTCTGCACTTTTGCCGAAACGGGGAAAGGAATTGGCGCCGCATGCGCCGTCAAAGCGCACATCGTGCAGCACCGTGCGGGTAAAAGCCTCTGCGCGCGGCGGCCCGAAACGGCAGAAAAGCGTTACCGTATCGTGAAACATGCACTCACCTCCCGCGGAATAAAAGCCCGGTTCCGGCAAGAAAAGTTTCCTCCACCTGCCGGCGTGCCGCGCTGTGGGAAATGCCCTTGCCGCACAGATAGGTGCGGCTCCAGCTGCCTACAGTTTCCTTCTGCACATCATGGATTCGTCCGGTATCCTGCAAATAGAACAGCTCCGCAAGGGCGCAGATGCAGTTTTTTACCGATGCGGCATCCGTGCTTTCGCTGGCCACTGCCTGCCCTGCACGCCCGAATGTGTCGGCATCAAGGGTGCGCTGGGCACGAAGCGCGAAGGCGTCAAACGAGCCTTCGGGCACGACAGTGCCTCCGAATGTACCGATGTAATCGTCAAAATGTACGGCTCTCATGCCAGGGAATGCCAGAAAATACCGGCAGCCTTTTTCGGGTAGATATCCGCAACGCCGACATTGCGGTAGCCGTATTTCCAGGCATCGGCTTTCTGGTTGGCTTCCGGTGCAATGATCTTGGGTGCAACGTGCTTTTCAAACTGGATCACGGCCGGACGGTGGATGACCATAAAGCACAGCTTCTGGCCGGCGTTCAGAAAGCCGCCGTCCTCCTGCCCTTCGGATACGCCGTCGCGCTGGGTGATCTGGGTGTAAAAGCGGCTTTGGGGCACCTTTGTGATGCTTGCAAATTCGGCAAGCACGGCACGGCTTGCGCTGGTATCCAGATCCTCCACCAGTGCAAGCAGCCGCGGCAGGATGAACAGGTGGCGATCCTCGGGCGGAACCTCCGCTTCGTCCATGGCATCCTGCGCTTTGCGCAGTGCGGTGATGACGGCTTTGCCGTCTGCCAGTGTCCCGGTGCTGTGCCCGGTGCCGGATGCCGATGCATACTGGGCAAAGCGGAAGGCATCCAGCTCCGGTACAACGCGGGTGCGGATGAATTCCCCGGCAAGACGCCCGAAGGCAACGCCGGCGGTTTCGGCGTTGTCCATGTTGTCCACGCTGAACATGCGCCCGCGGTCAAAATTGCATTTCAGGGTTTCGTTCGTCATGGTCACATCGCCATCGGCATAGCCGTCAGTGCGGCTGTATGCGCCCAGCCCCTGCATGGAAAGCACCGGCACGATCAGTTCGTTGGCGTTTGCGCCCTGTGCGCACAGCTCGGCGGCACCGTCCAGCTTTGCGGTCAGGGATGCGGATGCATACACTTCATCCAGCATCGGAACATAGGATTTGGCAAGTTCGATCTGATTCATAGTTCCTCCTTAATTGTTCAGCCCGAATGCGGCACGCAGTGCGGCGCGCGGGCCGTTGTGAATGGATGTGCCGCCCGAAGGCCGTACAAACATCGGGGTTTCACCGGCGGCATCGGCAAAAGCGGCGGGGTCTTTTTCGCGGTAACGGCTCACAAAAGCGTCAAAGCCGGACAGCGAATCCTCCTCTACGGCAAGGGCTGCGTCTTTCAGCTCGGCGCAGAATGCCTTTTTTGCGCTTTCGGAAGAAAAGTGCAATGCGCTTACGGCACGGTCGGCGGCATGGGTATAGCGTGCATCCCCCAGCTGTGCTTTCAGCGCGGCGGTGTCTTCGCCGTACTTTTCCTCCCAACGCTGCGCAGCAGCCTTGTGCTTTTCGATGTCGCGTCCGTTCAGTGCCATGATCGGATCCAGCAGTTCGGGCGCAACACCAAGTTCGGTCAATTCCTCTCGTTTCATAATGACTCCTTTCGTTTTACGCTTTTTATGTGGTTGCATCACAGGGAAAAGAAAAACGATCTGCCGCATCGGTACGTCCTGCGGCGGGGGACGATGCAGGGTCATTGTGCGCGGGACGCGCGTTCCGGCGCATGGGGCAGGCCGGCAGCCTGTGCAGCGTGTTCCCGGGCAAGCTCTTGCGTTTCGCCGTAAAACCGCATGCGGTATTCCCACCAGGCGGCGGCGCCGTCCAGACAATCGCGGCGCATCTGCTCGCGTTCCGCGGCGGTATCCGTCACAACCGAATCACCGAAGCGAAAAGCGGCTTCATACGCGCCATCCGGTGCAAGGTGGTACAGTGTCGCATACAGGTTCATGATGTCTACCAGAGCGTGCAGGGCATCCTCCATGCTCTTTTCGATATCGGCTACGGCAGAATAACTGCGCTGGCGGCTCATCTTGATTTCCTCGGCTGTTTTGGCAACGTTTTCGGGATCGCTGAGCGTGCCATACGAAAGACAGCAGGCAAATTCGATCCGGCGCAGAAGATTGTTCAGCCCGTTGAACAGGCTTTCGTCGCGGATCTGCGGGCTGAATACGGAATACAGATCACCGCCGTCGCCCTTATCCACGGCCAGCTCCCGAAACAGGCGCTTTTGGTGACGCGGCATGGAAAAGCCCTCGCGCCCGCCGATCTGCAGCGCGCCGACGCTTGCATCCACCGCCAGTTCGCTGCCTTCGTATTCCCACAGGATGCGGTTGTACTGGAGGTCGGCTTGCTCGATCAAGCTGACAGCGCGGCTGTATACCGATACGCCCAGTGGGCTGGAAGGGTCATCCCGATTGGCAAACGGGATGCGGAAGTAGCAGAACAGCGGTGTGCAAAGTGCGCTGCCATCGGCATGGCGCACGCCCAATTCGGGCGCAAGGGTGCTCCATTCCGGTACGGCAGAAAGCGTGGTTTTTGTGCCAAGCCGTTCGCGGGAACGGGAGACGAAAGCGGTGTTGCGCACAAAACAGCCATCGGGCTGCAGCGTGTGATATTCCAGCCGCGTGTACCATGCGCCGCGGTGCTGGCGCTGCTCGATGAATACCGCATCGGTGATCGTGCCGCGCGCATCCCAGCGAATGGGAATAAAATTTTCCGGCGCAACAAAATCAACGGCGATCGTTCCGTTTGCGACATAGGGCTTCAGGATGATGCCGCCGCAGGCCGCGGCGTATTCGCACTGCACACGCATGGCGGAAAGCACGGGCTGCAGCTGGGAATCCAGATAGTCGGCGCGTGCGCTCCCGGTGACATGGCCGGAAAGCTCCACCGTGGCAAGGCGGGCAATTTCGCCGGCAATGGCAGCGGGAAGATCCAGCGATTTTACATAAGGGTCGTTCAGCCATGGTGCATTTCCCCGGAAAAGTGCCATCCATTCGGCAGCGCGGTCGGTGCCGTTCGATGCCGCTTCGGCCTCGGCTTCGGGAATGGGTGCGGTACCGGAAAACAGGTTTTTTAGGCTCGATAGGATTTCTTTGAATCGTTCGCCCAAGCGTTTTCTCCTTTCTACTGGCCGCGCCTGCGCCAGACGGGGTACAGCGCATAGCGTGCGGCGTCGATGTGATGATTGTTGCGGTCAGGCAGGATCTCGGTCAATTCGCCGTCGCGCGCGCGCTCGTATTCGTACTCGGAAAATTCGCGCGCACAGCACGGGCAGCGTGCCGGGTCTATGATAATGGCACAAAGCCCGGCAAGCCATTTGGTCGAATAGCTTACGCTGCCTGCTCCCTTGCCGGCAGGGCGGCACAGGATGCCGTAACTGCGCCAGTCTGCAATGCTTTTGGGCTCGGCAGCATCGGCCCAGACGGTTTCGGCGTTGCCAGCTCCGTGCAATTTCGCAAGTTCGGCGGTCTGCTCGTTGTTTTTGCGATAGGCTGTGGCTTCGTCAAACAGCGTTAAAACCCGGCGGGAAGCATCGTATCCGGCGCATACAAAGGCAAACGGATCCGGAAAGAACCCCCAGTCGGCACCGCGGTAGATGCGATCGAACCCGGCGATCTCGTCATCCGAAACCGTGCGCAGGTGTACATTGGGAAACACCGATGCGCCGATGCCGGTGGCCTGTCCCAGATATTCGTGGCGGTAAGCGCTTTCGTTTTGCTCGCGCAGCGCCTGCGCCTGTGCAAAGAAGGTTTCCCCCAGCCAAGCCTGCGGTACGCTGCGGTAATCGCTGTGGTGGACAAGGCGGTCCCCCTGCGAAAAAAGCAGATCGCGGTTTGCCCAGTGAGCGGGACGTATGGGCGGGTTGTTGGTTTCGAAATTCCAAAACACCGTACCGCCGCGCATAGTGGATTGGAGTATGCTGCGGATCTCGGCACGGCTTTCAAATTGATCCTTTTCCTCAAAATGGGTGATGCCGATATATCCGAACGGCATTTTCAGGGATTTAAGAGCCATACGGTCTGCCGCACCGCGGAATAGGATCCGCTGCCCCGTCGGGCGCAGGATCAGGGTAAGGCTGCTGCGCTTTTGGATCAGCTCCCGGCTCAGCCCCAGCAGCTCCGCAGCCCAGATGTACTGTGCATAGACGCTGTCTGCAAGCGTGTTTGCGGTTTTGCGCATCACAAGCGCGTGACAATCCGGATGCCGCTTGAGCAGAAGAAAAACTTCAATGGCAACAAAGCTTGATTTGCAGCTGCCGCGCCCGCCGGTCAGGATATAATGGGTGTGCCGATGCGCCATGATATCGCGGTGTACGCCGTAAAAAGCGGGGGCAATGCATTGCGAAAGCAGCGCGTTGTCATGCAGGGGCATGGTCACAGGGGCGGTTTGCTTGTGCCGCCATTTCCTCGGCGGAAAGGATCGGCGCATTCGGCACATCGTCAATGATCGGCACACCGCAGCCGGCTGCCGCTTCGCCCCATGCCTGCGGCCTGCGCGAGCGAAGCCAGAACAAAATGGAATCATAATCGGGCGGCATATGCTTTTTCACTTCGATCACGCGAAGCACTTCGTCCTCTCGGATTTTTTTGCCGTGTTCATCGTATTCCACCGTCTTGCATTTACAGCTGTCCTCCTGCGTGTAGCTGTATCCTTTTGCTTTTTTCAAAAGGGCTTTTTCCACGGCATTATCTGCGCGGCGGGCGGCATCCGCATCAGAAGGCGTGCGTTTTTTGGCACAGGTTGTGGTCGTCAATCGCTCCCTCCTTTTCTTGTGGGCAAAGCGGCGGCAGTATGCCTAACGCTTTGCGCTTTGCCGCAAGCGCGCGGGCATCGGCAGCGCGTGCACAGGGCACTCGGCTGCAGATTGCGCGGTCCGGTGCGCCCCATGCCGCCCAAAGGCAGCCCGGGCATACCGTGCGCTGCGGCTCATTTGCTGTCAAGTGTTGCTCATCTCCTTTTGTCCTTCAATGCCAGCGTATGGTGACGCAGCTTTCGCAGCCGACACAGCTGCCGTCCGGCGCAAAGTACTGCCGCGCGCCGTCACTCAGGGCGGTTCCGCAGCACGGGCAGTGCGGCAAAGGCGCGGTGCGTGTGCCGTAAAGCCGTGCTTCCAGCTGATGCATCAGGCGGTCGGTGCGTAATTCTTCCTGTTTGGTATTTATTTCCTCCTTTCTGTCCTGTTTATCGTATGATTTCGGGTGTAAACTGTAACCGGTATCCTGAAATTCTGCGCCGTACGCGGCGCCGCATGGCGGTCGTTCATCCGAAATATCGTTGCGCAACGCAACTATAAGGGTATGCGTGTTGCTTTGTGCAACTCCGATGATGCTAGTATACCGCAGAAAAAAGGAAAGTCAATGCGTTGCGCAACGGATTTTAAAATAAGTGTTGCATTTTGGGAATAGCGCGTGTATAATCCAAAGTAGGAACAGCGCACAAGGCTGCGCTGCAAAACACAAAGAAAGGAGCGAATCACGATGGAAAACAATACGCCAGCCGTTACGACGCTGGGGGCGCGAATCGCGGAACGCCGAAAGGAAAAACAGCTTTCGCTGCAGCAGGTTGCAATCAAGGTGGGAGTGACCAAATCGACCATACAGCGATACGAAAGCGGTGCGATCCATACGGTGAAGCAGCCGGTGGTGGAAGCCATTGCAAAAGCACTTTCCACCAGTGCGGAATATCTTATGGGTCAAACAGAGGATCCCGCGCCTGCGGGCGTGGATGCGTTCACATACGCGCTTTTCAACGAAACACAGCCGCTTACACAGGCCAATAAAGAAAAGCTGCTGGAAATGGCGCGTTTTTTTCGCCACGAACAGGAAAAGGAACAGGGCATATAACCCCTGGGGGCAATAAGAGAGCAGGGAGGTGCACAAAGTGGTAACGCTGGCAGAAATCTATGATGCGCTGCAAGCGCAGGATGTCCGGCTTTTTCTGTACGATATCGGGTTTGTGCCTGCTGCCACCATTGAAAGCAGTGGGAAATATGCCGTGTTCTGCGATCCAAAGCTTCTGCGCACAACAACCGCACTCAAGGAATGTCTTGCGCATGAATGCGGGCACTGCGCAACCGGGGCAACGCACACGGTATCCAGCCCGTGGGATCTTGTGGAAAAGCATGAATACAAGGCAAATCGCTGGGCGATCGAACATTTTCTGCCGTATGAGGCATTGTGTGATGCGATGCACAGCGGCATGACAGAGCCTTGGCAGCTGGCGGATTTTTTCGATATGCCCCAGGAGTTTATCGAGCGGGCGGTTCGCTATTATACACAGGCGCGCGGCCTTGATTTTTCAGAGCTTCCGGCGGCATGCTGCCGGTAAGCCCGATCGGTTTTCCACAAACAACATCGTTTTTGTGGAAAGAAAGGGCGGGAAAAACCCGCACGCGCCCAGAAAAGCGGCGGCCGCAAAACGGCTGTTCTACAAAAGAATGCAAAAAAA
>JAHHSK010000051.1 GCA_020025255.1 Ruthenibacterium sp. | reverse complement strand
CAAGCACGGGCTTGAGCAGATAGAAATAGGCAAGCACACAGGCACCCAGAATGATGCGGTACCAGCCAAAGAGTTTGAAATCATGCTTTTTGACATAATCCATGAGGAAGCGGATGCACAGCATCGAAACCAGGAATGCGACCGCGCAGCCGGTGAACAGGATGCCGATTTCATTGGCGGTGAAGCCGGAGCCTTCGGCAAGGAACTTGATGACCTTCACAAGGCTTGCGCCCGCCATGGTGGGCACGGCAAGGTAAAATGTAAATTCGGCGGAAACCGTGCGCGAACAGCCCAAAAGCATCGCGCCAAGGATCGTTGCGCCCGAACGGCTGGTGCCGGGGATGAGGGCAAGGAACTGGAACACGCCGATGAAAAGCGCCATGCGGTAGTTGATGCTGCCAATGCGCGTGACCTGCGCGCGCTTATGCCCCAGCGTGTTTTCCATAATAAGGAAGAAGATGCCGTACAAGATCAGCATAGCCGAGATGACGGGCGGGTTGTGCAGATGCTCGGTCATCCAGTCATCCAGCGGCAGGCCGATCACGGCGCTGGGCACGATCGCGACCAGAACATGAAACCACATATTCCATACATCGCGCCGGCAGTACCGGCCGATAAAGCCGGTTTCTTCCTTTTTATAGCAGAACGGCCAGAGCTTGTGCCAGAAGATGACGACAACGGCAAGGATCGCGCCGAACTGAATGACGACATCAAACATGGTTTTGAATGCTTCGGACTGGGAAAGGTGGATGAATTCATCCGCAAGCACAAGATGCCCTGTGCTGGAAACGGGGAGCCATTCGGTAATGCCCTCGATTATGCCGAGGATGACGGCAAAAAAATAATCCAACAATATGTTTCCTCCCTTTGCGCGGCGGCGCAGTGTTATTTATAAGTATGCATCATGCGTCAAGAGAAAGTCCTACCGGACAGTGATCCGACCCGTATATGTCGTTTAAAATAAAAGCATCGCGGATCTTTTCGCGCAGCCGTTCGCTGACGATGAAATAATCAATGCGCCAGCCCGCGTTTGTTTCGCGCGCTTTGCGCAGATAGCTCCACCACGAATACCAGCCCGTTTCGCCCGGATGCAGCACGCGGAACGTATCCAGAAAGCCGCAGTCCAAAAGCTGCGTCATTTTTTCGCGCTCCTCTTTCGAAAACCCGGCGGAGTGCTGATTGCTTTTCGGGTTCTTGAGGTCGATTTCGGTATGCGCCACGTTCAGGTCGCCGCAGTACACCACGGGCTTTTCGGCATCCAGTGCGCGCAGGTAGCAGCGCAGGTCATCTTCCCACTGCATGCGGTAAGCAAGGCGCGCCAGCTCGTTCTGGCTGTTTGGGGTGTACACATTCACCAGAAAGAAATCTTCAAATTCCAGCGTAATGGCGCGGCCTTCGTGGCTGTGCTGTTCCACGCCGATGCCATAGCGCACGGAAAGCGGCTTTCTGCGCGAAAACACCGCAGTGCCGGAATAGCCCTTCCTTTCGGCACTGTACCAGAACTGGTAATAGCCTTCGGGCGAAAATTCTGCCTGCCCGGGCTGCATTTTTGTCTCCTGCAGGCAGACGATATCGGCATCAAAGCCGGCGAACTGTTCGGCAAAGCCTTTGTTCAAAACGGCGCGAAAGCCGTTTACATTCCAAGAAATCAGTTTCATGCGTTATTCCTCCGGGTAAGGGAGATTCCAGCCCCCTTACAGGCAAGTATAGCATAAAAACGACAGGCTGCATACCGTTTTCGGCGGCATTGCGTGTTATTTTACAAATTGCGCGCCCTGAAAAAAGGCTATGCAAAAAGCGCAGCCGCGCTCAAAGCAAGGCACACGCCGGCAAACGCCAGCATGCCGGGAGCCGTGATAGCCTGCTGAACCCGGTGCGGCGGCTCTGCCAGCGGCGCAAACATCCAGAACGAGCGGCGGATCCACAGGATCACCGCCGAAGCGATGCACACGATGACAAAAATGCCCAGAACCAGTGTGCCGGCCTGCCCCAGCGTCAGCACGGCGGCAGGGGCGAGGATCGTGCCGATGAGGTTCACGCAGAAATGCAGCGCAATGGGATAGATCAGCCGTCCGGTGCGGGCGTAAACGAAGGCGAAGATCGCGCCGAGCGAAAAGGCGTAGAAAAGCTGTGAAAAATTGCCGTGGATCAAGCCGAAGATCAGCGCGCTGCAGAAAATATACACATGGGTGCCGTATGCACCCATGCGATCCCAAATCAGCTTGCGGCAGATGAATTCTTCCCCGATCGGCGGAAGAACGCAGACAAACAGGAAGGTGGAAAGCGGATCGCTCTGCAATGCGATTTCGGCAACGGGATTGGGCATCGTCTGCCCCGTGGCCAGAGTGAACAGGACCGATACAAACATCGACAGAAAGTTGCTTAGATACGCCGCGCCCAGACAGAACAGCAAAAAGCGCAGGAACATCCCGGCCGAAAGACCTTCGGATGCGGGTTTGACGGCGGGTGCGCCGGGCAGGAACCGGAACATCACCAGCAGCACCGGAAGCGCGAACCCGTAAAGGGGCACATAGCTCAAAAGCCAGATCATGGCAGTGCTTTCGGCAAATGCGGGAAAGAACCGCCCCAGCACGATGCTCAGCACAAGCTGCATGCCGTTTGCGGTAAGGATAAAAGCCAGAAACGAAAGACCGAGGCGCGATGCATCGCGCCGTACAGAAAGTTGATTTTCCATAACGGATGCTCCTTTTGTGTTATTGGGCGGATTCGGCAAGATAGTCTTCCAAAATCTGCGCCGCGCACGCGACAAGTTCGGCACACGGGCGGCGCTGGTAATATTCCGCGGTGCGCGGTTCGGCAGCGGGCGTGCCCTCAGGCGCATCCAGATGCAGAAGCTCGCGGCAGATCAGCGTGCCGTTCGCTGCTTCAAAGCGTCCGGCCAGGGTTTGGATCATTTGGTAAACCTGCGTTTTTTCCCCGGCTGCTTTGGGGTCGCAATAGCCGCGCAGCACGCTTGCGGCAAACGTCATGCCGCTGACGGCGCCGCACACTTCACGCAGACGCCCAAAACCGCCGCCAAAGCCGCTTACCATACGCGTGACGGTATCCAGCGGCAGGTGCATTTCTTCGGCAAACGCCCCCGCCACCGATTGCGCGCAGTTATAGCCCTGCAAAAACAGTTCCCGCGCGCGGGCTGCTTTTTCACTCATTTCGATTCCTCCTTTACCGGAGAAAATGTATTGACATCGAACAGCCCGCGATCGGTAAGCCGCAGCTCCGGGATGACCGGCAGCGCCAGGAACGAAAGGCTGGTGAAGGGATCGACCGGATACGGGATGCCCATGGCCTTTGCCTTGGAAAGCACATCCGACGCCTTTCGGCAGATTTCCTCCCACGGCTCGGTGCTCATCAGCCCGCCGATGCCAAGCGGAACTTCGCCCAGCACCCGGCCTGCGCTGACAAGCACATATCCCCCGCCGATCTCGCGGATGCGGCGCATGGCAAGCACAAGGTCGGCATCGTTGTCGCCTGCGGCGATGACGTTGTGGCTGTCGTGCGCGACGCTTGTGGCGATCGCACCGTTCGTGATGCCGTAGCCCTTGAGCGGGCATACGGCAAGATTGCCGTTTTTGCCGTGGCGTTCGGCAACGCAGAGCTTTGTGTAAACAGAATCGGGTTTGAAAAAGCCGTTTTCGGCGGGAACTTCCTCGATGCAGTGGCGCGTGGTGATTTGATACGGCACCATTTCGATGACGTGGGTTTTGCCGCTTACGGCAAGCGCAAGATCGCGTTCGGTGATATCGGCAAGATGCACCGAATGAAGCAGCGCATCGGGCACGGGGGCAGCGGTGCGGCCTTCAAACAGGCTTTCCACGGGCACGCCATCCTTATAAACGGCGCAAACGTTGAAATCGCGCAGATCCTCAAGCAGAACAAGATCCGCGCGGTAGCCGGCGGCTACTGCGCCAAGATCGCAAAGCCCGTATTCCCGCGCGGCATTCCAGCTTGCCATGCAGATCGCGGTGACGGCATCCATGCCAAGGTGCACGGCCTGACGCACGTTCCAGCGGATGTGTCCGCCGCGCGCGATATCCTCCAGATGCTTGTCATCGGTGCAGAACAGAAAGCGATCCGTGGGTACCGGGTGTTCCAAAAGCCCGTTTACTATGGCGGAAAGATTTTTTGCGGCCGAGCCTTCGCGCACGAGGATCGCAAAGCCCGCGCGCAGCTTTTCAAGGGCTTGTTCAAACGAGGTGCATTCGTGTTCGGTTCGCACACCGGCTGCGGCATAGGCCGCAAGCTCATGCCCGCTAAGACCGGGGGCATGTCCATCGATATGCTTGCCCGCCTGCTGCGTAAGTTCGATCTTTTCAAGGATGCTGCTGCGCGCGGCAATCACATCGGGAAAGCACATTACCTCCCCCAGCCCCAGAACGTGCGGATCCTTGAGGAACGGCGCAAGCTGCTGCGCGGTGAAATCCGCGCCGTTTGTTTCAAACGGTGTGGCAGGCACGCTGGAGGGCAGCATCAGGTATACGTTCAGCGCAAGCCCGTTTGCGGCGTCCAGCATATACTGCATGGCCTGTGCGCCGCCCACGTTCACGATTTCGTGCGGGTCTGCAATCACGGTGGTGGTGCCGCTTGCCGTGACGGCGCGGGCAAATTCGAACGGTGAGGCAAGGCTGGATTCGATATGGACATGCGCATCGATAAAGCCCGGACACAGGTAAAGACCCGTGCAGTCCCGTTCGGCAATTCCGTGATAGGAACCGACGCCTGCGATCCGGCCATCGTGCACGGCAACATCTGCGGTGCTGATTTCCTTGGTGAAAACATTGACGACATTGGCATTTTTGAAAACGAGCTGCGCAGGAACGCGCCCTGCGCTCACATCAAGAAACGTTCGGGTAAGGGCCATGGTAAAACCGCCTTTCCGGTATAATTTGTATCAGTATACTACATTATAAGAAAAAGGGAAAGCGGTTTGCCCTTGTGCTGTGCGGAAAAGTGCGCCGTACGGCACAAATGTGAGCAAATTGTAAAAGATGAAAAAATTTCACGAAAATGCCGCCAAACGCTTGACAAGCAGAAAAACTGATGTAAAATAAACTTAGCACTCGAAGGTATGGAGTGCTAAAGGAAAACAAAGGAAGGTGTGCACCGTGCCGATGGATGATCGAAAACGCCGTGTGCTGCGCACGATCGTGGCGCTTTACGGCGCTGACGGCGAACCCGTGGGCAGTGGTTTGCTGGCGCAGGAATTCAATCATGCGGTATCCAGTGCAACGCTGCGCAATGAAATGGCAGCGCTTACGAAGCTTGGGCTTTTGGAACAGCCGCACACCAGTGCAGGGCGCGTACCCAGCACAAAGGGATATCGGTATTATATCGATAATCTGCTGGATACCGGGGCGGCGCTTTACCCCAAAGAAAAGCAGCAGATCGAAAGCATGTTCCGCGAAATGGATCACGATCCCGATCGGCTTGCCGAAAGCGCGGCAAAGGCTCTGGCGGATATGACCGGGTACTGCGTGGTGGCAACAACGCCCAAAAGCGAAGATCTGCATATGGTGCATTACGAGGTAATGCAGGTGGGGCGCTTTACGGCGGCGGTGCTGGCAGTAACCAGTGCCGGGGGCGTGCGCACGCGCACGGCAAAGCTTGATTTTGAACTCAAGCCCGGCGATGCGCCGATGCTGGCCAAGGTGCTGAACACATTTTTCACGTTCCGGCGTGCCATGGATGTGAACGAAGAACAAATGAAGGCCGCGGCGGAAAGCCTGGGGCGCGGCGCAGTGGTTTATTATCCGGTGCTTTCGGCGGCGGTAAAGATCCTGCGGGATGCCGGAAAGCCCAGTGTTTATCTGGAAGGCCAGCAGAATCTTTTGAATTACGCCCAGCATGAAGACAGCTTCCGCACGCTTATGGAATTTTTCGGGGATGAGGAAGCCGTAAAGCGGTACATCAGCCCGAAATCCGAACGAACCACCGTGCTTTTGGGCGATGAGCTTGCCGAATACCACATGCCGGGATTCTGCATCATGACAAAGCGGTATCTTGCAGGCGGCGGGCTGACCGGGGCGATCGGCGTTGTGGGCCCCACACGCATGCCTTATAAGGAAATGATCCCAAGGCTTGAATATTTTGCGCTGCTGCTCGGCGAATGCATGTCGGGCAAGGCACAGGAGGAGTAGGCAAATGGCAGAAACCGAAAAACAACCGAACGAACAGCAGGAAGCCCAGCCGAGCGAACCGGTGAACACAGCACCCGAAGAGGCGCCGGCACCGAACACGGAGCCTGCTGCGGCAAAGACAAAGCTGGAAAAAATGGAAAAGGAGCTTGCCGATGCAAAGGAAAGGCTGCTTCGCACGGCGGCGGAATATGATAACTTCCGCAAGCGCAGCGCAAAGGAGCACGATGCGGCGTTTGACAACGGGGTAAGCTTTTGTGTGGGTGCGCTTTTGCCGGTTCTGGATACGCTGGAGCTTGCAGCCAATGCGCCCACCGCAGACGAAAGCTACAAAAAAGGCGTGCTGATGACGCTGACCAAGTGCAAAGAGGCATTTGACAAAATGGGCGTGTGTGAGATCGAAGCCCAGGGAAAGCCGTTCGACCCTGCGCTGCATGCAGCGGTGATGCAGCAGCCGGCCGACGAATCCGTGGAAAGCGGAACGATTCTGCAGGTGATGCAGAAGGGCTACACGCTGCACGATAAGGTCGTGCGATTTGCAACCGTGGTGGTTGCCGAATAGGCAAAAAAGCCAAACGGCTTTTCTATATGATTTTCAGCAGACATATCGTTTTACAGAGTTATGATAAAAAAGAGGAGTATGAGTGATTATGAGTAAAATCATCGGTATTGACCTTGGCACAACAAACAGCTGTGTAGCGGTTATCGAAGGCGGCGAGCCGGTTGTAATCGCAAACGCAGAGGGCGCGCGCACCACGCCGTCTGTCATCGGCTTCACAAAAACCGGCGAACGTCTGGTCGGCCAGGTGGCAAAGCGTCAGGCGATCACGAACCCCGACCGCACGATCGCTTCGATCAAGCGCGAAATGGGCACCGATTATAAAGTGGACATCGACGGCAAGAAATACACCCCGCAGGAAATCAGCGCCATGATCCTTGCAAAGCTGAAAGCGGATGCGGAAAGCTATCTGGGCGAAAAGGTCACAGAAGCCGTCATCACCGTTCCGGCTTACTTCAACGACAGCCAGCGTCAGGCAACCAAGGACGCCGGTGCGATCGCGGGCCTTGATGTAAAGCGCATCATCAACGAGCCGACCGCGGCAGCCCTTGCCTACGGCGCCGATAAGGAAAACGACCAGAAGATCATGGTGTATGACCTGGGCGGCGGCACATTCGACGTTTCGATCATCGAAATGGGCGACGGCGTTACCGAAGTTCTGGCAACCGCCGGCGATACGCATCTGGGCGGCGATGATTTCGACAAGCGCATCATCGACTGGCTGGCAGAGGAATTCCTCAAAGAGAACGGCGTTGACCTGCGCAACGACAAAATGGCGGCACAGCGTCTGAAGGAAGCGGCGGAAAAAGCAAAGATCGAGCTTTCCGGCGTGGCAAGCACAGCGATCAACCTGCCGTTCATCACGGCGGATGCAACCGGCCCCAAGCATCTGGACACCACCCTCACCCGTGCTAAGTTCAACGAACTGACGGCGGATCTTGTCGAGCGCACCATGGTGCCGACCCGCCGCGCACTGGATGACGCGGGTCTGCGTCCGGGCGAACTGAACAAGGTTCTGCTGGTCGGCGGTTCTTCCCGTATCCCGGCAGTTCAGGAGGCCGTTAAGAAGTTCATGCAGACCGAGCCGAGCAAGGGCATCAACCCCGACGAGTGCGTGGCACTGGGCGCAGCGATCCAGGGCGGCGTGCTGGGCGGCGACGTCAAGGGCCTGCTGCTGCTTGACGTTACCCCGCTGAGCCTTGGCATCGAAACCATGGGCGGCGTGTGCACGCGCATCATCGAGCGCAACACCACCGTTCCGACGAAGAAGAGCCAGATCTTCTCCACCGCAGCGGACAATCAGCCGGCGGTTGAAGTCAACGTCCTGCAGGGCGAGCGTGAATTTGCACGCGACAACAAATCCCTTGGAACCTTCCACCTGGACGGCATCGCTCCGGCACCCCGCGGCGTACCCCAGATCGAAGTTACCTTTGATATCGACGCAAACGGCATCGTGAACGTTTCGGCAAAGGATCTTGGCACCGGCAAGGAACAGCACATCACGATCACCTCTTCCACCAACATGAGCAAAGAGGACGTGGAGCGCGCAGTGCAGGAAGCGGAACAGTATGCCGCCGAGGATAAGAAAAAGCGCGAAGAGGTCGATATCCGCAACGGGGCAGACCAGCTGATTTTCCAAATGGATAAGGCCATGGAAGAAATGGGCGACAAGATCAGCGAAAGCGAAAAATCCGACATCAAGGCAAAGAGCGATGCGCTGAAAGAAGCGCTGAAGGGCTCGGATCTGGATGCGATCAAGGCAAAGCAGGATGAACTGCAGAAGGCATTCTACGCGGTGAGCGAAAAGGTCTACAAGGAAGCGGCAGCAGCGCAGCAGGCAGCCGGCGCACAGGGCGCACAGGACCCGAACATGGGCGGCCAGCAGGCAGGCGGCAGCGGCGATGATAACGTTGTGGACGCAGAATACAAAGAGGTTTAATAGCAGATGCTTCGGGACAGCCGCCGTGCGGCTGTCCCGAAGCACGTTCGGCGGCAGGACGCTTTACATTGTGCCGCGGCTTTGTTACAATAGGTAAGCTGTGCGGCAAAGCGGCCGCAGCAGCGCCGCGGCTCCCCTTCCCCCTTTGTGCGGGCGGGCGCAGGGCTTGCGGCAGACCCACTTCTTTAGAAATCAAGGTGAGAGAGATATGGCAGAAAAACGCGATTATTATGAGGTACTCGGCGTAGCAAAAACGGCGTCGGACAGCGAGATCAAAAGCGCGTACCGCAAGCTCGCAAAAAAATATCACCCGGATCTGAACCCCGGCGACAAGGCGGCCGAGGAAAAGTTCAAAGAGGTGGGCGAAGCATACGAGGTTTTGAGTGATAAGGATAAGCGTGCGCGCTACGATCAGTTCGGCCATGCCGGGGTAGACCCGAACTACGGCGCGGGCGGTGGCGGCGGCTTTGGCGGCGGCTTCGGCGGCGTGGATCTGAACGATATTTTCGGGGATCTGTTCGGCGGCGGCTTTGGCGGCTTTGGCGGCGGACGGCGTGCAAACCCGAACGCACCGCGCAAGGGTGCGGATATCCGCGTAAGCCTTGTGATCGATTTTATGGAGGCGGTGCACGGGTGCACCAAAACGGTGACGGTCAACCGTCAGGATACCTGTCCGGATTGTTCGGGCACCGGGGCGGCAAAGGGCACAAGCCCGGAATCCTGCCCGGATTGCCACGGCACAGGATATGTTACCGTGCAGCAGCGCACGCCGTTCGGCGTGATGCAGTCTTCCCAGCCGTGCTCGCGCTGCGGCGGAAAAGGAAAAATCATCAAATCCCCCTGTTCCAAATGCCATGGCAGCGGAAAGACCTCGCATTCCAAGCGCATTGAGGTCAAGATCCCGGCCGGCATTGATGACGATCAGAGCCTGCGTCTTGCCGGCCTTGGCGATGCCGGCACAAACGGCGGGCCTGCGGGGGATCTGATCGTGATCGTGACAGTGCGCCCCGACCCGATGTTTGAACGCGATCGCTTTGACGTATACGTCACGGTGCCGATCACATACAGTCAGGCGGTGCTTGGCGCGGATATCGTGGTTCCCACGATCGATGGCAAGGTGGAATACAACGTGCCGGAAGGAACCCAAAGCGGCACGACCTTCCGTCTGCGCGGCAAGGGGATCCAGTATGTCAACGGACGCGGGCGCGGCAACCAGTATGTGAAGGTGGTTGTGGAAATCCCGCAGAAGCTGACACGCACCCAGCGTGATGCGCTGAAAAAATTCGATGAATCCCTCAAGGAAGAAAATTATGAGCAGCGCAAGGGCTTTTTCAAAAAGCTGCGCGATATGTTCGATTGATAAGCAGCATCAGCAAAGGCAGCCGGAATCGGCTGCCTTTGCTTTTTTTATAAAAATCGGGGTCTCTCCCCTGCCCTGCCGCCAAAATCAGCGAAGGCGGCGAAGCGATGCGTTGAACACCGGGATCAGTGCCGCCCAGGTCGCGCTGCCGATGATGCCGTCCACCGTAAGCCCCTGCGCACGCTGGAAGGTGCGAACTGCATCCCTGGTTGCCGTGCCGAACCGGCCGTCTACCGAAAGCCGTGTGCCGAGCACTCCGTTCAGATAGCTTTGCGCAAAGCGCACCATATCCCCCGAAGAACCGACGCGCAGCGGCGTGCCGGGATAACGGGAAGTGACAAACGCAGGGTTTGCCGAGGCGGCTGCCGTGTGAACGGAAACAATGCGCGCCCAGGTGTTCGTGCCGATGAGACGGTCGGCCGGAAGGGAAAACTGATACTGGAACTGGTACACGGCATTCGACATGTTGGTGCCGTAGGAGCCGTCGGCCGCCTGCATGGCGATGCCCGGATACGTTGCCGAAAGCGTGTTGAGGTGCTGCTGCATCAGCAGGACATCCTGCCCTGTCATGGACGGACGCAGTGTGATGCCGGGAAACGTTTCGGCGCTGCCGTTGCACACGGCGTTGTAAGCGCAGACAATGGCATTCCAGGTATTGCCGCCGATCACGCCGTCCACCGAAAGCCCGTGCGCGGCCTGAAAGGCTTCCACGGCGGCCTTGGTTCGGCTGCCGAATCGGCCGTCCACGGTAAGCGCACCGCGCTGGGCACAGCCTGCAAGAAAGACGTTCAGATATTTCTGCATCCGTGCGGTTTCACTTCCGCTGCTTCCCACGCGCAGCGCCGTGCCGGGATAGACCGGATCCACGACGGCGGCGGGACATCCTGTACTCAAATTGGTTTGCTGCATAAAAATTCCCCCTTTGCCTTATCGTATGCCCGCAACGGTGCAATGGTGATAAGACAAAGGGGGAAAAGATTTCTGCCTCAGGCGCGCTTGCGGCGGGCCAGGGATTTGAGCGTGGTATACAAAAGCAGGGTATCCACGGGCAGCTTGATGACGTTTTTGATCAGCCGGGCACTGGAGAGCAAAGCGGTGTTGCCGTACAGGATATGCAGCCAGATCGGGGTAAGCAGCAGATTGATGCTGACCACCACCGTCAGGCAGGCGCAGAAGGTGCGAACAAGCGAAACCGGCTTTTTATACAGCCATAAGCCGTAGATCAGCCCCGAAAGAACGGCGTTCAGGGTAAAGCCCAGAAAAAAGGTTCCGTTCGGGCGCAGAAAAAAGCCGAGGATATCGGCCATGCCGGCCATAAGCGCCGCCGCAAACGGGCCGTACATAAATGCGCACGAGGCGGTTGCCAGAAATGCAAAGCCGATCTCCAGCATGGTGCTTACCGGGATAGCGTACTGATTGAGCACAACATTCAATGCGGCGCACAGTGCGCAGCCGGTCAAGGTGCCGGTGCGGGAAAGCTCTGCTGCGGCAAGGCGCAGGCGCACGCCCAAATCCAAAGATGCGGGCTGCGCGGGGGATGAGAGTTCGTTTTGTTCCAATAAAAAAACCTCCTTTAAAGTGGCGTTGCCGCATAAAGGAGACAAAAAGAGGCCGCAGAGCACTTGAAAAAGTGCCCGGCAGGCCCCGTGATGCAGCTTGATGCAGCAGCGGGATGCGAAGCCTGCACCGCAAGCGGTGCTTTTCGTCCATTCCGCAACTCCCCGTCGGAATGGCACTTCGGCCGAAATCAGGCCAACGCGCAGGCTTCTACTCTGCGATGCTTTCATTATATCCCCTGCCGATTTTTTTTGCAAGCCTTTTTCTGTGGGCGGTGCAGCAGAAAAGCCCGATGCGCCTGCCCTTGCGGGAAAAATGTTTCGGATGCCGGGTGCGTTTTGCTGTTTCTTTTCGTTGGTGTCTGTGATAAAATAAAACCATTGCGATAATAAAAACGGCATTATGCCGGAACGAAGGAGTTGTTTTTGTGAAATTCAGCGAGATGAAATACGAACGCCCCGATTTTGAGGCGGCGAAAACGAAATACGCCGCACTGAAAGCGCGCGTGGATACAGCCCAAAATGTGCCGGAGCTGCTTGCGGCGTTTGATGAATTCGAAAAACTGAATGACCACCTTGCCACGATGTCTACGCTGGCAGAGATCCGCCACACGGTGGATACGCGGGATGCATTCTATGAAGCGGAACGCAATTTCTTTGATGAAAACGGCCCCGCACTGGGCGAAGCACAGCTGGACGTATACCGTTCGCTGCTTGCCTGCCCGCTGCGCACGGAGCTGGAAGAAAAAATCGGCAAGATCGCATTCGATAAAATGGAAATCGATGTCAAGTCGTCCGACCCGGCGATCCTTGGGCTTATGGCAGAGGAAAACGCATTGGTCACAGAATATCAAAGGCTGTATGCTTCGGCACTGATCGAATTTGCGGGACGCAAGAACACCGTCAGCCAAATGGTGCTGTACAAGCAGGACCCCGACCGCGCCGTGCGCAAGGCGGCATTGGAAGCGGAAGGCGCATGGTTTGATGCGCACCGCGAGGAGTTCGACACGATTTACGACAAGCTTGTCAAAAACCGCACGGAACAGGCAAAGAAGCTTGGCTATGAAAACTTTATTCCCCTGGGCGCGATCCGCATGCGCCGCATCGGGTATACGATCGAGGATATGGCGGCTTACCGGGAACAGATCAAAAAGGATGTTGTGCCGGTTGTGGCGCAGCTGAAAAAGCTGCAGTTCGAGCGCACCGGCATCGAGGATCCCAAATTCTATGATGATTCCTTCTGCTTTATCGAAGGCAATCCCGCGCCGCACGGCACGCCGGAAGAGATCCTTGCCGCCGGCAAGGAAATGTATCACGAGCTCAGCCCCGAAACCAGCCGGTTCATTGATTTGATGTTTGAAAACGATCTGTTTGATGTGCTTTCCAAAGAGGGCAAGGCACCCGGCGGATACTGCACCTTCCTGCCGGATTACAAATCCCCGTTTATTTTCTCGAACTTCAATGCGACTTCGGGCGACGTCGATGTCCTGACGCACGAAGCGGGCCACGCGTTTGCGGCATGGGTCGCGATGCAGAAAAACCTGCCGGGCATCCTGCAGGAGCCGGGCATGGAAAGCTGCGAGATCCATTCGATGTCCATGGAGTTCCTGACATCGAAGTATCACAGCAAGTTCTTCGGCAAGGACACCGAACGCTATGAGCTGGCGCATGCCGAGGATGCGATGTACTTCCTGCCCTACGGCACCATGGTGGATGAGTTCCAGCACATTGTATATGCAAATCCCGATATGACGCCCGCACAGCGCAACGAAGTATGGGCAAAGCTGGAAAAGGAATACCGTCCGTGGATCGATTTTGGGGATATCCCCTTCTATGGCCGCGGCGCAGGCTGGCAGCGTCAGCTTCATATCTACGAAATGCCCTTCTATTATATTGATTACTGTCTGGCACAGACGGTGGCGCTGCAGTTCTTTACCGCATCGCTGCACGACTGGCAGGATGCATGGAAGCGTTACCTCGCACTGGTAAGTGCGGCAGGCAGTAAGACGTATCCGGGGCTTGTGGATGCGGCAGGCTTTGAAAGCCCGTTTAAAGAGGGCACTATGGCAAAGCTCAGCGCGCAGGTGAGTGAATGGATCCGCACACAAAATCACAAGCTTACAGAAAATAAGTAAGACAAAAGCTCCCGCAGGCAGCTGCGGGAGCTTTTTGCTTTTGCCCGCCCTGCTCCCCTTTTATACTATATTATAAGAGTAAGGCACAAAGGATTATAGACAAGCGAAAAAAGCACCGCTGCCGCATAAAATGCCGCAAAAAAAGAAAATAAAAAGAAAAAGCGAAAAAGGTGTTGACATAAGAGCGGAAAGTTGGTATACTAACAAAGCTGTCCACGAG
>JAHHSK010000050.1 GCA_020025255.1 Ruthenibacterium sp. | reverse complement strand
ATCCCCCCATTTCTGCAAGGAGGACTCCTTATGCCGTATCTTTTCCCGATCCTGCAGGTGCTTGCAGCGTACTGTTTTCTGATCGTTCCGACTGCTTTGCACCTATCGTTGAATGTTCTGCCGTTCATGTTTGGGATCCCGCTGCTTGCCGGCCTTGTAAATCTGATTATTGTGCTGAAAAAAGGCCGTTCCTGGAGCCGCCAAACCATGATGAACTGCACTTTGATCATCAAATACGGGTTGATCCCGTTTTTTCTGCTCGGTGTCCTCATTGCCTTGCTTTCGACCTTAATGGCGTTTCTTCCACTGCCGCTGCTTCCCATTTTCGGGCTCATCACGGTGCTGCTCCTTGCTTCGGGAGGCTTATTCCTGTTTGCCTGTGCTCCGTATGCGCTTTCCTACCTGATCAAAGCCTACCGCGAGGGATCCCATTCGCTGTGGGGAACCATCCTTGCCGGAATCAGCCAGTTTGTGTTTGTATTCGATGTTATCTCCATTATGATTTACAGCATAAAAGACCGCCACTATCGCAAAACCACGATTGCTGTACTGTCCGCAACCTGTTTGATCGTCCTGCTTACTTCCTATACGATCGGCCTTCTGCTGCACCTGTTCTGATCTTATGCTGCGGCGGGTCTGTGCCTGCCGCAAAGGTCCGTATGCCTGCTGTATTCCTTTGATGCTGCGCAGTTCGGATCACTGATTCGTCAATATTCACAATAAACATACAAGCAATTTATTTTTTTGCCAAAAAACAACAAAACATCTTGATTTGTCTTTTGGGCATCATTATAATGGAGCTATTGTTTGGGAACGATACCATGACAGGAGGCGCGGAATGAAATATTCCATATACGATATTGCCCAAAAGGCGGGCGTTTCCAAGAGCACGGTATCGCGTGTTTTGAATTCCGGCAGCGTCAGTGAAAAATCGCGCCGTGCAGTCCTTCGTGTTCTGGAAGAAACCGGCTATCATCCCAATCAATCTGCACGCACCCTGCGCGGCGCGCAGAGCTATGTCATCGGCATCATCATCAATTCTTCGGATATCCTGCTGGATGCATCCTCTACCTCGCGTCTTGCCGGGATCATGCATCTTTTATATGAACACGGATATTCTGTGCTGTTCATCAATGAACAGCAGAAGCCCAGCGGCGAAGCGGCACCGTTCCAGTTTTTGGAACAGCACATGGTCGATGGCTTGATCTACATGCAGAATATCGAAAACGAATCTCTGCGTCAGGCTATTTTGAATCATCGAGAGGTCGTATACACCGGCGAACGCATTGCGCCGGACAAAGGCTTTCGTATCTATATGGGCAACTACGATTATTCCTACCTTGTGTATGATTATTTTATGCAGCGCGGTCATCAGCGCATCCTTACGGTTCTTTCGCATTCCTATGGGCATATTTTCCAGAACCGACGCTTGGATGCCTATCGGGACGCCTGTGCGCAGTATGGGATCAGCGCGGATCCCAATTCCTTTTTCTGCCTGCATGACATCCAGCTCGATAACGCACTGCTGCAAAAAATGCTGCATCAGTATCAGCAGGGACACTATACTGCTCTTTTTGCCGATCAGCTTACCCACGCAACTCTGATCCGCGATTATTTTGCACAAAACGGCCTGCCTACAGGGCATGACTTTTCCATTATTTCCATCGAACGCGGTACCGAACAAACCTCGGAAGAAGGCGGCATCACCTCGATCGTACTGCCGGATTATGAATATGGGCTGCAGGCCGCACAGATGATGCTGCGCGCACTGGAAGATCCTGCACTGGAATATATGGATGTAACGTGTAAATTTGAATTGTGCGACCGCCATTCCGTAGTTTCGCTGTAACGTCACTTGTTGTGCGTATTCTCTTTCTTTCCTTGGCCGGGTGTTCTTTTTCCCATTTTTGGGAACGTTCCCAAAATATTTTTTAAGGAGATGCAGCCATGCAGATTCAAAAGAACCTTTATACGGATCTTTCCATAGAACGGATAACGATCTCCCGTTCCGATGTGCGCGATCTGCCGATGAAGGTATTCCTTCCGCAGTCATGGACGCCCAATGACCGTCGTCCGGGTATTATTTTCTGGTTCGGCGGCGGTTTTTGCAAAAATGATATGGACCATTTCCGTATGCAGAGCGAATACTTCGCCCATAAGGGGCTGGTTGTTTTTACGCCGGATTACCGCCTTACGGTCGAAGACGGCGTAAAAATTTCAGATTGCCTGTATGACGGCCGCTGCGCGCTGAAATATATCATCGAAAACGCCGCGCATTTTGGTGTCAACCAGGAAAAGCTTGTGGTGTCCGGCGGTTCGGCAGGCGGTATGATTGCCGCCAGTACGGTGATCCTTTCCGAGCTGTGGCAAACCCCGCCCTGCTGTGCGCCATGCGCTATGGTTCTTTTTAACCCGATGCTGGAGCTTGCTTTGGAAAAAGACGCTTTCGGCTGCGGCATGGTCGGGGAAAGCGGTGAAGAGATCCGCGCAGATGCCGTACAGCTCATCCGCAGCTGCTCTGACGATATGATACAGCATCCTGAAAAATACTCCTGCTGCACCCATCTGCGCGCCGGCTTGCCCCCGGCATTGATCCTTCAGGGAACAGACGATCCGCTTTGCTCCACGGTGCATCGTTTTGCCGAACAGTACCGCCGCAGCGGAAATTATATCGAGGTCGAAGAATATCCCGGCTGTACGCATGGCTTTTTCAATCCCGGACGCAGCCCGCATAATTTTTACTACGAACAAACCAAATATCGTATGGAAATGTTCCTGATCGAACAGGGACTTTTGAACCCGAAGGAGGAAAAAGAATGAAAGCTGTCATGTTGATGTTTGATTCTCTGAACCGACGTTTCCTTCCGAATTTCGGATGTGAATGGACGCAGATGCCGAACTTTCAACGGCTTGCCGAAAAAACCCTTACATTTGATTGCTGCTACGGCGGCAGCATGCCCTGTATGCCTGCGCGCCGCGAGCTGCACACCGGACGCTATAATTTTCTGCACCGGTTCTGGACGCCCATGGAGCCGTTTGACGAATCCGTGATCGTCAACCTGAAAAAGCAGGGGGTATATACGCACATTGTCACCGATCATTTCCATTACTGGGAGGACGGCGGTTCCGGCTATCTGACAAAATTCGACAGCCATGAAATCATCCGCGGACAGCAGGGCGACCCATGGATCGGCCAAGTGGAACGCCCCCAATTCCCGGAAACCCTTTCCCGCCGGTGCACCGGCGAAAACTGGCGGCATGACTGGATCAACCGCAGTTTTCTGGATGCCGAAGAAAAAATGCCGCAGGCGCGCACCTTTGCGCGCGGCCTCGATTTTATCGAACGCAACTGCAATTCCGACCATTGGTTTTTACAGATCGAAGCATTCGACCCGCACGAGCCGTTCTTCACGCAGCAGGCATACAAGGATCTGTACCCGGATGAGTACACCGGCAAGAATCTGGATTGGCCGGATTACGGCTATAACAATTACGGCGAAGCTGCAACGAAACATGTGCAGCTGGAATACGCCGCACTGCTTTCGATGTGCGACCACTATCTGGGCAAGCTTTTGGATGAATTTGATGCAAAGGATCTGTGGAAGGATACCATGCTGATCGTCAACACCGACCACGGATTCCTTTTAGGCGAACGGGAAATGATGGGCAAGAACATGATGCCCTGGTACGACGAGCTGATCCATATCCCGATGTTCCTTTACGATCCGCGCTATCCCGATCAAAAGAACGAACGCCGCCGTTCTTTGGTGCAGACGATCGATATCGCCCCGACTTTGGCAGAATATTTCGGTGCACAGCCGCTGAAGTTTGCCGACGGACACAGCCTGACACCGGTGATCCGCGCCGATGAACCGATCCGGGAAACCGCCTTGTTCGGCGTTTTCGGCGGACATATCAACATCACCGACGGACGCTATGTGTACATGCGCGCGCCGCAAAGCGCAAAAAACGAACCGCTTTATGAATACACCCTGATTGCCAACCACATGAACTGCCAGTTTTCCCCCGATGAGCTGCGCGAAACCGAACTTGCCACGTTTGAATTCACGCGCGGTGCACGCGTGATGAAGATTCCACAGCACAACGGCATCAGCACCTACTGGTTCGGCAGCGCGCTGTATGACCTGCAAAGCGATCCCGAACAAAAGCATCCCATCGTCAACGATGAAATCGAACTTCATCTTCTGAACCGGATGCGGGATATGATGCGGGAAAACGAAGCCCCGCAAGAGCAGTATGAACGCATCGGCATTGTAAAAGAAGGTGCGCTCACCCCGGCAATGCTGCACTGCGGCAGACAGAGATCGGATGATTACATCAAGGAAAACTCGCTTGTGTTCACACCCAAGGGAAACAAAGCGCTGAATATACTGTTATCTACTTTAAGCACACAACTGCAGGAAAAAATCATAACGGAGGTGAAAAACGAGCAGCAACTGTGCGGCAAGCCCATTGATGAAGAACTGGTGATCGGGCTGATGCCGAAATTCCTTCCCGCAGGTCAGAGCGGCCCGATGCAAAATATGATGCGCATGTTTTTAATTTAAGGAGGATCTCACAATGGGACAGTTAAAAGAACCCCATAAAACAAAAAACTGGGAAATTTTTCTTTACACCTTCAACACGGTATCCAGCAACGGCGCCCTGATGCTCATGGGCTATTATATGTTCTTCACGCAGAACGTATTGGGTCTTGCCGCTTCGGTCGTTGGCATCATTGCCACCTTGATGCGCGTATGGGACGGCATTACCGATCCGATCATCGGTCTTGTCATCGATAAAACCAACTCCCGCTTCGGAAAGTTCCGTCCTTTTATTGCCGCCAGCTTTTTTCTGATGTGCATTCCTATGGTTCTGCTGTTCAATACGCCGGAAGAATGGGGCACCGCCGCAAAATATGCGTACACCGCCGTGCTGTATGCCGTATATATCATCGGCTATACCTTCCAAACGGTATCCACCCGTGCCGCGCAGGCGATCCTGACAAAAGACCCCAAGCAGCGTCCGCTGTTTGCACAGTTCCAATCGATCACCAACGGGGTAAGCGGCGCTGTGCTTCCTCTTGTCATGACAACGATCATGGCTCCGCGCTATGAACTGAAGATGCTCGATCCGCAGCTGTGGAAAGATATCGTATGGGTATTCGTTGCCGTTATGGGCGTTTCCACCATTCTAGCCATAATCGGCATCCGCCGCTGTGATGTTCCCGAAAACTTCGGCACTCTTGTCCAGCAGAAGGTATCTTTGAAGGATACATGGAACGTACTCAAGGGCAACCGCGCGATCCAGATGCTGGTGGTCGCAGCTTCCACAGATAAACTGGCAAACCTGATGATGGGCTCGGTTTCCGTTTACATTTTCTCAAACCTTTTGCTGAACAACGCACTTTCCGGCACTTACGGCATGATCCGCATGGTGCCCACGATGCTGCTTTCTGTGTTCCTGATCAACTTTGCCCGAAAATACGGCCTGAAAAAGCCGTTTGTGTGCTTCACCTGGATCAGCATGATCCTGCTGATCGTCATGCTGGTGATCGGTGCACGTCCGGAAACAACGATCCTGTTCCTGACGGTTTGGGCGCTGCAGCAGTGCCTGACTTCTTCCCTCACCGGCATGGTCAACCCGATGATCGCAGACTGCGCAGACTATGAAACCTATCGTTCCGGCAAATTCATTCCCGGCATCATGGGTACGATTTTCACATTTGTGGACAAATGCATCTCCGCTTTTGGTTCTACCCTTGTCGGCTTTGCCCTCACCCTTGCCGGTGTCGGTTCGCAGAAGCTTGCCACCGATACCTGGATCAGTGATAAATTTTATTGGACGATCATGCTCATCTTCTGCGTTCCCTTGATTCTGGGTCATCTTGCCACGCTGATTGCCATGCGTTTCTATCCGCTTACGGAAGAACGTATGGTCGAAATCCAGGCCGCCCTGAAAGAACGCCAGGCAAAAGAAGCCGAACAGATCAACGCCAACTGACCTCGGCCGCCTTTTGAAGATCCCGCAAAAAACAACAGGCTGTATCCGCGGATACAGCCTGTTTTGCCTTTTTTGTCCATGGACAATCGCCGCAGCGCGGTATCCTGTGCCGTTTCGCCTTCTTTGCAAAAAGACAGCCGCCCGCTTCAAGCTGCGGGCGGCTGTCTTTTGATTCGATTTTATTTTCTGCATTCGGTATCCTGTGTCTCTCTTCCCGCTCGGATGCAGCGCATCCAGCGTTCCAGCCGCGTGCGGGAAAACAGATCGTTCACCAAAAGAGCAACCGCAACGCCGATGCCGGTATCCAGCATGCGCGCAAAGGCATAACTCATATGATTGGGCGGGGTATTGAACAGGATAATGCACAACACGACACCGCCCGGCTGCACCCCGCCCGGCCAGCGGCATAATACGCAGGCCATGATCAGCAGGATCGTACCGATAAAAGCAAGCGGCAGACGCAGCAGATAGCTGCCTTGCGGTGCGATAAAATGTTCCGCCGCATACAGCAGCATTCCCAAAACTCCGCCGATGATCGTGCCAAAAAAGCGGTTGCCGCCGCTCAGGCGGGAATTTTCCTTATCCGCCCCCAGCCCGAACATCGCCCCAATGCAGGCAAAGGTGGGGTTTCGCCCCGGCAAAAACAAATACAGTACCGCAGTAAGCGCCACCGCAAATGCCGTTTTCAGGCTGCGCAGTCCCAAACCGGGAATCGGGGCATGCACCGGCTTATGGTCTTTCATTCTTGTGTTCTCCTTTGTATGCAGCCTGCTGCGCCGCACCACCGCCTTTTCTCTGTCCTTCTGGAAGCAGAAAAGGTCGGCTTTGCCCCCTGTTTCGGCGCAAAGGGTCAGGGACGAACCAGGCCATCCACGTTCAGCACTACGCCGGTAATATAGGCCGCTTCATCGGACGCAAGGAACACGAACGCATTGGCAATGTCCTCCGGCTGCCCCAAACGGCGCAGCGGGATGCTTGCGATCAACGGCTGGATCACTGCATCCGGCACTGCTTTCATCATATCCGTTTCAGTAATGCCGGGTGCCACCGCATTGACACGGATTCCCTTCGGGCCAAGCTCCCGCGCAAGTGACAGCGTGAACCCGTTGACTGCAAATTTGCTGGTGGGGTATGCGATGCCGCTGGGCTGGCCGGTTACGCTGACAACCGATGAGGTGTTCAGGATGACGCCATTTCCCTGGGCGATCATGGTTTCCGTTACCGCACGCGCAGCATTGTACACGCCCTTGACATTCAGATCCATGACCCGGTCGAAATCCTGTTCCTCGTATTGGTCAAACGGCTTTTGCTCTGAAACGCCTGCATTATTTACCAAAATGTCCACACGCCCATATTTGCGAACGACCTCATCGATTGCATTTTTAACCGATTCATAGTTTGCAAGATCGGGGCAGATCCCCTCTACGCGGCATTGCGGATCGTTTTCTTTCAGCTGTGCAACTGCCGCATCTGCTGTCTGCTGTCTGCTGGCACACAGAATCACGGTTGCACCTTCACGCAGGAATGCCTGCACTGTGGCAAATCCGATTCCACGGCTTCCGCCTGTAATGACTGCCACCTTATTCGCTAATCTCATAAAGAGCCTCCTTGTTTTTTATTTTATTCCTTTTTTGTACCTATACCCGCAGTGATTCCTCTGCGATTATCTTAATTATAGCCAAAATTTTATTGTTTCGCAATCGTTTCCCCGTACTTTTGCACATTCTGTGTTTTTTCTTTTATGTCCTGCCCGTCGATGTGCTGCCGATTCACGCTGCCGCGCCGGAGGCTTTGGCTTTTTTCGGCTGTTTCGATGTTTTCTCTGTGCTTTTTCTTCTTTTCCGCGCCGAATTGTGCTATACTCAATGTAAATCTGTCGGTTCCCGTCATCCGTGTGAACCGCGCCGCCGCATCTGCGCGGCAGAATAAACACAAGGGGACGAATCATGCCGTACGATATCATCATTGTTCTGCAAGAAAACACTTCCGGTCTGCACCGATGCCTCACGGCGCTGGCTGCTGTCGATTTCCCGCTTTCCGAGCTTCATCTGTTTGTTGCAGATTGTTCGTGCAACGGGCGGTTTTCCGAACCGCTCCGTACATTGAGCCGTGAATTTTCTTCGTTCGGCAGCTTCACGCTGCTGCCTTTTGTTCCCGGCGAAAAAACGGCTTATGCGCAAAACCGCTGCGCCGCACTCGGCTGTGCGCCTTGGCTTGTTTTCCTGCATCCCGATGCCGCCGCAGCACCGGGGCTGTTTTCCGCTTTGCAAGCTGCCGCACAGGATGCCCGCTATGCCGCGCTGGAATGCCGCAGCCTGCCTTTGGAAAGCCCCTATGCCTGCGATCCGGTCACGCTGGAAACCGATTTTCTGTCCGGTGATGCATTTGCTGTATCCCGCACTGCCTTTGCACAGGCGGGCGGCTTCGATCCGGCGTTTTCCGGCTGCGGCTGTGCGCAGGAGCTTGCCCTGCGTCTGCGCAGTGCCGGCTTTAAGCTGCGCTGTGTTCCGCAGGCCTGCGCTCTGTTCGATCCGGCTCCTGTCTGCGCTGATACGCTGGCGGATTATGCCTCCCGGCTTTACTGCGCCTTGCTGATGCCGTACAAATTCGGCTCATTTGGCGAAATCGTGCGCGGCAGCCTGCGTTATCTTCATGAAATGCGGCATCCGGTTCATTTTGAAGGCGTGCGCCGCGTTTTGTGCCGGAATTACCTGCACCATTTTCGGCACATTGCCCGGCTGCTTTTCTGGCGGACATCGCACCGCAGGGAACAGCGCGCAGCACGCGCGCGATACGCAGCCGCGCCTGCGCTCAATCGCGGACGCTTTGCGCTGGTGCCGCCGGTGCAGCGGCCGCTGGTATCCGTTATCGTACGCACCTGCAGCCGCCCCGAAACCCTGCGCCGCACACTGCAAAGCCTGCGCAATCAGACCTACCGCAATTTTGAGATCCTGGTTGCCGAGGACGGCGCCCCCGCCGCAAAGGAAATGCTATCAGCCGAATTTTCCGATCTGCCGATCGTATATCTGAACGATGGCGTTCGCCGCGGGCGTGCCGAAAACGGCAATCGTGCGCTTGCGGCGGCACACGGCACTTTGTGCAACTTCCTTGATGACGACGATTTTTTCTATCCCGATCATCTGGAGCTGCTTGTCAGCGTGCTGGAACAGCACCCCGAAGCCGATCTTGTACTGGGCAGTGCAGGTGCCATGTTTGTTTCGCGCACAGGGCAGGTGACCGAACTGCGCCCCATGGTGTTTGACCGCATTGACCGCTTTACCATGTGTCAGGACTGCCGCATCCCGATCCAGACGGTCTTGTTCCGCCGCACCCTGTTTGAACAGTACGGCGGCATGCCCGCCGGGCTGAATGCGCATGAGGATTGGGCCATGTGGCTCAAGTATCTGGAACACGCAAAGCGCATCACCCCGCACCGCCCCGATGTATGCCGCATCACCAGCCTTTTTGTTCAGCCGGCCGAGCCTGAGGATGCCGCCGCCCGCATGGAAGCCTACCAAAAAAGTGATGCTGCCTTTTTCGGCGATGATTCGTTGCGCTTCAGCGTTTCCCTTGCCGATATGCGCCGCTATTATGACGATATGATCCGCGATATGCGCTGCTTGGAGCAGCGCGGAGAGCTGCACGATTTTCTTGCGCAGCGCTCGGAACGATCGAAATGATCAAAGCATCTTAAATAAAAGCATCCGCTGTGTACCGTGCGGATGCTTTTATTTTGTGCCTGTGCGGCCTGCGTATGGTTTTGTTTTGTCCTCAAAAAAGCCGCCCGCTTCACACTGCGGGCGGCTGTACGATTGCCGTAAATTATTTTGCCTTGTTATAGCTGCTCGGCATCCAGGGGCACAGCTGTGCGACATGGTCGGTATATCCCTTAAGATCCTTCATCTGTGCGGTGATATGCGGCATGTTCATGCGCTTGACGATTTCACAGATCAGCTCTGCTCCTTCGCCTGCCAATTCCCTGCGCACATTCTCATCGGGGATCGCCGTCGTGGGCATATGATCCATGGGATCGGCAAAGCAGTAGCCTGTCGAACCGCTCTGATAGGCCAGCGCAAACAAATCGCTGAACTGCGCACAGGTCTTGGTGTGCGGCACGCTGTATTCCGTCGTAAGGGGCACATCCTCCAAACGTCCCATAAGTTCGTAAGCCCCTACGGTGATTGCATGGAAGGTATCCATCGATTTAAACAGATCCTTAGCGGATTGGAACATCTGCATGCTCAAATCGATATACAGAATGGGCACACCCGTCTCATCGAAGAAATCGCGCACCATGGGGCTGCACGTCATGTGCGCAGGCCCGTGGAAGCTGATGTAGATCTGCCGCTTGAAGCCTTGGCGCAGAAGGCTGTGCGCAATCGCATTCAGATAGTCGATGCCTTGGCGTATGCTTACCTGAACGGTACCGCGTCCGGAAGCCGTAGCCCCGGCATAGAAATACGGCAGTCCGGACAGCACCAAGCCGTCGCAGGCCTCGGCCATCTTCAGGGCAAACGCTTCGCTGATGACAGTTTCGCTGTCCAGCGGCAGGCCGCCGTGCATCTCTACCGTACCGACAGGCACAATGATGATATCGTTGGTTTTTAAGTATTCATCCACCTCGCTGTTGAGCAGCTTTGGCAGAAAACGGGTGCGAAGTTCCATAGTTCGATTCTACTCCTTTATATTGATACTGTGCGCCATTCGGCATTACTTTGCAGATTTTGCCGCTTTGCTGGCAGCCATTTTTTCACGGATCTCCGGTGTGATGTTCCATACAAAACGGAACGCGATCCAAGAGCCGATCAGGAAAACGCCCGGGATCAGCACGCACAGTGCCTTGATGCCTGTAATGGTTCCTGCGGACTGAACAGCCAGCGCGGAATCATAGCCGATCCAGCCAAGAGCCAGCACGGCAGCCGAGTTGCCGACGGTCTGGCCGATACGGCGGGAAAGGTTGAAGGTGCCGTAAATCGAGCCTTCGGTGCGCTTTCCGGTCAAAAACTCGTTGTAGTCAATGGCTTCACCCACAAGACCCCACTGCATCAGGATCGATACGCTTGCAATGCTGCTGGCTATTGTGCTCCAGACAAGGTATACCATTGCCGAAACAGGGAACATCATCATAACTGCAAACAGCCCCACATACAAAGCACAGCCCGTAAGCAGGCAGATACGGATGATCTTTTCCAAGCCGAATTTATCAGCAAGCTTCGGCGTGATCAGCAGCGCAACGGTGCTCAGGGGCATCGAAACCAGGCTTGCAAAACTCATGATGCCGATATTGCCCAAAACATCGGAATACATATAAGTACCCAGGGTGGAGCCTACATACTGCATGCAGCAGATGCAGATGCCATGGATGCACAGGGCAAGGAAGGCACGGTTCTTGCAGAAAACCGAAAGGATATCGGTAAACTTAACGCTGTCTGCTTCTCCCTTGGGGGTATCCACAACATTGCGTTCCTCGGTCCAGTAATAGTGCAGCAGGCAGCACACAAAGCCGATCGATGCGCAGATCGCAGCACCAAGTCCAAATGCTTTGGACGTATCACCGAAGCGGGCCAGCAGCTGCGGAAGGATCATCGTTGTCAGCATGTTGCCGATCATCGCACCAAAACCGCGGGCAGAGGACAGCCCCGCACGCTCGCCGTCTGTATTCGCCATGGCGGAAAGCAGCGATCCCATGGGGATATTGAACATGGTATAGCAGCCTTCATACAGAATCTTGCAGAAGAACAGCACTACCAGCATCGTGTAGCCTTCGAACAGGGTGGGAACGGTCCAAAACACGATCGAGGTAACAGCCAGCAGCGGCGTGGCGCGCAGCAGCCACGGGCGGAACTTGCCGTTCTTATTGCGGTGCTTTGCATACATTTTGTCCATTAATGCGCCCATCATGGGGTCATTCACAGCATCCCAGATGTTCCAGACCAAAAGCAATGTCGCGAGCATGCCGGTGTTGACATGCAGCACATTGGTGTAGTAGCGGGTGGCCATAGCCCCCATTAAAGCGAATGTCATGCATCCGCCCAGGTCGCCCATAGCATAGCCGACCTTGTGTTTGAATGTCAAGCCACTTTTCTGAGTGGTGGTAGCCATTGTATAATTCCTCCTGTCATGTCGCGGTCTGCCTTTCGGCCGCAAGGCGTGCCGCTGTATCTTGGATACAGTATATTCCAATTCCACTGCAATTAAAATTGCAAATTACACACGAATTATTGCATTTATATTAAACAAAAGCTATAATATACATAAAATCCACAATCAAACGAGGGAATATTTGTGAAGTTATCCGAGTTGCGCAGAATGCTGCAGGAAGCAGCTGCAATCAAAGGGCGCGAACTTACCGCCAGCGAGGTTCAGGCACAGCTGAAAACCGCTCCGTTCCGATACATCAACATCTATCAGGAGGGGGAAATGAATTCCCGCTTTGTGGACACGCACGAATCGGTAAGCCAGGGCGGGGATGGTGTGCAGCTGCACAGCCATACTTTTTACGAAATGATCTACTGCACCGGCGGCAGCACACAGTATCTGCTGGGCACACAGCGGTATCATGTGCGCCACGGCGACATTGTGTTTATTCCGCCCGGAGTGAGCCATCGCCCTCTGCTTGCCGAAAACATGGCCGATCCATACAGCCGCTGCATCGTATGGTTCAGTCAGGAATATGTGGAAATGATCCGTCCGATGTGGCCGGATCTGATGAAAAAGCCGCAGTGCGGGGTGCTTCGCACCGCCAATACGCGTTGGGAAAGCGTGGCAAAGCTGTTCGCGTTCGGCTGCCGCGAGGCAGAACGCAGCGCACCGGGCTGGCAGGCCGTTGTGTGCGCCTCGACACTGGAAATTCTTGTCAGCATTGCCCGCGCGCTGGAATGCATTGAACCGCCTATGTCCCCCGCCGAAGTTCCGGATCTGTTTGATCGGCTGAATCTTTTTATTGAACAGCATCTTTCCGAGGATATTTCATTGGAAAGCGCAGCGCGTGCCTTTTTCGTCAGCAAAAGCACGATCGACCAGCTGTTTCGCAAAAAGCTCGGCATCAGTTTTTACCGCCACCTCACGCAATGCCGCCTTATTGCGGCAAAGGAGCGTATCCTTGAGGGCGAAGCGCTTGGAAAAATCAGTGCCGAGGTCGGCTTTTCGGATTATTCCACGTTTTACCGGACGTTCCGCAGAGAATACGGCGTTGCTCCGTCCGACTTCCGTGAGCTGAACCACTTGTGATTCCGCATGCGGATTCCCGGAATGCCATGCGTGCGCGGGAACTGTTTTCCCACGCAGCTTTTCGCAAGCCGCACCCAAATACGTTAACATTAAGAAAGGCGGTCGTCTTTTTTGAAATCCCGCACGTTCCTGCCGCGTTACCGACACCGGCTCCTGTTTTTTTTGATCCTGTGCATCCTGTGTGCCGTTTTTACCCCATTCGGCCGCTCCTCTGTTCCCGCAGCGGCATCGGCTGCATCGCACAATGCCCCAGCCCAGAGTCCTGCGTTTTCCGGCATCCGGCGCCAGCCCATTTGTGTATCTGCCGATTTTGCACTGCCTTTGCATTTATCCTCGGCTTTTCCCGACGGTGCGCTGCTCTCGGCCGCCGACGATTCCGGCGGGGCTGCTTGCCAGCTCCTGCTGCTTCGATCCGATGGCCTTTTCCGCTTTGACTTTCAAGGCCGCCTGCTTGCGGCAACGGAGCCGGCATCGGCTGCATTTTCTCTGACGCTGCCCGCGGTCCAGCTGGACGTAGCACCGATTTTTCAAAACGAGCTTCTGCTTCCCAACGGATGCGAAGGCGTGAGCCTTGCCATGCTGATGCAATTCCACGGCATTGCGGTCGATGCCTATGATTTCACGCTCCGCTGCATTCCCCGTCAGGATGTCCGCCGCTTGGGCTTTGGCCGGTTTGCACCGAACCCCAATAAGGCTTACATCGGGGATCCTTCCGATCCGGGCAGCGGGTGGTACTGCTTTGAAGACCCCGTCATCGCGGGGGCAAACCGATATCTGTCCGAACGCGGCGCTGCTTTTTCCGCCGAAAAAATTTCCGGTGCCGATTACACGCAGCTTTGGTATGCGCTTTATACCGGGCATCCCGTTGCCGTATGGCTTACTGCGGATTATTTGCCGCCGCGGCGCAACCCACAGCTTGTTTTTACGCTGCCGGACGGCAGACGTTACCGCCCTTATCGGAACCTGCACTGCCTGCTTCTCACCGGCATGGCGGATGACCGTGTGTTTCTTGCCGATCCCAAACGGGGAAACATTTCCATTCCCCGCGATCAGTTCTTTTCGCTTTACAACGCCATGGG
>JAHHSK010000005.1 GCA_020025255.1 Ruthenibacterium sp. | reverse complement strand
CTGTATACCTCTACGCATTATCCTGCAAACTATGGGCTGATCCCGCGCACCTTTGCGGATGATGGAGATCCTTTGGATGTGTTGGTTCTGTGCAGTGAAGTGCTTGCACCGCTCAGCCTGGTGCGATGCTATCCGATCGGTGTCATTTTGATGCAGGATCAGGGGAAAATGGATGAAAAAATCATTGCGATTCCGTTTGAAGACCCGATGTATAATGAGTATAAGGATATTTCGGAACTGCCCAGCCATATTTTCAATGAGATGAGCCATTTCTTTACAGTATATAAATCGCTTGAAGGAAAGACCACTGCGGTCGATGAGGTGCGCGGGGTAGAAGAAGCGAGAAAAATTATTCAAAGCTGCCTTGACAATTACATCGAAAAATTTTGCCGCTGATCATTGGCTGATGCCATAGCATGACCGGCATAGATACCATCAGAAGAACAGCGCGGCATGCAGTGCATGCCGCGCTGTTCTTGCAGGGGATAGAGAAGTGAAAAGAGAAGATGTAAGGCGGTAAGGTAAGAAGAAAAGCGTTTAGGTATCTTGGTTTTTTATAAACGCTTCCAACAAAAGAACGGCCATTTCCTGTGTGACCGTGGCGGTATTTAAGCAGAGATCATAATTTTCCATACGGGCAAAATTGCGCCCGGTGTGCTTTTTATAATAGCGTTCCCGCTGCTTTTCCGTTGTATCGATCAATGCTATGGCATCCGAACGGGAAAGCTGATATTTTTCACAGATATGTTCAACGCGGTATTCATAATCCGCATACAGGAACAGAGAAACCAGATTCGGCTCCTTGCGAAGGACATAATCGCCGCAGCGTCCGATGATGATGCAGGGACCTTGTGCAGCAATGCGGCGGATCGTAGCAGACTGCCAATTAAAGGTAGTGTCGGAAATGACGATAGAGGAATAATCCGCAGCACTGGCAAGCTGGCAGTAATTCGGAGTGTTCATGGAAAGAGCCTCCAGCAGACGGCTGGGAACAGTTTCGTCAGAACGTTCCATAATGCTGACAGGAATATTGTATGTCCGTGCTGCTTCTTCCAGAAGTTCACGGTCATAGACCGGTATTCCTAAGGCAGAACCAAGTGCGCGGCCGATCGCACGACCGCCTGTGCCAAACTGACGGCTCAATGTAATGACGTAATGATTCGACATACAATACATCCCCTTTCAAAGTGGAAAAATCGATTACTAAGGATTCTATCTGTATTATAGCACAAGGTGATGCGAAAATAAATGAAAAAACAATTAAAATATATAAAATAATGTACAAAATAACGAAACGTTTTACGTCAAAAGGAAAGAAAGCACGGGATTTTCTTGCAACGGATGAGAAAATATAGTATACTGAAACATAAGAGGGACGATTTTGCGGTTCCGCTTTGTAAAATAAAGGAGTTGACACACATGAAACGAGGCAGTGCATTTCGGATTGTCGGATTGATTCTTGGCATTGTAGGGGCGGTTGTGTCCGTAACTTCGATCGTGTTCAGCGCGGTCGGCATGCTGCTGGCCAAAAAGCCGGTGAAGCCTAAAATTCGCTGAAAGTCGGAAATCCTTCACATGCAGCATCGAGCCGGAGGCATAAGCTTCCGGCTCGATTTTTGAAAAGGAAACAGCCGATGTCTAAACCCTGTGCCCTTGTGCGTTTGCGCGCAAAGAAAACAGCGGGATGCCGCGGAAAGCAAGCATCAGCATATCGGCTTTCTGGAAGCTTCCCTTTTGCAGGCTGAAAAGTGATTGGAAATCAGAGCCGAACGCATAAGCCGGGGCGCAAACGGCAAACACGGCTGATCCGGTGCTGTTTTCCTGAATCACAGCAAAGCGGTGGCAGGGTGCATTGCCGTGAGCCGGCAGGAATGTTATGATAATGGTAAAAAAGATCCATTTTGAAGCGAGAAAACCGGAGGAGCAGGGATGAAACAATTTATTGAAGTGGGAGAATTTGTAACAACGCATGGAGTTATGGGGGAGCTGAAGCTGTACCCCTGGTGCGACAGCCCGGAATTTGTAATGGGGCTGCCCCGTCTTTATTTTTCGGAGCTTGGTGCGCATGAAACGCGTGTGGAATCGGTGCGGGTTCATAAGGGAATGTGCCTTGTGAAGCTCAAAGACGTCGGCAGCATCGAGCAAGCCCGCAGCTATCTGCATAAAACAGCCTATTTCAACCGTGCCGACGTGCAGCTGCCGCAGGGGCGCTTTTTTGTGCAGGATATCCTTGGGTGCAAGGTGCAGGATGCCGATACCGGCAGGGAATACGGGATCGTTACCGCGGTGGATCACCCGTCATCCGCGGATATCTACACGGTGAAAAATGAAGCGGGAGAAACCTTTCTGTTCCCGGCGGTTGCGGAATTTTTGATCAGCCTTTCACCGGAAGAGGGAATCGTGACGGTTCGCCCCATTCCCGGCATGTTCACCAATGAAGGGGGAAATGACGATGAGGATTGATATCGCAACGCTTTTTCCGGAACTGTGTGAGCGTGTGATGAGCGAAAGCATCATCGGGCGTGCCCGCCAGCGCGGCTATATCGAAATCCACTGCCACCAGATTCGGGATTACACAACCAATCGCCAGAAACAGGTGGATGATTATCCGTACGGCGGGGGACCGGGCATGGTGATGCAGGCACAGCCGATCCACGACTGCTGCATTGATATTATCCGCCAAATCAGGCAAGCAGGACAAGAACGGCCGCATATTATTTTTATGACGGCGGGCGGAACAACGCTGACAGAAGACAAGTGCCGGCAGCTGGCGGAAAAAGAAAGCCTTCTTTTGGTGTGCGGTCATTATGAAGGAATGGATGAGCGCGTGATCGAAGAGCTGGCAGATGAGGAGATTTCCATTGGGGATTATGTGCTGACAGGCGGAGAGCTGGCGGCACTTGTTGTGGCAGACAGCGTGTGCCGTCTTTGCCCCGGAGTCCTTTCCAGCCCGCAAGGGTATCAGGACGAAAGCCATTACAGCGGATTGCTGGAATATCCCCAGTACAGCCGTCCGGAAGAATGGAACGGACGCCGTGTGCCGGATATTCTGCTTTCCGGGCATCATGCAAATATTGCAAAATGGCGTCATGACCAGTCGCTGGAACGCACAAAAGAACGAAGGCCGGATATGTATGAGCGATACATGCAAAAAGTCAATGGCGAAAATAGATAAAGAATGAATAAGCGATTTGTGCAACTTGTTAAGCAAGTTGAAAACAATTTAGCTAATTTATCCAAAGCATAATGGAAAAATGATGCTGGAATGTGGCATTGTTGTAGAAAATTGTGCAAAACGTCTAAGGTTGTTGACGAAACTCGTCCAATTGGTATAGAATAAGTTCAAGAGCCAATGTCAATAACATATTTGGTGTGAAAAGCAATATTAAACAATAGGAGCGTTTCGTATGTTTGTGAAAGAAGTTACTGTGGAAAATCAGGTGGGTCTGCACGCACGTCCTGCAACTTTCTTTATTCAGAAAGCAAATGAATTCAAGTCTTCGATCTGGGTGGAAAAAGAAGAACGCCGCGTGAATGCAAAAAGCCTGCTGGGGGTTTTGTCTTTGGGCATTGTCGGCGGCACGACAATCCGCATCATTGCAGACGGTGCTGATGAGCAGGCAGCTGTCGAAGGGCTGATCAAGCTGGTGAATTCCGGCTTCAGCGAATAAGCTTCTTTGCGTAACACTGCGCCGCCCATAGGGCGGCGCATATTTTTTTCAGCCTTTATGCGCTGTGCAGCGCCTGCAAAGCCCCGAAAATCGGAAGGAGCCTGGGAATGACAAAACACGAACTGTGGGAAAAAGCGAAAATGCTGCCGCTTCTGCCGGGAGTATATATCATCCGGGATGAAACCGGTACGGTTATCTATGTGGGCAAGGCAAAGCGGCTGCGCATACGGGTGTCACAGTATTTTCGAGAAGGCGTTCCGCACGATGCAAAAGTAACAAAAATGATCCAGAACGCATTTGAGTTCGATGTGATCGTAACGCAGAGCGAATTTGAAGCGCTTGTGCTGGAATGCAGCCAGATCAAGCAGCATCAGCCAAAATATAACATCCTTTTAAAAGACGATAAAGGCTACAGCTATGTGAAAATAACAAAGGAACCTTATCCGCGCGTCTTGGCGGCCTTGCAAAAAGAGGATGACAATGCGGAATATATCGGGCCGTTTACATCGAGCTTTGCGGTGCGCGAAATGGTGGAAACAGCCTGCAACGTGTTTCGGCTGCCGCGGTGTGCCAAAAAATTCCCGCAGGATATCGGAAAGGCGCGCCCGTGCCTGAATGCCCATATCGGATTGTGCATGGCGGTGTGCAGCGGCAAAATTTCGCAGCAGGAATATAACGAATGCGTGCAGAACGCGGTTCATATGATCCGCCGGGGACAGACGGAAATGCTCAAGGTGCTTCGGGTGCGTATGGAGCAGGCATCGGAACGTCTGGATTTTGAACGCGCTGCTGTGATTCGCGATCAAATTGCAGCAATCGAAAAGGTGAGCCGGGGGCAGAAGGTCGTGCGCAGCGAAACGCAGGAGCAGGATGTGATTGCGTTTGCCGGCACGGCATCCGCAGTGTGCGCGGCGATCCTGCGTTTTCGGGAAGGGCGGCTTGTGGATAAGCGGGAATTCCTGTTTCGCGAAACACAGGATATCCCCGCACTGCGTGAAGAATTCCTGCCGCGTTATTATCTGGAGGATAATGAATTTATTCCGCGCACGGTTGCGGTGGATGAGCTGCCGTCCGATGCATCCGAGCTGGAACAGCTTTTGAGTGAAACACGCGGAACCAAAGTGCGCCTTTATGTGCCCCGGCGCGGGGATACGGCACATTTGATCGAAATGGCACGCACCAATGCAGCAGAACGTCTTGCACGGGAAAGCGGCCGGTATGCGCGGGAGGAAAAAAGGCTGGATGAACTTGCGGCCCTTTTGGGGCTGAACACACCGCCTGCGGTGATCGAAAGCTATGATATTTCCAACTGGGGCGATGGAACAAGCGTTGCCGGAATGGTCGTGTTTGAAAACGGAAAGCCGAAAAAATCCGGGTATCGGCGCTTCAAGATGAAAACAGTGGTCGGTACGGACGACTATGCATCTATGGCAGAAACCCTGATGCGCCGCGCGCAGGAGTATGAAGCGGGGGCAAAGGGGCAGTTTGCGCAGCGTCCGGATCTGTTTCTGATCGATGGAGGGCGCGGGCAGGTGAGTGTGGTGAAGCAGACGCTGAAGGGAACCGCATTGGCCGACGTGCCGGTGTTTGGCATGGTAAAGGATGATCGGCACCGCACGCGCGGGCTGATCGATGCCCAGGGGCGGGAAATCACACTGGCGATGCATAAGGGCGTTTTTGCGTTTATCACAGCCATTCAGGATGAAACCCATCGCTGGGCAAACGATTACCGCCGCAGGATGCAGAAAAGCCGTGCGTATTCGTCCACGCTGCAGGAGATCCGCGGGGTAGGGCCTGCTACAAGCCGCGCACTTATGATGCATTTCAAAACGGTTTCGGCGGTGAAGCAGGCATCCGAAGCAGAGCTTGCGTCTGCAAAGGGCGTAACCCGAACTGCGGCACGGGCGGTGTATGAGCATTTTCATCCCGGCACGCAGGGATCGGCACAGGATGTGCCGGAATAAGGTGCGGCACAGGGGCGCTGCAAAAGGCAGACATTGACAAAATGGCCGGAAAAAGCGATAATGAAAAAAAGATTTCTGTCCGTACACCAAACCGTGCGGAGGAAACAAGAAAGCTGCCGGGGGAAAGTGGGCTCGGCTTTAAGGAGTGGAATATGCGTGTTATTTCCGGTACGGCACGTGGTGCAAGGCTTGCAGCGCTGCCCGGAGAAGAGGTAACCCGTCCGACCGGGGACCGTGTCAAAGAAGCCATGTTCAGTGCAGTTCAGTTTATGCTGGAAGGGGCAAGGGTGCTTGATTTGTTTGCAGGCTCCGGTCAGCTGGGGATCGAAGCCCTTTCGCGCGGCGCACAGCATTGTGTGTTCATTGATGAAAACAGACAGGCGTGCAGGATCGTGAAAGAAAATCTCAAAGCGGCACAGCTGACGAAGCAGGCTTCGGTTTTGGAATGCAGTGCACAGGGCTATCTGTCTTCCTGTACACAGCGGTTCGATTTGATCCTGCTGGATCCGCCGTATCGGAAGGATCTTGTGCCTGCGATCCTTCCGGCGGCCGCCCAAGTGACGGCACCGGGCGGAATTGTGCTGTGTGAAACGGAATATGGTGCCGATCTGCCCGAAAGCTGTGGTGCCCTGCGGCTGAAAAAGCAGTATCGCTACGGAACGGTCGCGCTGGCGCGTTACGAAGCGCAGGCGGAATTTTGATTTTGCAAATGGAAACTGAAAAGAAGGGAGCGCATGCTATGCGCATCGCCATTTGTCCGGGCAGCTTTGATCCTGTCACAAAAGGACATCTTGATATTATTGAGCGCAGCGCCAAGCTGTTTGATACCGTGATCGTATTGGTTATGATCAATCCGAACAAGACACCCTCGTTCACCGCACAGGAACGGGCGGATTTCCTGCGTATTGCAACAAAGAATCTTCCGAATGTGAAAGTGGACAGCTATTCGGGTCTTTTGGCAGAATATGCGCATAATGCAGGGGCTTGTACCATTATTAAGGGTTTGCGTGCCGTAACGGATTTCGAATTTGAATTCCAGCAGGCACTGACCAATAAAAAGCTCAATCCGGAGCTGGAAACGATGTTTGTCATCACGGAACCGAAATATATGTACCTTTCTTCCAGTATGGTGCGGCAGGTTGCATATTTCGGCGGTGATGTCAGTGACTTTCTGCCGGACGGAATTTGTGAAGATATCGTAAAGCGCCTTACACAGGGGCAGACAAAGGAGTAACCATTATGAACATCGATGAATTGCTGGATAGTATGGACGAATTGCTGGAAGATGCATTCAACCTGCCTTTCACGGGCGGCAAGCGTATGGTGGATGTGGAACGAGTGCGCGAACTCATGGACGATATCCGCTTGAATATGCCGAGCGAGATCCGGCAGGCAAAAGCGATTGCACAAGATCGAAACAACATTATCGAAAAAGCCAAAAAAGAGGCAGACCTGATTGTAAAACGTGCGGAAGATCGTGCGCGCGTTATGGTTTCACAGGAAACGATCGTAAAAGCAGCGCAGCAAAAGGCAACCGAGATGCTGACATCGGCACAAAACCGCAGCCGCGAAATGCGCAATACGGTTACGGCCTATTGTGAAAACATGCTGCAGCATACCGAGGAACAGCTGGATAAAAGCCTTGGTGAAGTGAAAACCGTTCGTGCAACGCTGCGCCAGAATGGCAAAAAAGCGACGGTTCGTCCCACTCACACAACATCCAAACCGGAATAATCTATCTTGGCGTGCCTTTGCCCTGCCCAAGCCTGCGGCTTTGACAGGGTAATTTTGGTTTCGCCCGAAAGAATAAAAACCTTCCCGGCATCTTGACATTTGATGTTTAATGATATATTATATCAATAAAGAGGCGGCAGCCTGAATTCAAATGAGAGGGAAGGTATATGGAAAAACGAAACACGATTCAAAAGCAACTGGTAATCGATGCAGTGTTCCGGCTTGCCAATCATCCGACCGCAGAAGAAGTATATGAAGAAGTTGCAAAAATGCATCCTTCGGTAAGCAAAGCAACGGTTTATCGGAATTTGAGCAGCCTTTCGGAGGATGGAAAGCTGCGTCACATCCAGATGCCGGGCGGTGCGGATCGTTTTGATCATACATTGAGCATTCACCGTCATATAATATGTACTAAGTGCGGATGCTTTGCGGACGCACCTGCGTTTGAAACCAAAATGCTGGATGAGGAAGTAGAAAAAAGCACCGGGTTCTGCAATGTGACACATGATATCGTATTCTGCGGTTTGTGTCCGGAATGTGCAAAGAAAGAATCAGAAGAAAAGTGAAAATACGATTTCGCATTTTGTGCTGAAAGCGCTATCTATAATAAAAAGGAGAAAAGCTTATGGAACTGAAAGGATCAAAAACCGAAAAAAACCTCCAGGCCGCGTTTGCAGGAGAAAGCATGGCGCGCAACAAGTACACCTATTATGCATCAAAGGCGCGTAAGGACGGATATGTACAGATTGCAAAGATTTTTGAAGAAACGGCAGCAAATGAAAAAGAACATGCCGAATTGTGGTTCAAGGCGCTGCACGATGATGCAATTCCCGGCACGGCAGAAAATCTTTTGGATGCGGCAAACGGCGAAAATTACGAATGGACGGATATGTACGATCAAATGGCAAAAGATGCAGAGGAAGAAGGCTTTATCCGTCTTGCCTTTTTGTTCCGTGAAGTGGGAAAGATCGAAAAAGAGCACGAGGAACGGTATCGTAAACTGCTTGCCAATGTAGAAGGCGGGCTGGTGTTTTCCCGCGAGGGGGATATGATCTGGCAGTGCTCGAACTGCGGACATATCGTGATCGGGAAAAATGCGCCGGAGGTTTGCCCGGTTTGTGCACACCCGAAAGCGTACTTCCAGCTGAAAGCGGAAAACTATTAAGCTTTTGCAAAAACGGCGGCAGATTTTTCTGCCGCCGTTTTTTCGTAAGGCGCATCCCGATGCGGCGCACGGCCAAAAGACAGCGGCGGAGTGGCAGGGATCGGGAATCTGCCCGATGAAACAAAGATGCCGCCACGGTGCTTTCGCCCGGGTCGCTTCGAGGAAGGGATCGGTTACAGCAGATCAAACGATTCGTTTGCGGGTCAATTTCAAAAATTATAGTGCAGGAAAGCTCTGCGCGTGATATGATAACGATATATTGCTGCCGCACGCTTTCGGATTGGGAAAGATGACAGAAGGGAAAAAGCCGAAGCCGGGCGGCTCAGCGCACCGGCGCGAAGAATGAGCGGCAGACGGCCGGCAGCACAAGCGGGACGGATATCGGTGCTGTGAGCCAACAGGAAAAGATAAGCGGGGATTTTACACCAGCAGGATTGGTAAAATATATAGGTGGATAAGCTGCAAACAGGAGGACGATCAAAATGCTGCAACTGATATTGGGGATTTCCGGCACGGGAAAAACGGGCTGGATCATGGCAGAGATGAAAGTGCGTGCAGCAGCACACAGGAAAAGTGTGCTGATTGTGCCGGAACAGTTTTCATCCTCCGCAGAAACCATGGTGTACCGTGCTTTAGGCGATGCACTTGGTGCGTATGCAAAAGTATACAGCTTTACCAGCTATGCCGAGTATGTGCTTCGGCTTTTCGGCGGTACGGCGATCAAGACGCTTACGGATGCCGCACGCACAGTAGCGGTGCGCCGTGCTATGGATACGCTGGGCGATGAATTGAATATTTATGGCAGACAGCGGCATAATACAGGATTTTGCAGTATGTGTGCCGATGCGATCAAGGAATTGAAGACGGCAGGCGCAGATGCATCGGTATTGCTGTCTGCTGCGCAAACGCAGGGGGAACAGGGGGCAAAACTGCGAGAGCTGGGATTGATTTTTGCAGCCTATGAAACGGTGATCGGGGCAAGTGCCATGGATCCTTCGGATCGCATTGCCGTGGCAGCACAGCGCTTATGCCCGGATATCCTGCAGGATACAGCGGTGTATATTGATAATTTCGATGGATTTACAGCACCGGAATATCAAATGCTGGAAAAGCTGGTGGAGGCACAAGCCTGTACGGTGGCTCTTTGCTGTGATAGCCTTGCGGATGAGCAGGCAGGCCTTGGTTTGTTCAGCCCGGTGAAAAAAACGGCGCAAACGCTGCGGCGCATTGCGGAAAAAAACGGTGTTGCGGTAGCAGCACCCAAAATCATGGGCGTGGATATCCGGCATAAAAACGTTCCGGGCCTTTTGAATGTGAATGAACAGCTGGCATATTCCGAACGGATACCCGGTGAAAGCAGCGGATTTTATGTTACGCCGGCTGCTGGCATCTATGAGGAATGCAAGGCGGTAGCCTGCCGAATTGCGGCACTGGTGCAGCAGCAGGAGCTTCGGTATGGGCAAATCGCAGTGATTTGCCGCGAAATGGAACACTATGCGGCACCGATCCAGTATGAATTTTCCCTGGCAGGGATTCCATACTTCAGCGATGAAACGACCAGCCCTGAGCATACCGCGCTGGCTGCCTTTTTTACAGCGGCGCTGGAGATGCTTTCCCGCGGGATCACTACGGAATCAATCCTGCGCATGCTTAAGACCGATTTGTGCGGGTTTACGCCGGAACAAATCGCGCAGCTGGAAAATTATGCATACACATGGCAGCTCAAGGCGCAAGATTGGCGTGCTCCGTTTGAAAAAAGCCCGGAGGGCTTTGGCGGTGAAATGAATGAATCGGTGAAAAAGCAGCTGGAAGAATTGGAAAGCCTGCGCAGCACGATCGTCGAACGGCTTCAGACCTTCCGAAATGCCGCGCTCGGCGGAACGGCGGCGCAGATTTCAAAGCAGCTGTATCTGCTGCTGGAATCCTTCGGCGGCGATGCAAACACCATCCGTATGGCGCAGGAATTTGAAGCGGCGGGCGATGTGCCGCGTTCCCGTGCGGTTTACAGTGCGTGGGAAAACATGATGAAGCTGCTGGGGCAAATGGAACAGCTTTTGGGACAGGATGAAGTAACGGCATCGGAATATGCCGAGCTTTTTGCATTGCTGCTGCGGGCAACGGATCTTGGGCATGTGCCGCAGACGCAGGATGCCGTAATTGTTACAACCGCAGACCGCATGCGTCTGGATGACCCGCAGGTGTGCTTTGTTCTCGGTGTGAATGAAGGCGGATTCCCAAAACTGCTCGGAGCAAGCGGGCTGCTGTCTCATGCCGACCGAGATCTGCTGGTGCGCAACGGGGTGGAAATGCCGGGCAGCTTTGAAAATCGGTCGCTTTTGGAACAAATGTTCTTTTATCGTGCCTTGACTGCCCCGGCAAGAGCACTGTATGTCAGCTATATTTCACCCGAATGCGGCAGCACGCCGCCGGCATCGGCGTTGATGCCGCTTATGGAGACGCTCGATCCACCGGCCGATGTGCTGACAACGGCACAGCGCGCACCGACACCGGCGGCAGCGTTGGATCTTTTGGGCGGCATGTATCGCGAAGATACTCCAAAAGCAGCGGCGCTTTTTTCTGCGCTTTCCCTGGATAAAACCACTGCGATGAGCCTGGATGCCATGCAGCGGGCCTCGCGGCCGATGCAGTTCAAGGCAGAGGATACCATGACGTTAAGCGAACTGCTGGGCAGTGAAATGACGATTTCACCGACCCGGGTGGAACAGTATTACCGCTGCCATTTTTCCTATTTTCTGCAATATGTGCTGCGCATCCGCCCCCGAAAGCGGGCGGAACTTTCCCCGCTGGAAAGCGGCAGCCTGGTGCATTATATTTTGGAGCAGGTTCTGCGCACGGCAGGTGCTTCGTTTGCGGATTTGAAAAAGGAAGAGCTTTCCGCACTTGCCGGCAGCATTGCGGACAGCTATGTTGAAAAAAATATGCCCGCAGGAGGAGAACGCTTTGAATATTTTATCGAACGGATGAAAAATGGAGTGACACAGCTTTTGCTCTATTTGCAGAAAGAACAGGCGCAGAGTGATTTTCATCCGGTTGCGTTCGAACAGGAAATCGGCATACAGCAGGGCGCGATCCCGCCGCTGTGCGTAAAAACAAAAGAAGGCCATACGGTGCGCGTACAGGGAAAGATCGACCGTGTGGATTTGATGCAGCGCGGCGGACGAAATTATCTGCGCGTAGTGGATTATAAAACCGGCAGCAAAACGTTCCGTCTGGACGAAGTGTACTGCGGGCTGAACACACAGATGCTGTTATATCTGTTTATGGTGTGCCGCTATGCGCGCAGGCAGGATCCGGATGTGCAGCCCGCCGGTGTGCTGTATCTTTCCGGGGATCCGCGCCCTAAGACGGAACCGCGGCACGAAGTGAGCGATTCACTGGAATACCGTGTGGACGGCTTGGTGCTGGATGATGAAGTGGTGCTCAAGGGCATGGATCGGGATTCCACCGGGAAATATGTACCCTGTAAATTCGGCAAAACGGGCAAAAGGCTCGCAAGCGGAAAGATTGCACAAAAAGATAAGCTGGATCGAATCGAAATGCATTTGGAAACACTGGTCGCACAAATGGCGGGCGGATTGTATGAAGGACAAATTGATGCCGTGCCCTTGTGTACGCAGGAGGCCAGCCCGTGCACGGTCTGTGATTACCGTGCGATCTGCCTGCATGAGGACGGGCGCGGAGAAAAGAAAGTAACAGCGCCCCAGCATGTGTTTGAGGCAGAGCATGACGCGCCTTTGGATAAGGAGGACGGGCAAGGATGAGCGAAATGAAGTGGACGCAGGAGCAGAGTGCGGCAATTTATGACCGAGGCGGCACGCTGCTTGTTTCGGCGGCGGCAGGAAGCGGCAAAACCGCCGTGCTGGTGGAACGCGCCGTGCAGTATATCACCGATCTGGAACACCCCGTTGCGGCGGATCGGCTGCTGATCGTGACCTTTACGCGCGCGGCAGCCGAGGAACTGCGGGCACGCATTGCAGCGCGCTTGGAGCAGCAGGCGGCGCGGAATCCCGAAAGCGTGTTCCTGCGCCGGCAGCGCATGCTTCTGGGGCGTGCCAATATCTGTACTATTGATGCGTTTTGCATGCAGCTGATCAAGCGCCATTTTGCACAGCTAGGGCTTATGCCGGATTTTGCGCTTGCCGATGAAGCACAGCTTTACACAATGCGCCAGAATGCCCTTTCCGCCGTTATGGAAGAACAGTATCAGGATGCGGACTTTCGAGCCTTTGCATCGCTTTACGGAAGAGCGCGCAGCGATACGGATGCGGTGAATGCGGTATTGGGGCTGTATGATTTTTCCCGCACACTGCCGCATCCGGAAATGGAGCTGGAGCGGATCTGCAAAGCGTATGAAGCCGCGGCTCCGCTTTGTGAAACCGTATGGGGTAAAAAAATGCTGGAAAGTGCAGCAAATGCCGTGGAAAGTGCGCAGCACATGCTGGGGTGCGCCCGGCAGATCATTGCATCCGAGCCGGAACTCGAACCGTACAATGCGGCACTTTCTGCGGATACGGAGTTTTTTGCACAGCTTTGTGAAAAAATCGAACAGGGAGAATGGGATGCGGCAGCACTCTGTGCGCAGACGTACACACCGCCGCCCTTCAAGGCGGTTCGAAAATATAAGAGTGCCGGAATGGAAACGGTAAAGGCACTTCGCAGTGCGGTGAAGGATACCATAGAACAGCTGCGCACCGATATCTTTTTGTGTACGGAGCAGGAATTTGCACAGGATTGCCAACGCATCGCGCCGCTTGTTCGCGCTTTGTCCCGTGCGGCAACAGCATTCGGCAATCGCCTTTACGAAGATAAGCTGGAGCATAAACTGCTGGATTACAGCGATCTTGAGCATCTTGCGCTGCGGCTGCTGTGTGATGAAAATGATAAAAAAACAAACACGGCGCGCGCGATTTCGCGCGAGTTTGATGCGGTGCTTGTGGATGAGTATCAGGATACCAACGCATTGCAGGCGCTTTTGTACCGCTGCCTTGCCAATGAAGAGGAATCGAATTTGTTTTTCGTCGGGGATGTCAAGCAGAGCATTTATCGCTTCCGCTTGGCAAGCCCGGAAATTTTCATAAGCAAACGAGCGGCCTATGCGCCCTATACGCCGGGAGGGGAACATCCGGCAACCATTACACTGGGACACAATTTCCGCAGCGCAGATAATATTATACGGCAGGTCAATGATGTGTTTCGCTGTGTGATGAACCAATCGGTCGGCGGAGTGCAGTATGATCAGAACGAAATGCTTGTAAGGGGTACGAACGATCGGTACGACGGCGGGCCGATGGAACTGATCCTTGTGGATACAAGCGCACAGGATGCCGCCGGAGATGCAGCGGCTGTGGCGGAAAAAATCCAGACGCTGGTAAACAGCGGCTTTCCGGTGCGCGGCAAAGACGGCACAACGCGCCCATGCGGATATGGGGACATCTGCGTACTGTTAAGAAGCCGCACGCCGTTTGAACTGTATTCGGCGGAGTTTGAAAGCCGCGGGATTCCTTCCTTTGCGGATACGGGGGAAAGCCCGCTGACATCCACAGAGGTTTCGCCGCTGATCTCCTTCCTGCGCGTGATTGATAACCCGGCACAGGATATCAGCCTTGCGGCGGTGCTGGTATCGGTGATGTTTTCGTTTACGCCGGATGATTTGACGAAACTGCGTGCAGATTGTCCGTCCGCAAGCCTGTACGCAGCACTGCTGAAAAGCAAAGAAGGCAAGGCAAAAGCTTTTTTGGAAACACTGCGTGCGCTGCGCCGTCTTGCGGCAACCGCATCGGTGGAAGAACTCTGTACGGAAATCTTCGCCCGCACTCATTATTTTGCCGCAGTTGGCGCTATGGAAAACGGGCCGGCGCGCAGGGAAACGCTGCGCAGCTTTACCGCATGGGCGGCGGCAGCAGATCAAGGCGGTACGGGCGGGCTTTCGGCATTCCTGCGGCTGGTAGACAGTGCCTTGGAAAGCGGTGCCGTGCACAGCGCCGCTGCCCCTGCACTGCCGCAGGGGGCGGTTTCGGTGATGACGATCCACCGCTCCAAGGGATTGGAATTTCCGGTGGTCATCCTTGCGGATACTGCGCGCCGCTTCAATTTGCGCGACACATCGGATGCGGTGTTGTTCCATCCGCAGCTGGGCTTGGGGATGACGCTGCGGGCGGGTGCAGGCGGGCTGTATCCTACGGTGCCGCACCGCGCGGTGCGTATGGCGCAGAGAGAAGAATCCGTCAGCGAAGAAATGCGCATCCTGTATGTTGCGCTGACAAGAGCGCGCGACAAGCTGATTGTAACCGCCCCGCTGCGTGACCCGGTGCGCACACTGACTAAAATTGCAACTTCCCTTGCCGGTTCGGCGGGCGCCGATGCATACGGGCTTTCGCAGGCGACGTGTTTTGCGGATTGGCTGTGTACTGCGGCGCTGCTGCATCCGGATTGCGGCGAACTGCGCCGAACTGCGGATGCCGCCCTTTTGCCGATTTACCCTGCACAAGGGCATATGATGGCGCAAATTGTGCAGGCGCCGACACAAAAGGTGCAGAACGAGCCGGAAGGTTTCGTTCGAAACGCGCCGCCGGATAAAGCACTGGAACAGGAGCTGCTGGCTAATTTTGCAAAGCAGTATGAGCAGGCGCCATTGTGCACCCTGCCCGCAAAGATGAGTGTTTCGCTGCTGGTGCACGGCACATCGGAGCCGATTTTGGCGCGTCCGGCTTTTTTGTATAAAGAGGGTATGACGGCAGCAGAACGGGGCACGGCAATGCATGTGGTGCTTCAATTTGCAGATCTTGCAGCGGCGGCAAACGATCTTGCGGCAGAGCTGGAACGGCTGACCAAGGGCGGCTGGATCGAAGAAGAATTGATGCAGCAGCTGGATCAGGCGTGCATGCGCACCTTTTTGCAGAGCGATCTTGCACAGCGGATGCGCACAGCCGGCAGCCTGCTGCGGGAATATGATTTCATTACATCGGTTCCCGCAAAATATGTGGATGAGACGCTGCCGGAAAAATTCTGGTATCAGCCTGTGCTCGTGCAGGGCATCGCGGATGCGGTGATCGTAAATGGGGATACGGCGGAAATCGTGGATTATAAGACTGACCGCGCAAAAACACCGGCGCAATTCTGCAAGGCATATGCAAAGCAGCTGCTTTTGTATCGCGCAGCGATCGAAAAGCGCCTTGGAGTGCAGGTGAAGCGTTGCACGATCTATGCATTTTCTCTGGGACAGGAAATCGATGTGCCGATCCAAAGCCGCGGCTCATCCCATGCAGCGCGCGAAGAAAAAGAAGATAAAAGATGAGAAAAAGCTATTGACTTCCCGGAATAAGTGAGGTATACTATCTAGGTAAATAAAGTAGCAGTGGCAAGTACCGTGCTCACCTTGTCTGCCTAAGGCGGCGGGTTCATACGAACATACACGCAAAGTGTGTGATTTTGTCTGAACAGTGCGGTTTACTTTCCAGTAAGCCGCACTTTTTTAACAGGCGGGGCATCCTCGCCGCAACCAAATTAGTTGGAGGTGCTTTACGATTAGCGGCAAGAAAGAAATGGAAATCAATGAAGGCATTCGCGATAGAGAGGTACGCGTTATTGATGCGGACGGCGCTCAGCTTGGCATCATGGCTACACGCGATGCACTTGCAAAAGCGGAAGAAAAAAATCTCGATCTCGTAAAGATTGCCCCGCAGGCACAGCCGCCTGTGTGCAAACTCATGGATTACGGCAAGTATCGCTTTGAAATGCAAAAACGTGACAAAGAAGCGAAGAAAAATCAGAAAACCGTAGACATCAAGGAGATTCGTCTTTCCCTCAACATCGATACGAACGACTTCAACACCAAGGTCGGCCAGGCAAGAAAGTTTCTTGCAAAAGGCGATAAGGTGAAGGTGTCCATTCGTTTCCGCGGCCGTGAGATGGCTCATACCAATCTGGGTCTTGAGGTCCAGCAGCGTTTTGCAGCATCTCTGCCGGAAGCCGTTGTGGAAAAGCAGCCGAAATTGGAGGGTCGGAGCATGCAGATGTTCCTTGCCCCCGCTCCCGCAAAGCAAAATTAAGGAGGAACTTTAAAATGCCTAAGATGAAAACACATTCCGGTGCGAAGAAACGCTTCAAGCTGACAAAAAACGGTAAGGTAAAACGCGGTCACGCATTCCGCAGCCACCTGCTCAACGGGCACGGCAAAACGCGCAAGCTGAAACGCGCCTATCGGAAGCCTTCTTACGCAGATAAGACGAATGCAGCAGCTGTCAAGAGAATGCTGCCGTACGCATAAGCAGTACAGCTTGGCGACAGACGACAACTTAGCTTACATTTAAAGGAGATTGTGAAATATGGCACGTATCAAAGGCGCTGTGATGACGCGTAAAAGAAGAAAAAAGACCCTGAAGCTTGCCAAGGGCTACTGGGGCAGCAAATCCACCCACTTCAAGATGGCAAAACAGCAGGTCATGAAGAGCGGCAACTACGCTTTCGTCGGCCGCAAGCAGAAAAAGCGTGATTTCCGCAGCCTGTGGATTACCCGTATCAATGCAGCCTGCCGTGCGGAAGGCATCAATTACTCTGCATTTATGAATGGCTTGAAGAAAAGCGGCATCGAACTCAACCGCAAGATGCTTTCTGAAATGGCGATCCATGATCCGGCAAGCTTCTCTGCACTTGTTGAAACTGCAAAGAAAGCAGCGAAATAATCTTTGCGTACGCCCGTGCACACTGTGCCCGGGCGTCGCTTTGTTTTTTGGGCAGTGCGCAAAACGGCCGGGCGGCATGCAAAAAGCAGAAAATTCGACCCGGCCGGACAAGAAAGAAAGGGGAACCAAGCATGGCAGAAACGATTACAAGCCGTGATAATGAACGGATAAAACGCGTGTGCAGACTGCGCGATTCCGGTGCGGTACGCCAGCAGGAAGGATCGTTTTTTGCAGAAGGGCTGCGATTGTGCACCGATCTTGCGGCGGTACTTGTGCCGCAAGAGGTCTATGTTACGCAGAAACTTCTGGATGCACATCCAGAGCTCGAACAGCTGGGCGGACGGCATTTCTGGATCACCGAAGGGGTTGCCGCGAAGCTTTCGGATACGAAAACACCGCAAGGGCTGTTCTGTGTTTTTCCGCGCAGCATAAAAACGCTGCGGGATATTCACGCAGGGGGACGCTATGTTTGTATGGAGCATGTGCAGGATCCGGCGAATGTGGGCGCGCTGTTGCGAAGTGCCGCCGCTTTTGGCTTTACCGGTGCCGTTTTGTGCGCGGATTGTGCCGATCCGTTTTCGCCCAAGGCGTCCCGCGCTTCTATGGGTGCGCTTGCAAAGGTGGATGTGATTCTTGAAAAAGATACCGCATCGGCCATTGCAGCTTTTTCCGAAAACGGTATTCCGAGTTTTGCGGCGGCGCTGCGCGGTTCTGTCCCGCTGGAAACCGTGAATACTGAACAGCTGCACGGTGCGGCGGTTCTAATCGGGAATGAAGGAAACGGCCTTACCGAGCAAACGATCCAATCGGCGCATCAGGCTGTGCGCATTCCCATGTCGCCCGGGGTGGAATCGCTGAACGCGGCGGTTGCGGGCAGTATTTTGCTGTGGCATTTCCGGGGGGTATAGAAATGGAATGGGAACGCAGCATGCAAAACGAAAAGGCGGCGTGGCTCTGGGCTGCATCGGCATTGGGCTGTGCTGCGCCGAACGCGGGGGAAGTGCTGCGCGAATTTTCTGACGTGTGGGATTTGGTCGAAGCCAGCCGGCGCGAAGACCTTTCCGCCTTTTTTACGAGGGCACAGCTGGCAGCACTGCATGAATCCCAACCGGAAGACTATATCGCGCGTCTCGACGACTGCAAGCGTCACAAGGTGGATGTGATCACATGGGCGGATGAAGACTATCCTGCGCTTTTGCGCACGATCGCTTCGCCGCCGCCTGTGCTGTACTATCGGGGAGACCCGTCCATTGCCAACCGATGCTTTACGTTTGCAATCGTGGGTACGCGCAGACCGTCGGCCTACGGAGTGGAGGCAACGGCAAACATTGCCAAAGATATGGCGCGCGCAGGGGTGGCACTTGTATCGGGTCTTGCAACCGGGCTGGATAGTGAAAGCCACAAAGCCGCACTGCGGGAAGGGGCACCCACGATTGCGTGCATTGCGTTCGGACACGATCAGTGTTATCCGGCGCAAAACCGCAAGCTGAAGGAAATGATTGAAAAAAGCGGCCTTGTTTTGAGCGAATATCCGCCGGGAATGCCGGCTCTTCGCAATCATTTTTTGGAGCGCAACCGTCTGATTGCCGGACTTTCCCGCGGGATCTGCGTGGCGGAAGCGCGAAATCGATCGGGCACGATGAATACGGTTTCCGCGGCTCTGGCGGCGGGGCGGGATGTGTTCAGCGTTCCGGGAAGTATTTTTTCGCCGCTGAGCGAGGGGACGAACCGCCTTCTGAAGGAAGGCGCGATCCCGGCGCTTTCGGGGGCGGATATTTTGGAATGGTATCACATAGAAAGCAAAAAGGAAAAGCCCGGTGCGAAAAAGCCGGACGGAACGGCAGTTTCCGAAGATGCACGGATCATGCGCGCTGCACTGAGCACTGCGCAGCCGCAGCGGCTGGAAGAATTGTGTGCCAAAACAAAGCTGCCGCCCCATAAGGCTATGGCTGCATTGACCGAGCTGGAGCTGGCCGGTGTTTCGGTTCAGCTGGCAGGACGCCGCTTTCAGCTGAAACCCTGATATACAGGCGGGCAAAGCGGCACAAAATAGATTTGCCATTGTTTTTTTTGAAAGAATCATGCATAATAAAAAGAACTGCAGAAGTTTCCAGGACGGGATGTGATGAGCGTATTTCTGCAGATCGGCGGTCATCCCGTAAAAAAAGGACGGTAAACATGTCAAAACTTGTAATCGTAGAATCTCCGGCGAAAGCCAAAACGATTCGGAAATATCTGGGGACAGGATACGAGGTAACGGCCTCTATGGGGCATATCCGCGATCTTCCGCAAAGCCAGCTCGGCATTGATGTCGAGCATGACTACACACCCCAGTACATCAATATAAAGGGCAAGGAAAAGATCATCAAGGAATTGAAAAGCCTTGCCAAGCAAAGCGATGAGATTTTTCTTGCAACGGACCCGGACCGTGAAGGGGAAGCAATCAGCTGGCATCTTGCAAACCTGCTTGGCATGGATGTGACAGCGGCAAATCGAGTCACATTTGGCGAAATCACAAAAAAAGGCGTCACGCAGGGCATGGCAGCACCCCGCAGCATTGATATGGATTTATTCAATGCACAGCAGGCGCGGCGCGTGCTGGATCGCTTGGTTGGCTATAAGCTTTCGCCCTTTTTGTGGAAAAAGGTGCGGCGCGGCCTTTCGGCAGGGCGCGTACAAAGCGTGGCGGTACGGCTGATCGTGGATCGCGAAAAAGAAATCGAAGCATTCAAGCCGGAAGAGTACTGGAATATTGATGCCCTGCTCAGCCCGCCTTCGACAACAAAGCGATTCACCGCCCGCCTGACTGCATTTGCCGATGGAAAAAAGCTTGCAGTGAACTGTGCCGAGCAGAGTGAAAAAATCGTACAGGATCTGGACGGAGCTTCGTATGTGGTAGCTGCTATCAACAAAGGCAAGCGGAAGAAAACCCCGGCACCGCCGTTCATCACTTCCACGATGCAGCAGGAGGCAAGCCGCCGGCTGGGCTTTACTGCAACGCGCACCATGCGCGCCGCACAGACACTGTATGAAGGCGTGGATATCGCAGGGCAGGGCACTATGGGTCTAATCACCTATATGCGTACGGACAGCCTGCGGATTGCCGATGAGGCGCAGGCGGCGGCTAGAGATTTCATCACCGAAACCTACGGGGATGCCTATGTCTGCAAAACAAAACGCAAGTATAAAAGCAAAAGCGCAACGGCGGCACAGGATGCGCACGAAGCGGTGCGTCCGACCAATCCGGCACTGACACCGGATGAAGTGGAAAAAAGCGTATCGGGCGACCCGGCAAAGCTGTACCGCCTGATCTGGAGCCGTTTTATTGCCAGCCAGATGAGCGACTGCCAGCAGGATACCGTGTCTGCCGATATCACGGCGGCGGGCTATCTGTTCCGCGCAAGCGGCTATGTCGTCACGTTCGACGGCTTCACGGCACTGTACGAAGAGGCAACGGACGAAAAGGAAAAGAAAGAAACTGCGCTGCCCCCGCTGGAGGAAGGGATGACGCTGAAGCTGCGCGAGCTGAAGCCGGAGCAGAAGTTCACCCAGCCGCCTGCGCGCTATACAGAAGCCGCACTCATCAAGGCTTTGGAGGAAAACGGCATCGGACGCCCTTCCACCTATGCGCCGATCATCACGACGATCATTGATCGTGATTATGTGGAACGCGATCAGAAAAAACTGGTTCCCACAAAGCTGGGGCGGGTGATCAATGATCTGATGATGGAGCAGTTCCCGAAAATCGTGGATACGACCTTTTCCGCTCACATGGAGCAGCAGCTGGATACCGTGGAAAACGGCAAAGCGGATTGGCATGAGGTGATCGACGATTTTTATAAGGATTTTGATCAAACGCTCAAAGCAGCAGAAGAACATATGGAAGGCAAGAAAATCAAGGTGCCCGATGAGGAAACCGATGAGATCTGCGAATTGTGCGGACGCAAAATGGTCATCAAAAGCGGACGCTACGGCAAGTTTTTGGCATGTCCGGGTTTCCCGGAATGTAAAAACACAAAGCGTCTGGTGAAGGATACCGGCGGCTTGTGCCCCAAATGCGGCGGACGCGTACTGATCCGCCATTCCAAAAAGGGGCGTATCTATTACGGATGCGAAAAGAACCCGACCTGTGACTTTATGACGTGGAACGAGCCGACAGCAGAAAAATGCCCGCAATGCGGATCCAGCCTGTTCAAAAAGGGCGGGAAAAACGGGATGCTGCTGTGTGAAAAAGAAGGATGTGGATATTCCCGTTCCGCAAATTCCGGAAAAAAGGAGTAATCAATGCGCATCAGAATTTTGGGTGCAGGGCTTGCCGGATGTGAGGCGGCACTGTATCTGGCAGGGCGCGGATATGCAGTGGATCTGTATGAACAGAAGCCGCATAAATATTCCCCTGCCCATAAAAATCAAAACTTTGCGGAGCTTGTGTGCTCCAACTCGCTGAAAGCGGATCGGCTTGATTCGGCATCCGGCCTGCTGAAAGCGGAAATGAAGCTTTTGGGCTCATCGATTTTGCCGGCAGCGGAAAGCTGCCGCGTGGCGGCAGGCGGTGCGCTTGCAGTTGACCGCGAGCTGTTTTCGGCAGACGTTACAAAACGGATCCGGGAAAATCCCAATATCACGCTGCATTTGGAAGAAGTGGTGCAGATCGGTGAAAACGAAGAAGATACCCTTGTGCTGATCGCGACAGGGCCGCTTACGGAAGGTGCACTGGCACAGGATATCCTGCGCCTTACCGGACAGGGCGAGCTTTCCTTTTATGATGCTGCCGCACCGATCGTTACGGCAGAAAGCATTGATATGGAAAAGGTGTTTGCGGCATCCCGTTACGACCGCGGCACCGCGGATTATCTCAACTGTCCGTTCGATAAAGCGGGATACGAAGCGTTCCATGCAGCACTGGAGGGGGCGCAGCGGGCACCGCTGCATGATTTTGACGGCGAGCTTTCGGTTTACGAAGGGTGCATGCCGATTGAAGTTATGGCAAAGCGCGGGGCGGATACCATGCGCTATGGCCCGATGCGCCCGGTCGGCCTGCGCGATCCCAGAACCGGGCATCGTCCGTGGGCGAACGTTCAGCTGCGCGCAGAGGATGCGGCATGCACCATGTACAATCTGGTGGGCTTTCAAACCAATCTGAAATTCGGGGAGCAGAAGCGGGTGTTCCGCATGATCCCCGGCTTGGAAAATGCAGAATTTGTACGCTACGGCGTCATGCACCGCAATACGTTTATAAACAGCCCCGTGCTGCTGGGGATGGATCTTGCCTTGAAAAAACAGCCGAATGTGCTGTTTGCCGGGCAGATCACCGGCTTTGAAGGCTATATGGAAAGCGCAGCATGCGGCCTGCTTGCTGCGCACAGCATCGAAGCAAAGCTGTGCGGCAAACCGTTTACGCCGCCGCCGGCCGATACGATGTGCGGCGCACTTTTGCGCCACGCGACCGAGCCGACGAAGGATTATCAGCCTATGGGTGCCAATATGGGCATACTGCCCCCGCCGGAAACGCGCATCCGCGATAAGCGCGAGCGCTATCTGGTTGTGGCACAGAAGGCAGTCGCAAGCATGGAAGCCTATACAAAGCAGATCTGCACGACACGCGCAAGCAGCCGGGAATCGACAGGAGGAAGTGCGCTATGAATATTATTATCGATGCAATGGGCGGGGATCATGCCCCGAAGGAAATCCTGCAAGGCGCGGCTGATGCCGTGAAGGAATACGGCATTGAAATCACAGCCGTTGGCAGAAAAGACGAAATCGAAGCCTGTGCCAAGGAAAATGGGATCGACCTTTCCGGGATTACAGTCGTAAATGCACAGGAAACGATTGAAATGTGCGATGAACCAACAGCGGCTATCCGCAGCAAAAAGGATTCCTCTATGGTTGTCGGCCTGCGTATGCTGGCAGAGGGCAGGGGCGATGCATTCGTATCCGCCGGTTCGACCGGCGCGCTGCTGGCAGGCGCAACGCTGATTGTAAAACGCATGAAGGGCGTAAAGCGTCCGGCTATCGGAACCGTGGTTCCGGGCGGCAATCAGCCGTATCTGCTTATGGATGCCGGTGCAAACGTGGAATGCCGCCCGGAAATGCTGGATGCCTTTGCGGTTATGGGCAGCGTTTATATGGAAAAGGTCATGGGACGCCGCATGCCGAAGGTGGGCCTTGTCAACAACGGAGCCGAAGAGTCCAAGGGTACACCGACTTATGTGGAGGCACATCAGCTGATGAAACAGAATGCCGCGATCCACTTTATCGGCAACGTGGAGCCGAAGGATATCCCGAAAGGCGACATTGATGTTGTGGTGTGCGATGGCTTCACCGGAAATGTCATTTTAAAGCTGACAGAAGGGCTGGCCAATACACTGATCGGGGAAATCAAAAATGTTTTTCTTGCTAACTTGAAAACAAAATTGGCATTTCTTATGGTAAAGCCGGGCATGCAGGCGTTCAAAAAGAAAATGGATGCGGATGAGCATGGCGGTGCGCTGATGATGGGAGTGACAAAGCCCGTGATCAAAGCGCACGGTTCATCGCGCGCAAAGGCGTTTAAAAATGCGATCCGACAGGCAAAGCTCTGTGTTGAAAGCAGAACGGTGGACAGCATGCGTGAAAAGCTGGATGCCGTGGCGGAAACAAAACAGGCGGGCGAATAAAGCCGCGTCCGTTCCATAAAAGGAAGGAACAAAAAATGCGCGAAATTTGTGAGCTGGAAAAGGCGATTCACTATCATTTTAAAAATCGGTTTTTGATCGAAACCGCATTGACGCATACTTCGTTTGCAAACGAATCGAAACAGGCAGTCAAGCATAACGAACGGCTGGAGTTTCTGGGGGATTCGGTGCTTTCCATTGTTGTGGCAGAATATCTTTTTACGCACAACAATATGGCGGAAGGCGACCTTACGCGGATGCGCGCGAGCCTTGTGTGCGAAACGGCATTGTTTGAATTTGCAAAAAAAATTGATTTGGGAAGTTATCTGCGCCTGGGGCGCGGGGAAGAACGCGGCGGCGGCAGAAACCGCCCCAGCGTTGTATCGGATGCATTTGAAGCGGTGATTGCAGCGCTGTATCTCGATGGCGGGCTTGAGACGGCGCGTACGTTCATCCTGCCGTTTGTCACGGAAGCAATCGCGGAGCATTCGGCCGAATCGGATTATAAGACAAAGCTGCAGGAAATTGTGCAGCAAAATCCGGAAGAACGCCTTTCTTACGTTGTGGCGGATGAATCCGGACCCGATCACAACAAAAGATTTATTGTGGAAGTTCATTTGAATTCCAACTGCATCGGCAAAGGGGAAGGCCACAGTAAAAAACTTGCGGAACAGCATGCCGCAAAAGAAGCGCTTGCCCTTATGGGATATTGAAGGCGCGATACCCTTTGAGTAAGGAGTTTTTCCATGTTTTTAAAGGCACTTGAAATACAGGGCTTTAAATCGTTTCCGGATCGTACCCGCATCACAGTCGGCAAGGGGATTACGGCGGTTGTCGGCCCGAACGGGAGCGGAAAAAGCAATATTTCCGATGCAATACGCTGGGTTTTGGGTGAAACAAGCGCAAAACAGCTGCGAGGCGGCGGAAAAATGGAGAACGTCATCTTCGGCGGAACGCAAAAGCGCGGGGCAATGGGATATGCGTCGGTCAGCCTTGTGGTCGATAATACCGACCGCCGCATCGACGTGGATCAGGACGAAGTGACGATCGGACGCAAATACTACCGTTCCGGGGAAAGCGAGTATTCCGTCAACGGGCAGAATGTGCGTCTGCGCGATATCTATGAAATGTTTCTGGATACCGGCCTTGGGCGCGATGGGTATTCCGTTATCGGGCAGGGGCGGATCGCAGAGATCGTTGGCGCAAAGTCTGCGGAACGGCGTGAGATTTTCGAGGAAGCTTCGGGCATTGCAAAATATCGCTTTCGCAAAAACGAAGCGCAGCGCAGGCTGGATTCCGCAGAGCAAAATCTGGTGCGCCTGCGGGATATTCTGGGGGAATTGGAGGAACGGGTCGCTCCGCTGGAACGCGAAAGTCAAAAGGCACAGCGCTTTCTGGAATTGAACGAACAGAAAAAGGGGCTTGAGGTCACGCTCTGGGTCGATATGCTCGAAAAAGCGCAGGAACTGGTACGCGAACAGCAGCGCAAGATCGAAATAGCCAACACCGATTACCGCCGCGCGCAAAATCAGATAGAGGAACTGGATGCGCAGACGGATCGGACGCGTGCGGAAATCGAGGAGCTGATCACACAGGCTGACCGCTGCAATACGCAGATCCGTTCACTGACCGAGGAAATTGCGGGTGCGGATTCGCGCATCGCAGTTCTGCATAATGATATTGCGCACAATAAGGCATCCATGGAAGCGACCCAAAAGGAGATCGAACAAAGCGGATTGGGGCGCGATGCGATCCTCAACGAGCTGAAAATGCACCGCGAAGCGGTCCAGGCGTGCAAAACGCGGGAGGAACAGCTTTCCGCCCGGATCCGGCAGCAGGAAGCATCGCTGGCAGAGATTCAGGCAAAAAGCTCGGCCAGCGGGGTGCGCCGCGGCATCGTAACGCAAAGGCTGAATGAAATGGCGGCGCGCATTACGGAGCGGAAAGTGGCAAAGGCGGCGGCGCAATCCGCGGTGCAGGCGGCGCAGATGCGGCTGGAGGCTGCATCCGGCGAGCAGGAAAAGAATGCACAGCTTATCCGTGAACACGAAGAACAAAAGCATGAAACACAGGAATTTCTGCAGGATACCCTTGATACGCTGACAAAGCTGGAAAATATCAAAAGCGGCCTTGCGCTGAAGCTGGAAGGACGCCGGCGCGCCTTGCAGCAGGCGGACGAGGATGAGCAGAAGCTGGAACGCGCTATGGAGGCGAACCAGCAGCGCATCCATGTGCTGCACGAATTGGAACGCAATATGGATGGCTTTCAAAGCAGCGTCAAAACGGTGATGAAAGCATCATCGGCGCATCGGCTGCGCGGCATCATCGGGCCGGTATCCACGATCTTAACGGTAAAACCGGGGTACGAGGTTGCAATCGAAACAGCGCTTGGCTATGCGCTGCAGAATATTGTTGTGGAAAACGAAACGGCGGCAAAGGCGGCTATGGCGTTCCTGCGTGAGGAACGCGCAGGACGGGCAACCTTCCTGCCGCTGGATACAGTTCGTCCCGGCGTGTTTCATGGGCATCTGCCCGAAGGCGCACAGCTTGCAAGCAGCCTTGTGAGTTATTCCGAAAAGTATGAAAATATCGTCTCGAACCTGCTGGGGCGCATTGTGGTCGTGGATGATATCAACGAAGCATCCCGCGCAGCGCGCGCGCTGGATTACCGCAGCCGGGTTGTGACCGCCGACGGACAGGTGATCAATGCCGGAGGCTCTTTTACGGGCGGCAGCGTTTCCCGCACGGTGGGGCTTTTCAGCCGCAAGCAGGAAATCGATGACTTGAAGAAAAAGCTGGAAGCTTTGGCAAAGCAGCGGGATCAAGCACAGGAAAAAACCGATCACGTCAAAGCGGAAGTGGACGAGCTTACAGCCGAGATGACCGCAACCGACAGTGAAGCGATCGTTGCCGGCGGGGATAAGATTCGCGCGCAGGTGGAATTGGGCCGCATCGATATTGCCCTTTCCCAGGCGAAAGCGGCCGGAAAGCTGCTGGAAGCCGAGCGCGAACAGCTGCTCAAACAAATGGAAGAATCGGAAAAGAGCGGTGAAAATGCACAGGCCGAGCAGGATCGCCTGGAAAAGGATTCTGCGCAGCTGGAGCAGGAGCTGAAAACGCTTTCGGGCAGCGATGATACGTTTATGGAAGCACGCACCCGATTGGTGAATGAAATTTCGGAACTGCGCCTGCAAATGCTTTCGGAACAAAAGGACGCGGAAAATCATCAAACGGCGATCGGCAGCCTGAAAAGCCGCACCGATGAAAATGAAGCCCGCGTCAATCAGCTCCATGCGAACATCGAAACGCTGACAAAGCAAAATGAAGATCGTCTGCGTCAGATCGAACAGATCCATGCGGATGTGCTTCACAGGCGAGAAAGCATCAGCGAATGGGAAGAAAGCAAACAACAGGCCGTAACCAAGCGTATGGAAAAGGAAGGCTCGATCACGCAGCAAACGGCGCAGGTGCGCCGTTTATCCGAAGAGCAGGAAAAGCTGGGGCGTGAAATCGCACGCCTGACGGAACAGCGCGAGCAGAAGGATGCCGAATACGAACAGACCGCTGCAAAGCTGTGGGAAGAATATCAGCTGACGCTTTCGGCGGCACAGGAGCTGTGCATACCGTTTGAAAGCATCAGTGAACTGCGCCGTCAAGTGACGGAGCTTCGCGGCAGGATCCGTTCGCTTGGCAATGTAAATGTCGGGGCGATCGAAGAATATGCCCAGGTAAGCAAGCGGTATGAATTCCTGCGCGCTCAGGTGAACGACGTGGAAAACAGCAAGGCGGAGCTGCAAAAGATGATTGCGGGGCTTTCGGATGAAATGCGTGCCATGTTCAGCGAAAGCTTTGCGCGGATCAATGAAAATTTCGGCCGCATTTTTGCAGAACTGTTCGGCGGCGGTACCGCACGGCTGTATCTGGAAGACGAAACCAATGTGCTGGAAAGCGGCATCCGCATCGAGGTGGCGCCGCCGGGCAAAATCATCAAGGATCTTACGGCGCTTTCCGGCGGGGAGCAGGCTCTGGTTGCCATTGCAATTTATTTCGCGATCCTTGGCGTCAATCCGGCCCCCTTCTGCGTGCTGGATGAAATTGAAGCCGCCTTGGATGATGTTAACGTTACGCGCTATGCGCAGTATCTGCGGCGTATTTCCGATGAAACGCAGTTCATTGTCATCACGCACCGACGCGGCACTATGGAGGAAGCCGATGTGCTGTACGGTGTTACGATGCAGGAAGACGGTGTTTCCAAGGTGCTGAAGCTGGATCTGGATCATGTGGATGCAAGTCTTGTCAGCTGAAACACCGCGCATAAGAACATAGGACCCCTTCATTAAGAACGGAGCATGATAATGGGATTTTTTGAAAAACTGGGCGCAGGGCTGCGCAAAACACGGGATACGATTTTTGGCTCGATCACGAATATGCTCACAGAAAGTGAAATCGATGATGACATGTATGAAGACCTGGAAGAACAGTTGATCCTTGCCGATACGGGTGCAGATGTTGCCATGGAACTGGTAGAGCAGCTGCACGATGTAGTGCGCCGGGAACACCTGAAAACCGGGGAAGAAGCACTGACGGCACTCAAGAAAATCATTACCGATATGCTGCGTGCAGAACAGGAAATGGAGCTTTCCGGCAAACCGGCTGTGATTCTTGTGATCGGGGTGAATGGTGTGGGAAAAACGACCTCGATCGCAAAGCTTGCACATTTATACAAGGAACAGGGCAAGCGTGTGCTGCTGGCTGCGGGCGATACCTTCCGTGCGGCGGCATCCGAGCAGCTGTGTGTGTGGGCAGAGCGTACCGGCGTGCCGGTTGTAAAGCATGCAGAAGGCTCCGACCCGGCTGCCGTTATTTTCGATGCAGTGCAGAGTGCAGCAGCGCATAAGTACGATGTCGTTATCTGCGATACGGCAGGGCGGCTGCATAATAAAAAGAACCTTATGACCGAGCTGTCCAAAATCAGCCGCGTTGTGAAAAAAGCCTGTGAAAGCGCAACTGTGGAGACCCTTTTGGTTTTGGATGCGATCACCGGGCAGAACGCGATCAGTCAGGCAAGCCAGTTCATCGATGCCGCGAATGCGACCGGCATTGTGCTTACAAAGCTGGACGGGACGGCAAAAGGCGGTGCGGTTATCAGCATTAAGGCAAAGCTGGGTCTGCCGGTGCGCTTTGTGGGCGTGGGCGAAGGCATGGATGATCTTATGGAATTTGATCCCGATGCGTTCAGTGAGGCATTATTTCTGCGTGAGGAGTAAATCATGGATTTTATTGCAGCGACAAATAATAAAGGAAAAATGGCAGAGATGCGCCGGATTCTGGAACGTATGGGTCATACGGTGCAAAGCCAGCGCGAAGCCGGGATCACCTTGGAGCCGGAGGAAAACGGAACCACCTTTGCCGAAAATGCAAAAATCAAGGCAAAGGCAATCTGTGAAGCATCCGGCCGTGCGACCATTGCCGATGATTCCGGGCTGTGTGTCGATGCGCTTGGCGGCGCGCCGGGGGTGTATTCTGCGCGCTACAGCGGCGTGCATGGCGACGATGAAGCAAATAACGATAAGCTGCTGCGCGAATTATCCGGTGTGCCCGAAGAAAAGCGCGGTGCGCATTTTGCAAGCTGTGTGTGCGTGTATCTGCCGGACGGACGCTGCGCCGTATACGAAGGGGTTTGTCCGGGACGCATCGGGTGGGAACGCAAAGGGGATAACGGCTTCGGCTATGACCCGCTGTTTGTGCCGGAATATATAGGAGTTCCCGGGCAGGATGCGCCTGCCGTCAATCGGGAAGGACGCTCGTATGCGCAGCTGACAGCAGAGGAAAAAGATGCAGTCAGTCATCGTGGACAGGCAATGAAAAAAATGGAAGCGGAACTTGAAAAGTTTATTGCGGACAGTGTACAATAAAAAATACAGATTTTATAGAAAATAGAGACAGAAAAGGAAAAAAGATATGTTGACAAGCAAACAGCGCGCAATTTTGCGCGGACAGGCAAACGGATTGGACGTAGTATTTCAGATCGGCAAGGGCGAAATTGATGAAATGCTCATAAAAAGTACGGCAGATTGTCTTGCAGCACGTGAGCTGATCAAGATGAAGGTGCTGGAGACAAGCGTATACAGCGCAAGAGAGGCGGCAGAGATCCTGGCGGAAAAAACCGGCAGCGAATGCGTACAGGCAATCGGCTCCCGATTTGTGCTTTATAAGCAGAAGAAAAAGGACAGCAAATACGCAGATCTTTTGAAATAAGAGGCAGCTTATGGAACCGCAGAAAATCATCCTGTTTGGCGGCACGTTCGATCCGCCGCATAACGGTCATATCGCGCTGCTGCGGGAAGCAATCGCTGCGGTGCAGCCGGATCAGGTGCTGGTAATGCCTTCCGGAATACCGCCGCATAAGGCGGCAGGCAGCACACCCGGCACAATGCGCGCTGCAATGTGCGAATGCTTCCGGCCCCTTTTTGAAAACCTTATTATCGATACAAGGGAAATTGAGCGCGGCGGCAAAAGCTATACGATCGATACGGTGCGCGAATTGGGCGAAGAATATCCCAAAGCGCAGCTTTATTTTCCTATGGGAAGCGACATGCTGCTGTGGTTTCACAACTGGGTGGAATATAAAGAGCTTTTGCGCCGTCTAATTATTGTTGCACAGGTTCGGCGCAATGAGGATGCCGCTGCCGCGCATAGCGCAGCGCAGGAGCTTCGGCAGCAAGGCGGACGCGTCATCTTGACAAAAGCACCGGTAGTTGCCGTGTCATCCACACAGGTCAGGGCGGCGCTGCAGCAGGGAAAACCGGCACAGCAGCTGCTGCCGGGATCGGTAGCGGAATATATTGAGCGGCACGGCCTTTATAGGAAGGAAAGAGAACGAAGCACAGAATGAAAGAGGCGGTTCAAGTTGATTTCGGTAGAGGAAGCAAGACGGCTGGTAAAACGAAACCTTTCAGCAAAGAGGTATGAGCATACCTGCAATGTCAAAAATTTGGCAGTACAGCTGGCAAAGCAGCACGGTGCAGATCCCGAAAAGGCGGCACTTGCCGCGATTTTGCATGATATGGCAAAGGAAATGCCGAAAGAACAATTATTGCAGATATTTGAGGAAAATGCTATAATAGCAGGAAACGCGGCAAAAAGAGACCCGCCCGTGTGGCACGGCGCTGCCGCGGCGATCCTTGCGCAGACAAAATACGGCGTGGAGGATGAAGAAATCCTTTCGGCGGTGCGCTGCCACACGACCGGACGCGTGGATATGACAAAACTGGACAAAATCATTTATCTTGCCGATATGGCAAGCAGTGAGCGGACGTATCCGGAAGCGGAAATGCTGCGCCGTCATGCAATGAAAGATTTGGACAAAACGATGATCGAAGCACTCGGCCTTTCGATCGAATGGCTCAGGGAAAAGGGAAAAGCGGTGGATGAACAGACCATTCTCGCTTATGCACAGCAGCGCAGGCAGTATTACGGAGGAGAACAGCGATGAGCAGATCACAGATAAATCGTCCGATTGATCTTTCTCGTGCACGAGTGCAGAATCGACAAAGAATGACGTCATCCGCGGCTGCCCCGCAGCATACAGCCGGGACGCAGCATCGGCCGGCTCAAAACCCGCCCCGCCCGCACAATCAGCCGGATCCGCGCGCGGCTGCACGCAATACGGCAAATGCGCAGCCGGAAAGAACGTCCGCGGCAAGGCGGAAAAAAGCAAGAAAAACAAGCAAACGGGTATGGTCGGCGGTCGTATGTGTTTTGCTGCTCGTATTTGTATCCGCCGGTGCGGTGTATTGGTATGCTGACAGCATAATGAATGAAAGTGAACTGGGGTCTTTGAATCCCACGAACACGAATCCGCAGGGCAATGAGGAAACAATCGTCCCGCCGGATATGAAGGGCGTGAAAAATATCCTGGTGCTGGGCTTGGATTACGACAGTGATGATCCGATCCAGCGCGATAAAAAACATCCCAATACGGATATGATCATGTATGTGCGGCTGAATGCGAACGAGCACACCATGCAGATGATCCAGTTCCCGCGCGATATCTTTGTAGGGCAGGAAGGCGGGAATGCCGGTAAAATCAACGGGATCCTCGCACATAATGTAGATGCGGGAAACGGGCTTGGCGCTTTGAGTGATTATATTCAAAAAAGCTTCGGGCTTCCGATCGATAATTATGTTACCATTGATATCGATGGGCTGAAAGCGGTTGTGGATGCATTTTACGGGATCGAAATCTATATTCCGCGCGATATGCGGTATTATAACGAAACGACCCATGCGCTCGAAGGGGAACTGCTGCAGGGCTGGCGCACTTTGAATGGGGAGCAGTGTGAATTTTTCCTGCGTTATCGGCAGGGCCTTCCCCGTGCCGACATCGATCGGCTTGTAATGCAGCGCCAGTTCTATGCAGCGCTGTTTCGACGGCTGAAAACCGCATCCGTAGGGGATATCGTCAACCTTCTGCCGGTTGCGGAATATTATCTGCGCACGGATATCAGCACGCTGGATCTTATGAGTATGGCCATCGAAGTGAGCACCATGGATGGTGCCAATATTTCTATGGGTCGGATTCCGGTGTATGCTGCGGCAGAAAAGTATAACGGAAAACATTCCCCGGTTGTGGTTGCAAAAAAAGAAACGGCAGATTTTCTGAATCAGTATTTCCGTCCGGCAGACCGCCCGATCAGTGCAGAACAGATCGGAACACCGGAATGGCCCACGACGGGAGGAGCGACGGAAGTTGCTATGAACACTATGAACGAAGTGGCTTCCGAAGGTATGGATGCACAACATCAAAACTAAGCGATACTCGTGAACCACTGTCTGTATCGCCGGATTCATCGGAGGAGTAAGATTTGAACAGACGGCACAATTCCCGATCCATTGATATTTCCCGCGCTCGAAGAAATACCACACGGCGTCCGTCCGGCCCGCATGCAGCGGGCACATCGGTTCGAAAGGCGGCAGGCTCTGCGCAGCGCGCGGCTTCGCCGGCATCATCAAAAAATCACCGCACCAGCCCGGCATATGATGTGCCGGCAAGAAGAAATCCTTCTGCGGGTGCCCGGCCATCGGCACGCCCCGCCCGAAAGCGCCGCAAAAAAAAGAGCTTCGGCAAAAAGCTGATGACGGTACTGGTAAGCATTGCCCTTGTTTTAGCACTGGCGTACGGGGGAATCAACTGGTTTGTGAGCAGTATTTTCCGCACCGGGGAAATGGGTGAACTGGAAAAACCGTCCAGCGAAGCACAGCAGATCGTACCGAAAGATCTGGAAGGTACGATCAACCTGCTGGTGCTGGGCATTGATTACAGCACAGCGGATGCAGTGCAGCGTGACCCGATCGGACAGACGGATATGATCATGTATGTGCGGGTTGATGGTTCAGAGCATTCGATGAAAATGCTTCAGATCCCGCGCGATACGTTTGTTGGGGAAATCGGCGGCTCGGCGGGCAAGATCAACGGCATTTTTGCCAATTCTGCCGATACACAGAACCGTGTGAACACGCTGGCACAATATATCACAAGCACGTTCGGGCTGCCGATCGATGATTATGTTACAATCGATATGGATTCTCTGCGTGCGATTGTGGATACGTTTGATGGAATTGATGTTTACGTTCCCAAAACCATGGAATACAACGGCAGCCGTCTGGAGCAGGGATGGCGCAGACTGAAGGGCGAAGAATGTGAATTCTTCCTGCGCCAGCGCAAGGATGCCTCTGCAACCCCGCGCGGCGATATCGACCGTCTTGCAAACCAGCAGTATTTTTATTCGGCAATGTTCCGCCGGGTGCGCAGTGCGACGGTTGGCGATATCATCAAGCTGATGCCTGTGGTGCAGGCGTATATCAATACAAGCCTTAATTTCATGGAGCTTGTGCAGCTTGGAATCAGCGTGCTTACGATCCCAAGCGAAAATATCATTATAGGGCGATTGCCGGTTGCGCGCGGTGAGCTGTATCATGGACAGGATGTAATGGTGTGCGGCAAGGCGGAAACAGCCGAATTCCTGAACCAGTATTTCCGTCCGGCCGATCAGCCGATCACGGCATCGCAGATTACATCGAAGGATTGGCCTACACGTTCCCAGGTCATCGGCGCAGAGGTTCGCCGCATGGGTGAAGTGGATATGGTGGGAGCCGAAGCCACCGGTGCGCCGTAAATGACATGACGGACGGATTATGAATTCATTTATTTTACAATAACAGGAGTGTACAAATGGAAGCAAAAGAACTGGCAACAAAGATTGCTGCGATACTGGATAGTAAAAAAGCGACCCGCGTTAAGGTGCTGAAGGTGCAGGATTTAACGGTTTTGGCCGATTATTTTGTCATCGCCAGCGGAACATCGTCCACCCATGTAAAAAGCCTTGCAGAGGAAGCGGAGTTCCGTTTGAAGGAAGAAGGAGTTGCCCCTGTGCGCACAGAGGGCTTCCAAACGCAGAACTGGTTTATCCTGGATTACGGGCATGTGATCGTGCATGTATTCAGCCCGGAAGCACGCGATTATTATGATCTGGATCATCTGTGGGCTGACGGGGAAGAAATACCCATGAACTTCATCGAGGAATAAAGTAAATCTTTTGGGATGTGAGAAAAATGAAGTACGATTTTAAAGCAATCGAAAAAAAATGGCAGCAAATATGGGAAGAGGAAAATACCTTTGCAGCAAAACAGGATTTCACGCTTCCGAAATATTATGCACTGGTCGAATTTCCCTATCCGTCCGGCCAGGGTCTGCATGTGGGACATCCGCGCAGCTATACGGCGCTGGATATCGTTGCGCGCAAAAAGCGTCTGTGCGGTTATAATGTGCTGTATCCCATGGGCTGGGATGCATTCGGCCTGCCGACGGAAAACTATGCGATGAAAAACCACATTCATCCGGAAATCGTTACCGCAAAGAATGTGGCACGATTCAAAAGTCAGCTCAAGAGCCTTGGGATTTCTTTTGACTGGCAGCGCGAAATCAATACGACGGATCCGGCTTATTACAAATGGACGCAGTGGATCTTTCTGCAGCTGTACAAAAAGGGTCTTGCCTACAAAAAGGAAATGAATGTAAACTGGTGCACCAGCTGCAAGGTCGTTCTTGCCAACGAAGAAGTGGTGAACGGTGTTTGTGAACGCTGCGGCGGTGAAGTAGTGCACCGCGTAAAAAGCCAGTGGATGCTGAAAATCACAGAATATGCCGATCGGCTGATCGATGATCTGGAAGGTCTGGATTTTATTGACCGCGTGATCGCACAGCAGAAAAACTGGATCGGGCGCAGCCATGGTGCCGAAGTAAAATTCGCAACCACGGCCGGCGATGAGCTGATGATTTACACCACCCGTCCCGACACGCTGTTCGGCGCAACGTACATGGTTATTTCGCCGGAGCATCCCTGTGTTGAAAAATGGGCCGGAAAGATCGCTAACATGGATGAGGTGCGCGCGTACCAGCAGGAAGCTGCGAAGAAAAGCGATTTTGAACGCACTGAGCTGGCAAAGGAAAAAACGGGCGTGCGATTGGAAGGCGTGCGTGCGATAAATCCGGTGAACGGCAGGGAAATCCCGATTTTTATTTCGGATTACGTCCTGATCAGCTATGGCACCGGTGCTATTATGGCGGTTCCGGCGCATGATGACCGAGACTATGCCTTTGCAAAGAAATTTGACCTGCCGATCATCGAAGTCGTCAAGGGCGGCGATGTAACGAAGGAAGCGTTTACTGACTGTGCCACCGGCGTTATGGTGAACAGCGGATTCCTTGACGGCATGAGCGTAGAAGAAGCGAAAAAGGCAATTACCCAATATCTTGAAGAAAAGAAAATCGGAACACCGAAAACCAACTTCAAGCTGCGGGATTGGGTGTTCAGCCGCCAGCGTTATTGGGGCGAGCCGATCCCGATGGTGTATTGCGAAAAATGCGGCTGGCAGCCGCTGCCGGAAAGTGAGCTGCCGCTGCGTCTGCCGGAAATCAAGGATTTTGAACCGACGGACGACGGAGAAAGCCCGCTGTCCCGCCAGACGGAATGGGTCAATACAACCTGTCCGTGCTGCGGCGGCCCGGCTAAGCGCGAAACGGATACCATGCCCCAGTGGGCAGGGTCATCCTGGTATTATCTGCGCTATATGGATCCGCACAATGAAGAGCAGCTTGTCAGCCCCGAAGCGGTAAAATATTGGGGGCCGGTCGATTGGTATAACGGCGGCATGGAGCACACCACGCTGCATTTGCTGTACAGCCGCTTTTGGCATAAATTCCTGTATGACATCGGTGTAGTGCCGACGAAGGAACCCTACAAAAAGAGAACCAGCCACGGAATGATTCTGGGTGAAAACGGGGAAAAGATGTCCAAAAGCCGCGGAAACGTGGTCAATCCGGATGACATCGTAGCGGAATATGGTGCGGATACCATGCGCCTTTATGAAATGTTTATCGGTGATTTTGAAAAAAGTGCGCCGTGGAACACAGAATCCATCAAGGGCTGCCGTCGTTTCCTGGAGCGCGTATGGGGTCTGACGGAGATGCTGACGGATGCACCGGATTATTCCAAGGAACTGGAAAGCACGATGCATCGGACGATCCGCAAGGTCACCGACGATATTGAACAGCTTAAAATGAATACAGCCATTGCTGCCATGATGAGCCTGATCAATGAGATGTATAACCGGAAAACCGTCACGCGCGGGGAACTGCGCACCTTGCTTGTGCTGCTGAATCCGTTTGCACCGCACATCACCGAGGAAATGTGGTGCCAGAACGGATTTGAAGGGCAGCTGGCGCACGCCGAGTGGCCGCAGTATGATGAGGCCAAGTGTGTGGACAGCATGGTGGAAATCGTTGTGCAGGTCAATGGGAAACTGCGTGCAAAACGAATGGTGGCATCCGATATTTCAAAAGAGGAGGCCATTTCTGCGGCAAAGGCAGAACCGGCCGTAGCCAAGGAGATTGCGGGCAAAACAATTTGCAAGGAAATTTATGTGCCCGGCAAATTGGTAAATCTTGCAGTAAAATAAAATATGCGCATAATTAGTATTGACAGGATAACATTCATTATAGTATAATTATAAAAGTCAGTTTCCCGTATAGAGGGGGGCCGGCGCCTACCTCATTTTTAAGGGAGGGACAAAGATGTCGGAAATCAGAGTAAAAGACAATGAATCGCTGGACAGCGCACTGCGTCGTTTCAAACGCTCCTGCGCACGCTCCGGTGTGCTTGCTGAAGTGCGTAAACGCGAGGCATACGAGAAGCCGTCTGTGAAGCGCAAGAAGAAATCTGAAGCTGCCCGCAAGCGTAAGTATAAATAAAATCAGCGGACACGCGGTAAGTAAGCAAACAAAGCGGGCCTTGAAAAAGGCTCGCTTTTTTTCTGCCCGAAAAGAAGAGTTACAAAATGCAACGAAGAGAGGGGATCGCCCATGGCATTGTTTACGCCAACGGTAATATTCGACCGAATCAGCAGCATCACACCGGATTTTTTGAGGGAAAATGGAATCAAGGGCTTGATTCTGGATGTTGATAATACCTTGACAGCTCACGGCAGCCAGGAATTGCCGCCGGATGTGGAACAATGGCTGCAGCGAATGCGGCAAGCGGGGATCAAAATGATGATTGCTTCGAACAATACGACATCGCGTGTAGAGCCGTTTGCAAAGCGTGTGGGATTGGATTACCGGGCGTTTTGCTGCAAACCGTCTCCGTTTGGTCTGCGCAGTGCGCGCCGTGCTATGGGGGTTGCAAAAGAGGCTGCTGCGCTGGTGGGCGATCAGATCTATACGGATTCCCTCGGAGCAAACCTGTACGGCATCCGAATGCTGCTGGTGCGTCCGATGCACGAAGATATAAAACCGATGATTCGTTTCAAACGCATGCTTGAAAAACCGGTTTTAGAGCGGTATTATAAAAAGGGCGGCCGGATGATAAGCGCGAAATCGGATGCCGATAAGCTGGGTGTATAAAATTTCCGGCACTGCCGAATACTCAAAAGAAAGGTTCTGAAAACATGAAGCAGCGTACAGCTCGTTTGGTTGCAGCAATGCCGTCTGATTTTGAAGCGGCGTTGATTTCGACAGAAGTAAACCGTTTTTATTTTTTGAATTTCGATTCCGGGGATGCCGGAACCGTTCTGATTTTGCCGGATGAAACTTATTTTATCATCGATTCCCGCTATATCGAGATTGCGCAGGCAACGGTAAAAGACGCAACGGTCGTTTTGGAGGATAACGCGCTGGAGCAAGTGCGGGATATCCTGAGTGCGCATCAGGTAAAGCATCTGAATATGGAAAATAAAGCGACGTTGGCGTATGCCCAAAGGGTCAGGGATGCACTTCCCGGTGTGGAAGTGGATACTTCGAGCCTTTTGTCCGATACGGTGGATCAGATCCGCGCAATCAAAGCGCCGGAAGAATTGGATGCAATCCGCCGCGCGCAGGCGATCACCGATGCCTGCTTTGAACATATTCTTGGCTATATCAAACCCGGCGTGCGTGAAATTGATGCGGCGCTTGAAATGGAAATGTTTATGAAGAGCCATGGCGCAGGAAAGCTTGCCTTTGATACGATTTTCATTTCCGGCGCAAAAACAAGCCTGCCGCATGGCGTTCCCGGAGAAAAGCGCATTGAAGCAGGTGATTTTGTCACCATGGATTTCGGTGCAAATGTGGATGGATACTGCTCCGATATGACGCGCACCGTGGCTGTGGGACATGTATCAGACGAACAGCGCAGGGTATACGATACGGTTTTGAAGGCACAGCTTGCATGCTGTGAATTTGCAAAAGCCGGACAAAAAGGCTGTGAAGTGGATCAAGTGGCGCGTGATATCATCAATGCGGCGGGTTACGAAGGCTGCTTTGGCCATGGCTTGGGCCACGCGGTTGGAATCGAGATCCATGAAAATCCGCGCTTCAGCCCCAAATGCACGGATGAAGTGCGGGCGGATATGGTTATGACGATCGAACCGGGTATTTATCTGCCGGGCAAATTTGGCGTTCGGATCGAGGATACGATTTTTATCCACGAGAACGGAATTGAAATTCCGGGAAAAACACCGAAAGAACTGATCATTCTGTAAATAAAGCACACAAACCATCTGATTCGATGCAAAAACAGAGGGAATCAGGGGAAAATGGTCGATTTTAAGCAAAAGCACTTGCAAAAAGACCACAGATTGTGTAAAATCATAATAGTAAACTGAACTGGTATGCCCGGTGTTCTGATGCCCGTGGCGGCCGGGATTAATATTGGGAGGAACCATTCATGATTTCTGCAAGCGATTTTCGTAAGGGTGTTACTTTTGAAAGAGACGGCAAGGTGTATACGGTTGTCGATTTCCAGCATGTTAAGCCGGGCAAGGGTGCGGCTTTTGTACGCACAAAATATAAGGATGTAATGACTGGAGCGATCCGTGAAGAAGCGTTCAACCCCAGCGATAAGTTCCCCACGGCATTCATTGAACGCCGCGAAATGGCTTATTCCTATCAGGATGGCGCGCTGTACTACTTTATGGATAACGAAACCTACGAAATGGTTCCTGTCAATGAAAGCGAATTGGGCGATGCATTTAAGTTCGTGAAAGAAAACGAAGTGTGCAAGGTGCTCAGCTACAAGGGCTCGGTATTTGCAGTGGAAGCACCGAACTTTGTGGAGCTGCAGGTTACAAAGACAGAGCCGGGCTTTAAGGGCAACACGGCAACCAACACATTGAAACCGGCTACGCTGGAAACCGGTGCGGAAATCATGGTGCCGCTCTTCATTGATGAAGGCGAAATGATCCGCATTGATACCCGTACGGGCGAATATATGGAGCGCGTATAATTCTTTGAAAAAACAGGCAAGGCTTTCCAATTGGCCTTGCCTGTTTGTCTAAATCAATTTAACAGGAGGGAACCTCATGGAAATGAAGGAAAAAGTAGCTTACATCAAAGGAATGATGGAAGGCATGGATTTTGATGCCACAACAAAGGAAGGCAAGCTGCTGAGCGCAATTGTGGATACTTTGGAATCGATGGCACAGGCAATCACGGTTGTAGATGAAGATCTCGATACCCTGTATGATGAAGTGGATGCAATCAGTGAAGATTTGGAAGAAGTTGAAGAGTTCTTGTCGGATGATGATGAGGACGAAGACGATGAAGAAGATGAAGATTACGATGACGAATACGAGGCAGGCTTGTATGAAATCACCTGCCCGCAGTGCGGCGAAGTTGTTTGTGTAGATGAGGATATGCTGGCGAATGAGGATCTGGCATGCCCGGCATGCGGCACCAAGTTTGAAATCGATTTCAGCGAAGAAGAAGACGGCTGTGACTGCGGCTGCTGCTGCGATGACAAGAAGGATAAGGAATAACCTTATTTAAAAAGAAAATGAAAAACAGCCCCTTCTGAGCGCGTATCAGAGGGGGCTGTTTTTTGCACTGCATTCTCTTGAAAGAAGATAAAAAACGAACGGTTCCACCGGCTCTTTCCCCAGCGGTAAATAGTATGATGACGGCAGCCAAAAGGGGAGGGCATGGCACCGATTCGTGCACGATGCCCAGCCGGAAAACAGGGGAATTTATTTGTGCTTTCAAAACGAAATGCAATAGCACGAGCGTCACTGATTGTGCATGGATGCCTTGCGCGAAAGGAGAGATTGCGACCCTCCCAAAAGGCAGGATCGCTGCGCCCTGAGCGAATTCGATAAAAAAAGCAGTACGGAAAACCGTACTGCTTTGAGTGATTGATTAGTCGCTCACATAGGGGAGCAGTGCAACGTGACGTGCACGCTTAATTGCGACAGTCAGCTGACGCTGATGGTAAGCGCAGGTACCGGTAACGCGGCGGGGAATGATCTTCGCGCGCTCGGAAATATACTTGCGCAGACGGGGAATATCTTTGTAGTCGATGTGGTCGAGACGATCAACGCAGAAGCTGCAAACTTTCTTGCGGCGTCCGCGGGGACGACCACCACGGCTATCCTGACGATCTCTATCAAAAGCCATAGTGTTTTTCCTCCTTATCAAAGTATCGAAGCAGCAGCTTCTTAGAACGGCAGATCTTCATTGTCGTCGATCACTGCAAAATCATCGGCGCTGCCGGATGCATAGCTGACCGGAGCAGCCGGTGCGGGACGGGAGACAGGAGCCTGTGCAGGCGCTGGTGCATATCCGCCCGGAGCATAGGTGCCTTGGCTGCTGCTTTTTTCGCCGGTGAAGTTGATGTTGTTTGCAACAACTTCAAACGCAGTTCGCTTGTTTCCGTTGCGATCCTCATAATTGCGTGTCTGAATGGAACCATCCACAGCAATAAGGCTGCCTTTACGGAAATACTTGCAAACAAATTCAGCGGATTGACGCCAGGCAACGATATCGATGAAATCGGCCTTGCGCTCTTCGCCGGCGCGTGCGAAATTGCGGTCAACGGCAATACGGAATGTGCAGGTTGCAATTCCGTTCGGGGTCTGACGAAGTTCAGGGTCGGCAATCAGACGACCCATTAAAGCGACAACATTAAGCATTATTTTGCCTCCGTTGCTTCAACTTCTTCCTTAGCTACGATCATAGAACGCAGCACACCGTCGGTAATCTTGTAAACGCGGTCGAGTTCAGCAGGGAAATCCGGTTCACTCGTGAAGTTGATCAGAGTGTAGATACCGTCGTTTTCCTTGTTGATCGGGTATGCAAGACGACGCTTGCCCCAATCCTCGACAGAATCGATCGTACCATTCGCTTCGATGAGGGATTTGAACTTGCCGACAAGAGCAGCAGTTGCTTCCTCGTCAAGAGTAGCGGTGGTAATCAGCATGGTTTCATACTTTGCCATTTCTGTACACCTCCTTCTGGACATAAGACCCCGGTAAAGGGGTAAGGATTACTTACTGTATCACAGCAAGCATCTAATTATACAATGCGAAAGCCGCACTTGTCAAGGGAAAACTTGTACAAATGCGGCTTTTTATGAAAAATAATGGCTGTGCGGGTCAGAGCGATTGCGCAAGCTCTTTGAGGTATGCACGGAAATCACTGCCGATTTCCGGATGGCGAAGCGCGGTTTCCACCTGTGCCTGCATTACGCCCAGCTTGTTGCCCATGTCATAGCGTTTTCCGGTAAAATCCACGCCTGTCATTCCGCTGCGGCGCGCAAGCTCAGCCATGGCATCCGTCAGCTGGATCTCATTTCCGGCACCGGGCGCGGTGTTTTCCAGAATGTCATAAATTTCCGGTGTCAGCAGGCATCGGCCCAAAATGGAAAACAGGCTGAATTCCTGGCCGGGAGCCGGCTTTTCGATCATATCGGTAATATGATAAAGATTGTTTTCCAAATGCGAAAGCTTCATGGAGGAATAGCGCTGGATCGCTTGCGGGCTTACTTCCTTGATGCCGACGCAGGCCTTTCCGTACTGTTCATAGGCGCGGCAAAGCTGTGCCGCAACCGGATCTTCGCCCATGATGACATCATCCCCGTACAGAACAACAAACGGCTCATCCTGTGTAAATGCGCGTGCTTTCAAAATAGCATGGCCAAGACCTTTGGTTTCTTTCTGGCGCAAAAAGAAGATATCGGCAAGCTGGGCGATAGAACGAACCTCGTCCAGAAGAGCTTCCTTGCCGGGTTTCATAAGGCCGGCTTCCAGTTCGGGGGCGCGGTCGAAATGATCCTCTATAATGCCTTTGCCGCGATTGGTGATGATCAGGATTTCCTCGATCCCGGCGGCAACCGCTTCCTCCACAATATACTGGATTGCAGGCTTGTCTACAATGGGAAGCATTTCTTTGGGCATTGCCTTTGTAGCGGGCAGCACACGCGTACCAAGCCCGGCTGCCGGAATAACGGCTTTGCGTATTTTTTGCATAAATTACAACTCCTTAAATTATGGATTGAAAGGGATTTAATCTCCCGGCTTTTAAAAATATAAAGCGGCAAGCTGCGGGCCGAGTACATAGCTTAGGATCAGACTGAAAATCATGATCGATGCACAGATCACAACCACGGAAACGCGCGAAGGGCCGCTGCGGCGGCGCAGCTCATCCCGATATCCGGCTTCATCGCCGCTGTGCCGAGCCTGAATGGCACGGATCTGCTTTGCGGCGGTTTTGCGGTACAGATAGAAAGCAAACAGGCCGCTGCAGATGCGAAAGCCCCAGTTGAGCACCATGGCGGCGGTGCTCATGGCAGAAAGAGCCGATGCGGAAAGCGGAAGTGCCACCGGAACGCCCAAAAGTGCCAGCATCGAAAGAAAGGAAGGGATGCTGACCAAAAGCATGACAGAGGCAGCCAGCGCACCCCAGCCCCACATTTTGCGATAGAAAAAATAAAATTCCGGCAGCAGAACGGCACTCCAGCAAAAACTTGTTTTCCTGTCGGTTTCATTCATGGCCTGAAACTGATACAGATAATACGGTGCCGAATTGCCGATGAAATCCATCCAATCCGCCGTGGGGATGCCATCATATTCCTTGGCAAGATGCAGTTGGTTTATGATATTGGCCTGCGCGTACTGGGGATCGGGATTGAATCCATGGGGCTGGCCGAACTGGGCGTTGAACTGCGCACCGGCCGGATCATTGTTCCGATACGGATTGGAAGCGGCGGGCATAGGCTGACCGCAGTGTTCGCAGAACAGAGTGTCAGGCGGGTTCTGTGCATGGCATACCGGACACACGGGGCAATCAGCCCCGGCGTTGACATCGGGCTTGGCCTCAGGCGGGGCATATTCGAAGCCGTCTTTATGTTTATCGCGGAAAATGCAATGCCCCTTTTCAGCGTAGCATTCTCGGTGATAGGGCGCTCCGCATTCGGGGCAGATGACGATATCATCATTCCCAGTGAAGACCTTATGGCATGCGGCGCATTTGTGACCTTTGTAATCCATCATCGCGGAATATCCTCCAAAAACGATATATACTCCTATATTACTCCAAACATAGTGTAAAAGTAAAGAGGGAAAGCTTCTTTACAAGAACGAATGTTTCCATTATAATAGAAAAATATGAACGAATATCGTATTGTTTGAGAAAATAAAGTGAGGAACTTATGATAATTTTAGATGATGTAAAGCATCTGCTGTCGGATCTTGCGCCGGAGGTGGAAGATCTGCACGATGCACTGGCGATCGAAAACTGCAAAATGCGCTTGGAAGAACTGGAACAGAAAAGTGCAAGCCCGGAATTTTATGATGATGCCGCGGCATCCGGCGTTGTCTTTGCCGAGATGGGCGAACTGAAAGAAAAGCTGGAAGATTATAAGACGCTTACCGGCATGCTGGAAGATGCGGAAACGCTGGTTGAAATGTGCGGGGAAGAGGGAGAGGATCCCGAGCTTGCACAGGAAGCACAGGCGGCGGTTGATGCCCTGAGCGCAAAAATCGAGGAAATGCGTCTGGTGACGCTGCTGAATGGCGAGTATGATTCCAATAATGCGATTCTGACCTTCCATGCAGGGGCGGGCGGCACCGAAGCGCAGGACTGGGTTTCGCTTTTGTATCGCATGTACACCCGGTTTGCGGCGGCGCATAATTGGAATGTTAAGGTGTTGGATTATCTGGACGGTGACGAAGCTGGCATCAAATCGGCATCCATATTGATCGAAGGACACAACGCATACGGCTTTCTGCGCAGTGAAAACGGCGTGCATCGTCTGGTGCGTGTTTCGCCGTTCGATTCTTCCGGACGCCGCCACACAAGCTTTGCGTCGCTGGAAGTCATGCCGGAACTCGATGATGATATCACGGTGGAAATCAAACCGGAGGATATCAAAATGGAAGTTTTCCGTTCCTCCGGTGCAGGTGGACAGCACATCAACAAAACCAGCAGCGCGGTGCGCTTGATCCATATCCCGACGGGCATTGTGGTAAGCTGTCAGAACGAGCGCAGCCAGTTCCAAAACCGTGATATGTGTATGAAGATGCTGGCTGCAAAGCTGTATCAGATCAAGGAACGCGAGCATCTGGATAAAATCAGCGATATCAAAGGCGTACAGAATGCAATCGCATGGGGCAGCCAGATCCGCAGCTATGTATTCATGCCGTATACGCTGGTAAAGGATCATCGCACCGGCTTTGAAAACGGCAATGTAAATGCGGTCATGGACGGCGATCTCGACGGATTCATCAACGCCTATCTCAAAATGTCGAGCAAGGGCGAACTGTAAGCAATAAGAAAACGTTCCGCAGCGGTGCATCCGAGGCGGGGCGTTTTTTATTTTACTTTTTTGTGTAACGTTTCCACGGCGGGATTGTTATATAAGTGAATGCTTCAGGAAGGGGGGAGCACCTTGAACGGAGAGCAGCTGTGCAGGCTGTACGAACAGTACCAAAGAGAAGTGTATCTTTATCTGTATGCAATGAGCCGCAATAAAGACATAGCAGAGGATCTTTTGCAGGAAACGTTTTTGAAGGCGCTTTTGGCTCTTCCGGAAAATCACGAAAATTTCCGTGCGTGGCTTTATATGGTGGCGCGCAATCTGTATTTCAATTACCGGAAAAAAGAAAAGCGAGTGCTGCAGATGCAAGAGGCCCCGGAAGCCAGGCAGATCGAGCAGGAGCATCCGGTGGAAAAACTGATCCGGTCAGAGCGCAACCGTCTTTTGTATCAGACCCTGTCCGGATTGGAAGAAAAGAAGCGTGAGGTGCTGACACTTCGTTATTTCGGCGGACTTTCGCAAATGGAAATCGCATCCGTGATGCATCTAACGCCGGAAAATGTGCGCGTGCTGGCATACCGGGCCAGGCAGGAATTAAAACAGAGAATGGAGGAGAGCGGTTGTGACCTATCATGAACGGCTGAAATTGTATAAAGAGGGAAAGCTGGACGAAGAAACCCGGAAAGAAGTGGAAAAGGAAATCGAAAAGCAGGATGCGATCAGCGAATTTCTGTTTGAAGCATCCGATTTCATACAGTTGGATGAGGAAGCGGATGTCCCGCCGGGAAAAGACGGCGCAGACGACACGCAGCTGCTTTCGGTGATCCGCAGATCGATCCGTAAGGCGTTTGTAAAAATGGGCGTGATCGTGGGCGTGTGTGTGCTGGCGGCGGTGCTGTGTGCGGTGCTGGTGCTGCCGCATGTCGTTTCGCTGCTTTTTTACAACCCAAACGAGGTTGTGGGAAGAAGCGAGCAGAACGATGGGCTGATTACGCAGCGCATGGCGCTGGATCTGAGCGTCTATACCGAAGCGTTCCTGCCGGGACGCTGGCGCAATCATGTGCAGGCTGATGCACAAGGGTACGGCGAATATGTGATCCGAATTCCGCAGACATGGACGATCGACGGACGCTGGGAGACTGTGGTTGGCAAGCTGACGCGCGGTGAGCTTCTGCTGTATAATGAAAATCCGTTCCGCCTTCCCACAGGCAACGCCTTTGTTCTGCCGGAAGATATGGACGGCCCGATCATGATCAATCACGAAACGGGCAATCGGGTCGGCTCGGGCGGCGAATGGGAGAATCAGTACAAGGCGCTGGAAGAACTGGAAGAAAACGAATGGTATATCGGTTATGTTTCGCTCCGGGCTGTTACGGAATACGAGGAGTTTGAAAAATGGATTCAGACACTTCCAACGGAACAGGCGAATCTGTGGTGCGCGGTGGCGCTCGAACAGGAAAACGGTGAGTATTATGCGAATGGTATGGGATTCAACCGTTCGGGTGTATGGGAAAGTATGCACTGGGATACGCAGCGCTACCCATATCTTGCCTTTGGGCAGGAGGATCATGGGCAGTGGGATGCATCGAATGGCACAGAACATTTCATCAGCATCGTGCGATATCTGAAGGATCATCCGGAAGTTTCCAAGATGTTCGGCGGGCCGGATGTGCGTGTGCCGGAGGAAGATCTGCAGCGCCTGCGGGAAAACGGGCTGCATGTCTATGGCTTTGCGGTCACGGCGAAAAAGGATACGTTCCTAAAGATGCGCGACGATGCTCGTGTAGCGTATATCTATGCAGAACCGTGGAGACAGTAAGCAAAACCATCCCATGATGCAGAAATTCCGGTGCGATGGAACGGGTTGTTGCGGAAATGTAAAGCCTGCTTTCTTGTAAATGAACCGGACGTTTGCTAAAATAAAGGCACAGAAAGGGGGAAGGCAATGAAACTGAATGATAAGATTTTGAAATTGCGAAGGCAGGCCGGGATGTCGCAGGAGCAAGCAGCCGAACGGCTGAATGTTTCCCGACAGGCACTTTCCCGCTGGGAAAATGGAACGGCGCAGCCCGCGGCAAATAACATTGCAGAACTCGGCCGCTTATTTGGCGTGACAACAGACTATCTGCTGAATGACGAGGATCAAAGCGATGAGGGTATCCCCGCTATGGTACAGACAAAACGGGATCCCGATATTTTACGAGCCAATTTGATCAAAATTGCAATTATTGCACAGGCGTCTGCATTGAATGTGGCGATACAGCCGATCGCACAAGGCGTGAATCCGCATCTTGTCGGGCTCTGCAAAACGGTTGTGCTGCTGGCGGCATCGATCTGGATGGCCTGCAATATCCGGTACGAAACCGATCCGGTGCAAAGAGCAAAAAATGCAAAAATAGAGCTTTTATACTGCTGCATTCAGGCGGCGGCTGCCTTATTTGCCTATTTTACCAAGCTTTATTTTACCGGTATGCTGCTGCTTATGGTTATTTGCGGCATATACCTGTTAAAAATCAATCCCCGATATATGAACCGCAGGCTTACAAAATAAAGCGGGGGAGATATAGCCACACGCAAAAAGAACGGAGTGACCGAAATCACTCCGTTCTTTTTGCGTGTGGCATCCATAACCTGTGTGCAGTGCGGCAGGGGTGCGCCCGGCATCGGAAAGAAGCACGGACGCAGGCGTTATTTATCCATTAAGCGGATATCATTGCCGCAGAATCCCAGAGATTCGCAGCTGCCCAGAAGGCGGGAAACGATTTTTTCTGTATAACGGCGCTGCAGATCGGCGTCGTTGACGATGTTGCTGGTGTAGATCGTGGGCAGGCTGCGGCATACGCGTGTGTTGACAAGGCTGTAAAGACAGCTGCTGACATACGGTGAAATGTATTCCGTGCCAAGATCGTCCAGAATCAGAAGCTCTGCATTTTGCAGTGTGTTCATGGTGCTGCCATCGTTTTCGGAAAAGCGTTCGCGCTCGATCGCGCTGAATGCGTTTTGTGCGCTGGTATAAACAACATCAAAGCCCTTTTGCAGCACCGTGTTGGCAATGGCAAGCGCAAGGTGGGTTTTACCCAGGCCGGCACCGCCGAACAAATACAGGCTGCTGCTGGTGTGGGGCGAAAAATGATCGGCATAATAGCGGCAGTAAGCCAAAATCTGCGACATATGCTCCCGGGCGGTGATACCGAGTTCCGGCACAAGGACGTTGGGATATTTGGAAAGCGAAAAGGTCTCAAAAGAGGAAAGTGAGAGGGGCGAGGATTCGTTCACTTCCTTCTGACGCAGTTCCCGAACAATGGAATGAACGCATTCGCACACTTCACCGTGATATCGTCCGGTATCCTCGCACAGCGGGCAGGTGAAAGCGGGTGTCAATGCGGCGGCAAGCTGCGGATCGGAACGCAGCAGCTCGCTGTACCGCTGGTCGTACTGCGCGCAGCGGGCAAGGGCGGCATCGACATCTTCTTGCGGGGCACCGGATGCGGCAAGGCGTGCCGCATCGATTCCTGCAAGCGTGCGCTGATCGCGCAAAGCGGAAAGCTCCGGCAGTGCACGCTGGGCGCGATCTTGCGCATTGCGGACATCCGTCAGTGCCTTCTGCCGCCGTCCGGCGACAATATGCTGTGCTTTCCGGTACAGCTCGTCTTTTGTCATTTCGATTCCCCTTCCTGATGCGGCTTCGGCACGCGGGGTGCACGGCGAATGCCGCCGCCCAGAATGTTGTGCTTGGCGGCGGGCTCGGCGGCGCGCACGTTGCCGCCGGTGACAGCACTTTCGTTCATGACATCGCGTACATCACGGTAGCCTTTGGTGTACCATGCGCGCAGAATCCCGTTTACATATTTTACGGTCTTTTTCTCTCCGGCGTAGGCGATCGCCTCAACGATCATATCGGCGCCATATCCGTACACCTCGTACCATTCTGCGATACAGCGGCTTTCTGCGCGCGTGAACTTGGCGTCGGGCAGCGCAAATAGTTTTGCGGCTTCGGCTTCATGTAGACTGCGTTCGTTCAGCATGTGCAGATAGCGTTCGGCGGCTTCGCCGGAATCAATGCCTTCCCGCTGCCAGCCCAGCATCGCCCGTTCAATGTAGCGGGCGCTGCGCTTGCCTATGGAGACAAAATGGGCCGTGCCGAGAAGGATCATATCCACCGGCATGCCGTCCGTTAAATACATCGAAACAAAAATATTGGTGTCAGCTTGGGATATCACTCCGCCCATAATCGCCTGACACTCCTGAACAAGGCCGGCGATTGCAGGGTCATGTGCCGCGGCGTGCGTCACTTCCGCCGTGGTAAGGTGCGCGCGCGGGGCAGGTGCGGCATCAATGCTGCCGGGCACCGCTGTGCTTTCGGCACTTTCCAAAAGACCGGCCCCTTTCCAAAAGACCAATGCGGTCTGCGCGCGGTCGGCACTTTTCAGACGCAGTGCACCGGCAATGCGCATGGGATCCGTATCGCCGGTTTGGATGACGTACAGCGCCACACGAAGCCAGTCGTCTTCGATTTCGGGCAGCTTTGCAAATACCAGCTGCGGTACGCGGATGCTGTCGCCGTTATTTTCAACAAGTCGGTATGCCAATCAAATCTCATCCTTTAAAAAAATCCATGAGCTTTATTATAGCATGCTTTCGGCTTATTTTCTACTGGAAGAAGGGAATCTGTACGGATGTTTTCGAATCCGATATCGGTAGGGAATGCATCCGCCGGAAAGGGGATTGCCGCAGCAGATAAGCCGGTGTGTTGAGTGCAAGAGGTAAGATAACAAGGCATGATGCAGGAAAAAGCTTACGGCCTGCGGGGCGAGGATAGAAAAAGATGCAGTTTTCAAGCCGCATCTTTTTCGCACTTATTTTGATTCCGGGTGATATTTCAGCTGCGTGGCTCGCCCGCCGCGAATGTGCCGTTCCAGCTTGTTTTTCAGCAGTACAGCCTGAACCTCGTCATAAAGGCCGTGGTTCAAACGCTTGAGACGCTGCGTTAGATCCTTATGTACGGTGGATTTGCTGATGCCGAATTTCTGTGCTGTGTGCCGTACCGTAGCACCCGTTGCGGCAACGTATTCTCCCAGTTCGACGGCACGTTCTTCCGGATTCCCCTTCATGACACAACAACTCCCTGTATGGTGATAGTGCATTGTATGCATCGCGGCT